>JAAUOP010000010.1 GCA_012034805.1 Synechococcales cyanobacterium CRU_2_2 | reverse complement strand
GCTCACTAAACCGACTGACCAGCAAGACCGATGCATTCAAAGCCTCGGCGATGTGCCCCAGGGACAACTCAAACAAATAGCCCTCATCCAAAGTTCCGGGGCCTTCAATCAAGACGAGGTCACTGCCGAGGCTGTCTTGATAGGCGCTGAGGCGATCGCGGTAGTCGATCGATTCCTCACCGAGGAGGCGTTTTTGGATCGTGTGCTGATCGAGCAGCAGCAGGGTGGGGTGTAGCTCGTCGTCGGGTAGTGCTAGGCTCTGGGCCAGAAACCGCACATCTTCATCGATCATTCCCTGGGTGCCAGAGGTAGCGTTGCAGGCTGGGCCGAAGGGATTGTCGAGGCAAGAGCCCAGGGGCTTACCGTAGCCAACGCTGTGGCCGAGGGCCTTGAGCTGATGCGCGATCGCAAGCACCATCGCTGATTTGCCGCTATGGGCTTCGACAGAACCCACCAGTAAGTGCTTCGCGGAATTTGGCACGTTTTTCTTAGACCCCAGAAAAGAGCAATCCCCTTCATTCTAGAGACGCTCCGCAGACGAGGCAATTACGAGTTCTAGGCATCCTCGTATTGCAGCAGACGACGGTAGAAAGACTGGGGAAAATCGGTAATTTTGAGGCGCTTGTGGTTGATCAGCAGATCAATCAAAAATTCGATGAACTCATGATTGGCCAGGGTGATCTCGTAGTCCAGCTCCGAGTTGCCATCAAATTGAAGACGGCAGCGCGTGATGTCAGAAGGCAGGGCCGAGACAAACCAACTGGCAACAAAGGGAACGCTCTCTCCGCCTTCAATGCGACGCTCACCTTCCACCGCGCCCTTTTGGTAGAGGCTAATGGCAAAGGGCAGAACCGAGCGCTTGTTCTGCTGGTTGTAGTAGGGGACGTAAACACCGACCGCCTGTTTCGGTGCAGGTGACAGTTGACTGAAGTCCATGTTTACTAGAGTTCTCCGATGAAATAAGTGCCCGTGAAAGAAATATCGACCCACGCTGCAGACCCTAGGTTACCCCCTCTCGCCGAGAATCGTGCAAGGGTTACTCTGCGGTTAAGGGTGCCGCCCAGGGCGCTGAGGTCATGATGCCGCAGGATTCAGCTCGGAGTCTCAAGGGTAAAAGCATTGCTGTTACCGGCGCTTCGGGGACGCTGGGTCAAGCCTTATTGCGTCAGCTTCAGGCCCAGGGCGCAAAGCTCACGGCGTTGACGTCACGGGAGGTGTCTTCCGTGGAGCGCGATCGCCCCCCAGAACCAGTCTTCCAAACCCTCTCCTGGAAAGTCGGCGAGGAAGCCGCCCTGGCTCCCTTGTTCGAGACCCTGGATATTTTGGTGCTCAATCACGGGGTGAATGTCTATGGCGATCGCTCCCCTGCTGCCATTGAAAAATCCTATGAGGTCAATGCTTTTTCGAGCTGGCGGTTGCTGGAGCTATTTTTGAGCACCGTGACCGAGACCAATGCCGATCGCAAAGAAATCTGGGTCAATACCTCCGAAGCCGAATCGAACCCAGCCCTGAGCCCGCTCTACGAACTGAGCAAACGCACCCTCGGCGACCTGGTGACCCTGCGGCGGCTCGATGCACCCTGCCCGATTCGCAAAATTATTCTGGGGCCATTCAAAAGTGAGCTTAATCCGGTGGGGATTATGGACGGCGATCGCGTCGCGGCCAAAATCGTGAGCCTTGCGCAACAAGGCCACACCAACATCATCGTCACGATTAATCCGCTGACCTTTGTAACCTTTCCGATTAAAGAGTTTTGCGTTGCGACTTATTTTCGGTTGTTTAGTGAGCCTGGAGCGTGAGCTTATCAGTGAAGCCTTGTTCGACGCGGCGGAGTTGTCGGACGGGAAAGCGGATGACAGAAAGGCGTTGGTTCTGTCGAAAACGCCGAGAGAGCTGCTTAATCGGCGAGGAACGCAACAATCACTGACCAACCTAGTAATTGTTGCGCTCGGTTCAATGCCAACATGGCTGAGCCGGTCTATATAGCGATTCTCAGAATGAAAATCGCTATATAGACCGGGAACAATCGGCGTTTAAAGTCTAAGCGGTTTATAATATGGTCGAACAGCCTTTTTGTCCAGCTCAAGTCCCACAATGAATCCCGGCTTCATGACACCAATGAGTCTATCGACTCTACAGGGCGATGAGCTTATTATTGGGTTGTTTTTTGAATATACTGAAACTGCATTGAGACTAATAAGACACTACAGCTAGCAGCGAAATTTTCCGTTGGAGTTTATTGCACATGAGCAGCAACAAACTGACCACCATAACTGCTGTGGTTGTCCCAATTCTGGTTGCATTAATTACAGCTTACGGCGCTGTCAAATCGGGAACTGAGGGCCGTCCACCCCGAGAAGACGCCACGGAGAGTGGAGTGGAAGAGGCTCTACCTCGCCAGACCAACCCCGAACAGAGCAACACAAATACTTCCATCATCAACAACACCTCAATTATAAATAATGTTGTTAATCCCGTTGTTCAACCCTTGCCCGAAGGGCTATCGCTCAATGAGCGGCCTGAAAAGTCTGGCGAAGTCGGCCCCCCCCGCTGATGCTGAAAGGATACAGAATCGGTCCGGACACACTACTCCTAAGTCATCTGAGGGTACTTCAGTTCCCCAAGAGAATATGGTGGGCAAGCTCATAGCAAATGATTCGGATGCGCAAATTAACGTTCGCGTGGGCCCTGGAGAGAATTATCGTGCACGGCATTATGGTGTGGTTGGTGATCAAGTAGAAGTCTTAGACGCTCAGACCTCAGCAGATGGAGACCAATGGCACCATGTCCGCTTTGTTGTTTCAGGAGCAGATGGGTGGGTTCATGAAGCATTTGTTGAGTTTTGAAGATAGCCCTAGACCGTCCAGTTTTCCAAAGCCAACCCCGGCACCGGCTCAAAATCCCGCTGGTTTCGCGTTACAACCGTGATGTCTTGGGAGAGGGCGATCGCCGCAATTCTCATGTCCTTCTCCAAACGCCGCTTCCCCAACTCAGGGTTGCCCTGGATCAACGCTTCGTAGACTCGGCTAGCTGCCGCATCATAGTTGAGAATTTCGATGAGCTTAAAAAACTCAGTGACGACATGCCACTTTTCGTAAACCCGAACCGTCTCAAGCTCAGATCCTGAACGACTCAGACGACTCGCCCAACCATTGAATATCTCCTGTACCGAAATGATCGTGATGGCCGAATCCGCCCACTCCTTGGCAAAACGCTCACAAACTTGCGGGTGATTTCCCAAGAACAGTGAGATGTGATCGCTGTCTAGAACATAACTGGCCATCCCCTACCCACTCACCGTATAAGCAGGATTTTCGTCATCTAATTTTCGCTCTGCACGCATCTGGGCCACAACCTCAGCAAAATCAGGATCGTGTTCAAATACCCCCGCAAACTTTAGAATCGGCGGCTCAATCAGCCAACCAAACAGCTCACCCACCGTTAGCTCTAGCCCTGAGGCCCAATCCGGTACGGGCAGGACAGCGTCCCACTGACTGAAGCTACGCGATCGCCCATCCTGCGGCGAAACCACGACATTTTTCTCCTCTGGCTCAATCAGCCATCCCATCTGGCAGCCCCGATCCAGGCTATATAAGATGTTTTCTGTTGCTCGCCGATAGCCCTGTTCCGACGGCGCAATTTCAATCATCCAATCGGGTGGGGTGAGGATCGCATTCGCCACCTCGCCGGATGCCTCAACGGGGATATTCTCTTTTCGGAGAACGACAATATCGGGAACAAACGATTGGCTAGGCCAAGCTTCAAAGGACTGATCCCCAAACGAACAGCGCAACTCTGGGAAGGCCTTAGCAGTCTCTCCCATCAACAAGACAGAGTTAATCTTCTTCAGCAGCGTCTTCCGCAACCGGCTGGACTTGTCCGAAGAGAGGGGCTTCCGAACAATCTGCCCCCTCACATACTCGCTGGCGGGCTGGGTTTCTGGTAGTTGCAGAAACTCTTCCAGGGAAATAGGTTTCGCGATCGCTTGAATCATTTTTGAATCAGTTCTTTAACGCAACTTCTTACAGATGGGTGCGATCGGTCAAAATCTCGTAGCCATCCTTCGTCACCAACACCGTGTGCTCCCACTGGGCTGACAGCGCCTTATCAATGGTCACCACCGTCCACTTGTCCCGCAGCGTGCGGGTTTGCTTGGTGCCTGCATTGAGAATAGGCTCGATCGCCAGAGTCATCCCCGCCCGCAGTTTGACATTGGGCATTTCGTTGGTGCGGAAATTAAACACCGAGGGCTCCTCATGGAGATTGCGACCCACGCCATGGCCGGTGTAGTCTTCCACAACGCTGTAGCCATTGGACTTGACATGATCCTCCACGGCCCCAGCGATATCGAGTAAATAGCCGCCCGCCTTCACCTGCTCAATGCCCTTGAACAGCGCCTCTTGCGCCACCCGAATCAGCCGCTGGGCCTCGGGCTTGACGTCACCCACGCCGATGGTGATGCAGGAATCGCCATGGAACCCCTGGAAAAATGCCCCCGTATCAACCTTGAGGACATCCCCTTCACGAATCACTTTTTTCTTGTTCGGAATCCCGTGAACTACTTCGTCGTTGATGCTGGTGCAAAGCGAAGCAGGAAAGCCGTGGTAGCCCTTAAAGCTTGGGGTTGCACCCAGCTCGCGGATGCGACGCTCGGCATAGCCATCCAGATCTAGCGTCGTCATCCCTGGCTCAACCATTTGAGAGATTTCTTTCAGCACCGTCCCCACGATTTTGGAGGCCTGGCGCATAATCTCAATTTCGCGATTGGATTTGATCTCAATGCCGCGACGCTGCCGCTGGACTTGAGGTCCCTTCGTTTTGGGCTGGGCCAGCAAGCTACCAAAGATGTTCATGTCGGATTGCGAAAAAAGCTAGATGAGTGGGGAGTTAACAGTTCCTTACCCAAGTTAACAGAATCTTGAGGGGGACGCTGGGAAACACCAGGAGAGTGGCCAGGGGGAGCAGACTAAATCCAATCGGCTGATACGTTTCTCGAAATGAGCCGTGCTGAATTGATCGTTTGCCTAGACGTAAGAGGAAAAGACCGGTACGATGGTGAATCGTGAGATTTTGGCACGCAAGCATGAACGCCCAAGCAATTATCCGCTCGATTGAAGCGGAACATATCAAGCAAGATCTCCCGGAGATTTACATCGGCGATACCGTTCGCGTCGGGGTTCGCATCCGAGAGGGAGAAAAAGAACGAGTTCAGCCCTATGAGGGGACGGTGATCGCGAGACGGAACGGCGGCATCAATGAAACGATTACGGTGCGCAAGATTTTCCAAGGGATTGGCGTTGAGCGGGTGTTTTTACTCCATTCTCCGCTCGTTGACGTGATCACCATCATTCGTCGCGGTAAAGTGCGTCGGGCCAAGCTGTACTACCTGCGCGATCGCGTCGGCAAGGCAACCCGCGTCAAGCAACGTTTCGATCGTCCTCTCTAGACGATTTCCCACGCTTCCGTGTCATAATGTCGGGGGGAACATTGGTCTCCCTACTTGCGTCCTTAGTTCAGTTGGTAGAACGTCGGTCTCCAAAACCGAATGTCGGGGGTTCAAGTCCTCCAGGGCGCGTTGTGTGGGCATGAGGGGCTCGGGTCTGTCAAGAACGGAGATGAAAATCCGTTGACAAATGAGTTTCTACTCTGCACAATAGTGAAGGCCGCAAATCGAGTGCGGTGCAACACAATCTGGGACTGTAGTTCAACCGGTTAGAGCACCGCCCTGTCACGGCGGAAGTTGCGGGTTCGAATCCCGTCAGTCCCGTTTTTGAGAGAGTCCGTTTGGAGGAGACAGTTCTCTGAAGGGAGAACTGTCTCAGCAGCACCCAGAAGCGAAGCAGTTGATTCTGTTTCGCTTTTTGGTGTGAATATGGCTTTGTTCTTATCCTTGTTCTTCTCCAGCCTATGTCTGTTCGTGTTCGCATTGCACCAAGCCCCACCGGCAACTTGCACATTGGCACCGCCCGAACCGCTGTGTTCAACTGGCTGTTTGCACGCAACCAGGGCGGGACGTTTATTTTGCGGATTGAGGATACGGATCAGGAGCGATCGCGCCCCGAATACACCGACAACATCCTGGCCGGGCTCAAGTGGCTCGGCCTCGACTGGGACGAAGGGCCGCTTTATCAGACTCAGCGGATGGATCTCTACCGCGCAGCCGTCCAGCAGCTTTTGGATCAGGGCTCAGCCTATCCCTGCTACTGCACGTCCGAAGAGCTAGAGGCTATGCGCGAAGCCCAAAAGGCTCGCAAGGAAGCCCCTCGCTATGACAACCGACACCGCGATCTAACCCCCGAACAGCGAGCTGCTTTTGAGGCCGAGGGCCGAGAGCCCGTGATCCGGTTCAAAATTGAGGACGATCGCATCATCCAATGGGATGACCTGGTACGCGGCACCGTCACCTGGAAGGGCAGCGACCTCGGGGGCGACATGGTCATCGCTCGGCGCGCCCCCGCTGGCACCCTCGGCCTGCCCCTCTACAACTTCGTGGTGGTGGTAGACGACGCCGACATGGCCATTACCCATGTGATTCGCGGTGAAGATCACATTGCCAACACAGGCAAACAAATTCTGCTGTACGAAGCGCTGGGCAAAGCGATTCCCCAATTTGCCCATACCCCGCTGATTCTCAATGCCGAAGGCCGAAAACTCTCGAAGCGCGACGGCGTTACCTCCGTCGCAGACTTTGAAGCGATGGGCTACACCGCCGATGCCCTGGCCAACTACATGGGATTGTTGGGCTGGTCGCCGCCGGAACCCATGACCGAACGATTTACCCTAGCTGAGGCCGCAACTGCCTTTGGTTTTGAGCGGGTAAATCGGGCCGGAGCCAAATTCGATTGGGACAAGCTTAACTGGCTCAATGCTCAGGTGTTGCATGGCATTCCGGCAGAGCAACTGCTAGAGGAGTTGCTGCCGCTGTGGCAAGCAGCGGGCTACGAATTTGCGGGGGAAGGTGATGCCTCTGGAGGCTTATCTCCCGATTCTACGAAGCTTGGCGGAGCCGATCGCCCCTGGCTGCTCCAGCTCACCCAACTAATCGCGCCCAGCCTGGTCAAAATCAATGATGGCGTCGGGCAAGCGGCTCTGCTTGGCCACGAAACTGTCGAAATCCAACCCGACGCAGCGGCCTTACTCCAGCAAGTATCCGGGGCCGGAATCGTGCAGGGCGTTTTGGAGGCCATTGCCCAGCAGCCAGTCACCTCATCTGAAGTGGCAAAGCAGATCATCGACCAAGTCACCCAAACCCAAGCGGTCAAAAAAGGGATCGTAATGCGAAGCTTGCGCGCTGCCCTGATGGGGAGTTTGCAGGGACCAGACTTAGTGGATGCTTGGCTGCTGCTAAACCAAAGAGGCTGGGACAAAAGCCGTCTCGAGAAAGCGATCGCTGTGGCAACCCAGGCTTAAGCCCAAACCTCAGCCCAAACCTCCCCTGGTTCACGACTGCAATTCGGAAAGCATCCGTGACAAAAAATTAGAATGATCAAGTACCATAACGGTCAATTCGTCGGCCTCAGCCTGGGCTAACTCCCAGACTGAGGTGTCGGTTCGCTGGCCATTTTGTGATGGCTCCAAGCGGTTTCGAATGGTTCCAAGTTGAAGTTCCAAGTTGTAAAGTCATCGGGAGTCAGGGGAAATGCAAATTGTTCAGCATGTGGGTGTACAGCGCTTGATGGCGCGGGGTGCGATGGTTAGCCTCGTTTTGCTAGGTGCGGTGGTCAGCGGCATGTCGCATCGCCCGCTCATGGCCCAAGTGGTTCGCAACCAGCCGATGTTTACCGATACCAAACTGGGGCCACGCTTTATTCCAGATCCGACTGTCCTACGCGGGCTCAGTGGTGGCGAAGCTTATACCGAAACTGTGGCAGGCCGATTGAAAACCGAAACGGGATCCTGCGTCGGCTTCATCAGCGACAAACCGGACCATGAAGTAAGGCTCACCAGTTTCTTTAACTATCTCAATCTTCAAGTTGCCAGCTCTGGCGACACCATTTTGTTGGTACGCGGCCCTGGCGGAACCTGGTGTAACGACGATCGCACCCTTGCTGGCCCCAGTATTGCCGGTCAGTGGATGCCGGGGGACTATCAGATCTGGGTCGGCTCGATCAATTCAGAACAATACCTGCCCTACGAGTTGCAATTTAGCGAAGCCCGCTAGGGACAAGCGAAATCTGGACAAACCCAGCCGAATCCAATCCATCGAACATCCCCATCTCGCTGGACTTGTCTTACAATCTCTGGTCAAACGGGTTGCATTGCTGTAAGGCGGTAAAAGTCTTGCCAACTGTCCGGAGGAGCGCCTATATTCTCCGCATGAAGGTCAAGCGTCCGTAATCGAAGTAACGTGGCGATCGCCCCCTCACGGATGAGCCCATCCCGATCCCAGGCTCACAAATCCAGGCTCATCGCTTCAGACCCCTCGCTCCAGATCCACAGCTCCGAACCCTATGCGATCGCAAGCCATCGGCACCTCTACGATTATTCCCACGCCCACCGCACCCGAAAATCCCTACCAGCCGCTGGGTGACTATTTGACCCAGCGCTGGCAGCAGGTCGGCCCAGACGTGCTGGCCATTCGGTGTGCGCCTCGGGGGGGCGTTTGCTGGTGCTCGTAGAACATGTGATTACGGTACAGCCCAACTTAACCGTCACCTTTGAGCGCATCAAAGATTTATTGGAAGCCGCTCCCCCGGAGGTTTGGACCGCCCAGTCTTCCCTGAGCGAGCCCCCGGCCCAATTGGGGTGAATATGTTTATTCGCGTAATCAACCAAAAGCAGTCCTACGGGGAATGTGAGTGGGAGATTGTTCCGCTGAAGCAGTTTCTAGGGGACTCCAGAATCATCACCCCGGCGCAGTCGAGCAGCGCCTTGGCCAGAATTCCAGCGGTGGCCACGCAAGCTGGTGACCTCCAGACCGGTAACGCCCAGAACGGTAACGCCCAGAACGGTGACGAGACGAAAGCCGATGCCGATCGGGAGGCGACTCTTGAGGCCCTTGAGTCTGATCTCAATCTGAATCTGAATCTGAATCTGGATTCGGAAACGGATCTCGATTTAGATTTGGACGCAGATGATCGCCTAGATTGGTCTGGGGAAGTGGCGATCGATCCAGAAATGGCGGCGGCTTTTTCACCCGAGCACCTGCGTTTGGAGCCCCTGCCAGGTGCGGAAAGCGATCCTGTCCATGGTGTGCATCGGTCTGGAGCAGGAGCTGCTACTGGTCGTCATGATTTCGGTCATTCCGATTCCGAGACTTACCATTTCGAGCCTTACCATTCTGAGACTTACAGCTTCGAATCTGACGAATCCGAATCTGACGAATTCGAGACGGATGAAACAGAAGATCGACTTCGGCTGTCGGTTCATATTCCGCGCTCCGTGTGGGCTGCAGGCCTGGGCTTGTGTCTGGTGACATTTGTCGCCAGTTTCTATGTGGCATCCCGTCCCTGCTGGTTTCGCAGCTGTGCGCCCCTGACCCTCGCCCAACAGCACGGCCAAGACGTGAATGCCATGCTGCAAGTGGCCAGTACGTGGAATGATCTCGAACAAGCCCGCCTCGCCCTCAACAGTGCGCTCGGGGAATTGCGAGAGGTGCCCGCTTGGACGTCCTACGGCCCCCAGGCGCGGGGATTGCGCGATCGCTACCGCAAGACGCTCAACTCGCTCACCCCCATTCAAGACGCCCTCGCCCAGGCCGCCCAGGCCGAGGACAAAGGCCAAGCCAGCCAATTGAAGGCCAAGCAGTTACAGGAAATTCAGGTCTATTGGGAAGCCGCGATCGCCCAACTCAAAGGCGTCTCGCCTGAAAGTCCGATGTATGCCCTGGCCCAGGACAAACTTTCCCAATATGAAAAGAATCTAACCTTAGTTCAGGCCCGCTTGGCAGAAGAAACCCGAGGACAGGAATTGTTGAGAAAAGCGCGGGCGATCGCCAGTGAGTTTCCCAATCCGAGCGACGAAGCCGATGCCCTAACGTTTTGCAACGCGGCCAAATCAAGCTTCAGGACGCGCTCTATACCCTGCGCCAGGTGCCTCGCACCACCACGGCCTACCCGGAAGCCGTGGCGTTGATCTCCCGCTATGAATCCGAGCTTTCGATTAATCAGGGGCAGCAAAGCAAAGAAGGCTTTATCGTCAACACTTACCAAGCAGGCCTCGCCAGCGCCGAAGCCGCCAAGGTCTCAGAATTCAAGAACGAGTGGGAGGATGCTCGCGACCATTGGAAGGCGGCCTTGGCCAGCATGGGCCAAGTGCCTGAGTCTTCCTCGGCCTATTTCCCCCAGGCCCAGGGCTTGATGCCTGAATACACCTACGCCCTGCAGCAGGCAGAGCAAAAGGCGCAGCAGTTTGCCAAGCTGCGGGATGTGGAGCGCGATCTGGCAAAGGTCTGTCAGGGCACGCCCTTGATTTGCACCTACGAGGCTACGCCGCAACTGCTGGCGGTGACACTGACCCTAGACTACGAGCGGGCCGTGCTGACCGCAGGTTCCGTGGGCGACGAACAAAGCCGTATTGGCGCGCTCAACCATGTTCATGCTCTCGAAACGGCGCTCGAAACCGTGAGCAACGCGGCTCAAATTCCCCTAGAACTGTATGACCCGGATGGGGTGATGGTGGGAATGCATCAGCCTCGGGGCACCCTCGGGGCGATTTAGCCGGTGGCTGACAAGGCGGCCTCTGGAGAAGATTGGACGCCAGCTCATGCGCGTTTGCATGGCTTGTTGCGATCGCGCCCCCTCCTCCCTCCCCACCAGCGTCTACTGATTGCACTTTCGGGCGGGCAGGATTCGCTCTGCCTGGTTAAGTTATTGCTGGATTTGCGATCGCGCTGGCAGTGGCAGCTGGCGATCGCCCACTGCAACCACCGCTGGCGCACCGACGCCGATGCCAACGCCCAACAGGTGAAAGATCTGGCCGACCAGTGGCAGCTCGATTGCTGGATTCAGACGGCAGCTGAGCCCCCCGAGGGCGAGGCCCAGGCCCGAACCTGGCGCTATGGTGTCCTGGCCCAGGTTGCCGCAGCCCAAGGATTTGATGTGGTGGTGACGGGTCATACGGCGAGCGATCGCGCCGAAACCCTGCTCTACAATCTCGTGCGCGGCAGCGGAGCCGATGGCCTCGGGGCACTCACCTGGGAACGTCTGCTCTCTGAGTGTCCAGGCTCTAGCCCAGAACGCCGCAAAACATCAGTGCGTCTGGTTCGTCCACTGCTGGGGTTTACGCGCTCAGAAACCGCCGCGTTTTGTCAGCGATTTCAGCTGCCCATTTGGGAGGATGCCACCAATCAGTCCCGCGACTACGCCCGCAACCGCCTGCGCCTGGATGTCTTGCCCTACCTCCAGCAACATCTCAACCCTCGGGTCGAAGCGCATTTGGCCCGCACCGCCGAATTGCTGCAGGCCGACGTAGAGTATTTGGAGACCCAGGCGATCGCCCTACGCCAGCAGATTCAGTCCAAGCAGGGGCTCCAGCGGCGACACCTACATCAAGCACCCTTGGCACTGCAGCGGCGTGTGATTCGACAGTTTTTGCAGCAGCATTTGCCCCAGCAGCCGAATGGTGAACAAATCGACAAATTAGTCGCGCTGCTAGCCGCACCAAACCGAGCCCAGAGCGATCCGTTGCCGGGGGGGCGATCGCCGAGTCTCGGGCGACTGGCTCTTCCTAGACTAGGCCTGTTTCCTGTTGCTAGAGCAGACTCTGGGTACGACGATACAAGATCGGCACAGAACTACCGGTGAGCTGCTCAATCACAGTCACGCTAAAGGGCCGGATATCATAGTAAGGGCGGACACGGCCCCGGTAGTCCGGCAAAGAATTGCAGTCTAGCTCCCCGCCTTGACAAGGGGTGCGCACCGGAAACAGCATGGCAAACAGGATGAAGGCGATCGCCGTATATCGAGATAAAAACATCGCGAGTGACTTCCATACAACTGAACGTGTCTTGTCCCATGAGCTCCAATGCCATTGAGGCAGGTCGGGCATCGGCGCTCGATCGCGACGCCAACCCCTCACTCCCACATTTTACGCTCGATAACAAAAGAGTTTGGTCGGGGTGTCACCCCTCATTCAACTGAGCATCCGAGGATTCAGCGCCTCGCTTTGCCAAAAGTCTAGGCCCGGCGTGGCTCCAGTGGCTTTTCTGGGGCAAGCTAAACTTAAATTTCTGGCGTTCATGGTTGGGTTGGTTTTGCCTCAAACAACATCTTTGCACCTAACCTCTCTGCACCTAACCTCTCTGCACCTAACCTCTCTGAATCTGCATCTCTAAACCTGCATCTCTAAACCTGCATCTATGAAACTGGTCTTACTTCTGTTGCGTGAATCCTGGTGGCAGGCGGTCTTTGCGATTTTTAGCGGGCTGGTCAGCGGCGCTTGCAGCGCTCGCCTTATTGGCCTGATTAACGACGCCGTCAGCAATCCGCAGCAGCCTGGCCTCGCGACCCAGTTCATCGGGTTTACGCTGGTGGTGCTACTCACTGCGCCTATCGCCCAGTACCTCCTAATTACGCTGTCCCAGGGAGCCGTCTACCGGTTGCGGCTGCGCCTCAGTCGGCGCATTTTGGCAGCTCCCTTGCACCAACTCGAAGCTCTAGGCATCAACCGTCTGCTGGCCACACTGACCGATGATGTGGCGAACTTATCGAACGCTGTTTTTGCAATTCCGTTTCTCTGTATTGACCTGGCTATCATCGTCGGCTGTTTGGTCTATCTCGGCATTCTCTCTGGCCCCGTGTTTGCCTTTACGCTCGCGATGATTGGCTTTGGCGTGGGTACGACGCAGTTTTTGCTCAACCAAGCACGCCATGATATGCGGCGCGCGCGCAATGAGCAGGACAACCTATTGCAGCACTTTCAGGCCATTACCGAAGGCATCAAAGAGCTGAAACTGAACGCCCGTCGCCGCCAGGCTTATCTCGATCGGCAACTGGCAGTCAGCGCGGATGCCTCCCGCCGATACACCACGGCGGCTCTGACGGTGTTTGCGGTGGCGTCTACCTGGGGAAGTTTTCTGTTTTTTCTGATTGTCGGCGGTCTGATCTTGGTTTTGCCGAGGCTGATGGCGATTGAGCCCCTCGTACTCTCCGGCTTTGTCCTAACCATGACCTACTTGATGGTACCGTTCAAAAACCTGATGGAGCGGCTGCCAGTGTTGATCAAAAGCGGTGTTTCCCTGCGCAAAATCGAAGACCTAGGCCTCAGCTTGCAGTCCCAGGCCGAAGACTTGAGCACCAGCTTGGATCAGCTCCCGTCCCTCGCCCCTTTTCGTCAGCTCGAATTCCAAGATATTTTCCATACCTACAGCGGTGAACTCCCTGAAGATCGTTTCAGTCTCGGCCCGATTAATCTGACCTTTGAGCCGGGGGAAGTGGTGTTTATTGTTGGAGGGAACGGTAGTGGCAAGTCAACGCTAGCTAAGATTATTGCCGGCCTCTACATCGCCGATACAGGACGGGTTTTCCTCAACGGCGAGGCGATCGATTCGGCAAACCTGGAAGGGTATCGGCAACATTTTACGACTGTGTTTTCAGACTTTTACTTGTTTAAGCAACTGCTAGGTTATGGTCATGCCGATCCGCATGCCGATCCGCATGCCGATCCGCATGCCGATCCGCATGCCGATCCTCACTCAAATTCGCACTCAAATTCGCACTCAAACCTAGACCAAAAGGCCCAATGCTATCTCGAAGAACTGGGCTTGGCCCATAAAGTTCGCATCGAAAAGGGTGAACTTTCGACCACTTCGCTCTCCCAGGGGCAGCGCAAGCGCCTAGCTTTGCTGACAGCCTACCTGGACGATCGCCCCATCTATCTGTTTGACGAATGGGCGGCGGATCAAGACCCTGGCTTTCGGGCGGTGTTTTATGAGGAGATTTTGCCGCAGTTGCGCTCCCAGGGCAAACTTATTCTTGCCATTAGCCACGATGATCGCTACTTTGATCTAGCCGATCGGATCATTAAGCTGGACTATGGGAGAATCGAATACGACCGGCGCAGAGACAGTATTGAGAAGTGAAATTTTATATTTTCCTTCCGCCGTCGTGCCCTTTCGCCTTCGCCTGAATCTTCTTTTCCATGCATCTCTCTGTTTCGGAGCACTATCGCCAGCTGATTTTGAATCTTTTGCTGACAATTGCCGTCGTCTGTAGCCTGTTCCTCTGGCAGGGACACTATGGGCTTAATCTCGCAGATGAAGGCTTTCTTTGGTACGGCGCTCAGCGGGTTCAACAGGGCGAGGTCCCGATTCGAGATTTTATGGCTTACGATCCGGGGCGTTATTACTGGTCAGCCCTTTGGATGAACTTGGAAAGCAGTCATGGCATCATGGCACTTCGTCGTTCCCTCGCGATTTTCCAAGCCCTTGGCTTAGGGGTCTCCGTGGAACTTATTGCAGGCCTGTTACCCAAATCGGCATCATCTCAGTCCAAAACGTTCCAGTCCAAAACGTTTTTTTTGGCGATCGCGGCCCTAGTCTTGGGTCTATGGATGTTTCCTTTTTATAAAGTCATCGATACGACTCTGTCCATCCTGCTGGTTGCTGCATTGGCGTTTTTGGCACAGCGCCCGACCTACTATAGCTACTTTTTTGCTGGAATCGTCGTGGGTCTTGTGGCGGTTTTTGGCCGCAACCATGGGGTTTATGGGGTGGCGGCTGGGTTGGGTGTCACGGTTTATCTGGCACTCACCCGCAGGAGCTGGGTTCATTTTTCCAAGGCTTGTTTGTCCAGTGCCATTGGGGTGCTCAACGGCTATTTGCCGATTTTGTTTATGTTAGCCCTAGTGAAAGACTTTGCTCCGGCTTTTGTGGAAAGTGTTCGCTTTATTTTATTCGAGCTGAAATCGACTAATTTGCCCTTGCCGGTTCCTTGGCCCTGGCGGGTTCCCTTTGCCGAATTAAGCGGTTTTGATGCTTTAGTTAAGGTTTTGGTGGGCTGTTTCTTCTTAGCCGTCGCGTTGTATGGTGTTTTCGCGATTCCCTGGGTTCTCTGGCAAGGCGTGGTCAGACGGAAGCCTGTTGCCCCCCTGGAAGTTGCCACGGCTTTTACAGCCCTGCCCTATGCCCACTATGCCTTTTCCCGTGCTGACTTCGAGCACTTGGCCTTGGGGGCGTTTCCCTTGTTGATTGTCTGTTTTGCGGTTTTGGCGCGGCAAACCGGCAGAGTGAAGTGGGTTTGTCTCTCAGTGTTTGCGCTCGCCAGTCTACTCACGGTTGCGCCTCATCATATTGGTTGGCTGTTGGGCCAGCAATGTCGTTTGGGACAATGTACGGAGGTGGAGGTAGTGGGCGATCGCCTCACTGTTCATCAAGGGACTGCCGCAGAAATTCAGCTCTTACAGTCCCTCGCCGCTGAGTTTGCACCGGGTGATCCTTCGGAGCTTGGCGGAGCCAATCGTCCTTTTATCGCTACCCCCTTTTGGCCCGGAGCCCCAGCACTACTCGAGCGCAAATCTCCGATGTGGTCGATCTATGCGCTGTTTCCCCGAACTGAAGCCTTTCAGCGAGCAGAAATCGAACGGATTAAAGCGGCAGACCCAGGCTTTGCGGTAGTTCTTGATCTTCCCCTGGATGGGCGCGATGAGTTGCGGTTTTCGCAAACGAATCCTCTGATCTATCAGTACATTCAGACCGCGTTTGAGCCAGTCAGTAACCAGCCACCCAATTCGCCTTACCAATTATTCAAACGTAAGTGATCTGGCGTCAGGGATCTGGAGCACTGTTGATATCCAAATTTCAGTAGGTAGGGGCATGAAAAAGGTCGCAATCCTTCAGTCTAACTACATTCCTTGGAAGGGCTATTTTGACCTGATCGCGGCAGTAGATGAGTTCATTCTCTACGACGATATGCAGTACACGCGGCGGGATTGGCGCAACCGTAACAAAATCAAAACGCCTCAAGGTCTCCAGTGGTTGACTGTACCGGTGCAAGTGAAAGGCAAGTACCTACAAAGCATTCGTGAGACCGAGATTCGTGATCCGGCTTGGTCGGAGGAGCACTGGAAGGCATTGGTGTGTAATTATGGGCGATCGCCCTATTTCACCGAGGTTGCTACATGGCTGGAGCCCTACTACCGCGATCGCACCGACACCCATCTGTCAGCCCTAAACCGGGCATTGATCGAAGCAGTCTGCTGCTACTTAGGTATTACAACAACGATACGCAATTCCTGGGAGTACCAATTGATCGAGGGCAAGACCGAACGCCTTGCGGATCTCTGTCGTCAAGCCCAAGCCTCAGAATATCTTTCAGGCCCCGCTGCTCAAGCTTACCTAGACGAGTCAATTTTTGCCGCCCAGGATATCAAGGTAACTTGGTTTGATTACGGGAGCTACGGGGAACATCCCCAGCTTTGGGGGGAGTTCGTTCATGATGTTACTATTCTGGACATGCTGTTTAACTGCGGTCCTGAAACCCCTAAGTACATGCGGTATGTTCGGGCATGAAGCTATCTATCGTCGCAACGCTCTACCGGTCTGAGTCTTATATTCACGAGTTTTGCTATCGTTCTGCCGAAGCTGCAAAACTCCTCGTGGTCGAGGACTATGAGATTGTTTTGGTGAATGATGGCTCACCGGATCAGAGCTTGGCGGTTGCGGTGGCCTTGAGCCAGGAAGAGCCGTATCTGAAAGTCATCGATCTCTCCCGAAACTTTGGTCACCACAAAGCCATGATGACAGGACTAGCCTATGCGAATGGAGACTACATCTTTCTAATCGATAGTGATTTGGAGGAGGCTCCAGAATGGCTGCTGGATTTCTATCCCCAGCTTAAATCCGAGAATTGTGATGTGGTCTACGGCGTACAGCGGCAGCGCAAAGGCAATCTCTTTGAACGGTTGACGGGACAATGGTTTTATATGCTATTTCAGGCACTAACAGGGCTGGCCTTACCTCGCAATGTTGTGACGGCACGGCTGATGACCCATCGCTATGTTGAAGCATTGCTGAGCCACCGAGAGCGAGAGGTTTTCATGGCGGGGCTATGGCATATTACAGGGTTTGTTCAGCAGCCCTATCGCGTCACAAAACAAAGTACAAGCGAGACCACCTACACCGTTCGCCGTAAGATGTCGTTGCTGATCAATTCAGTCACCTCATTTAGCAATATGCCCTTAATTGGGATCTTTTATATTGGTTTAACCATCTTTCTTGTCGCCAGTTTGTTCACGCTTTACTTAGTTGTCAATCGATTGTTTTTTGCCAAGCCCCTCAGTGGTTGGACTTCCGTGATGGCTTCAATCTGGCTTTTAGGTGGATTAGTCATTTCGTTTATTGGTGTGATTGGCATTTATCTTTCTAAGATCTTTTCAGAAACCAAGCAACGGCCCTATACGATTGTGCGACGGATCTATGGAAAATCACATGACTGATTTGTTTTTTGAAGTCGCCGACTACTATGCAAAAAAACTGTCTGATTATGGTGATACGCCCCAAGGGGTGGATTGGAATGGAGCTGAAAGCCAAGTACTTCGGTTTGAACAACTCACTCGAATTCTGCCGCAATCAAAAGATTTTTCTCTGAATGATCTGGGCTGTGGCTATGGTGCATTGTTAAATTATTTAACTGAACGATATCGTGATTTTGACTATGCTGGCTATGATGTTTCTCGGGAGATGGTTGAAGCTGCGCGATCGCGTTTCAGCCCCAGGCCCAATACTGAGCTTAATTTCAAGCCTAACCACACTTTCTACGTTGCTTCTGAACCTTTAGCAATAGCGGATTATGGTATTGCTAGTGGTATTTTCAATGTGAAAATGGAGCGTAGCAATTTGGAATGGCAATCCTATGTTGAATCTGCTGTGGATATCCTACATCGAACCAGTCGCCTTGGCTTTGCTTTTAATTGCCTAACATCCTATTCAGATGCGGATAAGATGCGAGATAATTTGCATTACGCCGATCCTTGTTTTTGGTTTGATCGATGCAAGCGATACTATTCACGACAGGTGACTTTGCTGCATGACTACGGACTATATGAGTTTACAATTTTAGTGAGGAAAACTGGATGAAGAAGCCTTTAGTGATTTTCGGTGCAGGAGAGATTGCACAACTG
The DNA here is from genome assembly GCA_012034805.1 of Synechococcales cyanobacterium CRU_2_2. GTDB lineage: Bacteria > Cyanobacteriota > Cyanobacteriia > PCC-9006 > JAAUQQ01 > JAAUOP01. Next base: position 40,426 of record JAAUOP010000010.1, on the reverse strand, counting down.
GCCCATTATTACTTTTGCCAGGATTCTGACTATAATGTTGTTGCCTTTACCGTTGATGCAGCCCATTTGGCGGAGTCTATGTTTTGTGGTTTATCTGTGGTGCCATTTGAAGAGATTACAGAGCACTATCCACCAGGAGAGCATGAGCTGTTTGTGGCGCTGAGCTATAGCAAGCTGAATCGATTACGCCAGGAGAAGTATGATCAGGTGAAGGCGTTGGGCTACGACCTTGCTAGTTATGTGAGTTCTCGTGCAACGGTTTTGAATAAGGGTTGTATTGGTGATAATTGTTTTATTTTAGAGGACAATACGATTCAGCCTTTTGTAAAGGTTGGAAATAATGTGACGTTGTGGAGTGGGAATCATATTGGTCATCATTCTGTGATTCAGGATCACTGTTTTTGGCTTCCCATGTAGTGGTTTCGGGTGGAGTTGAGATTCAGTCTTTCTGTTTTATTGGCGTGAATGCAACGTTACGGGATCACATTACGATTGGTGAGCGTTGTGTAATTGGGGCGGGGACGTTGTTGTTGAAGGATGCTGAGCCGGATGGGGTTTATATTGGGGCGGCGACAGAGCGATCGCGTGTTCCTAGTAGTAGGTTAAAAAGGATTTGAGTGATGTTATGAAATGGAAGAAGCTGGGTCAACTCTATGAACCGAGACCATTGCATCCTAAGCTCATAAGCCACGCAGCCAACCCACTACCCATTTTGCTAGAGGGTGATATTTATCGAGTTCTTTATAGTGGCCGCGATCGCCAAAACCGTTCTTCTGTTGGCTATGTAGATATCGATATTGCCAAGCAAGCAGTTGTCTATGTCCATGATCAACCGATCTTTGAGCATGGTTCCGAGGGAAGTTTCTATTCTCATGGAGTTAGCATTGGCAACTGCTATGAGGTGTATGGCCAATGTTACATTCTATTCATGGGGTGGCAATGCCTTCCTGGTGAGCATTGGCGAGGCGAAATTGGTCGTTTAAGGTTAGAGACTGACTGGTCGCTTGTCCTTGATGCCGAGCATCCGCTGATCTCAATTGATTCCATCGATCCTATCAGTCTTTCCTATCCCTGGGTGCTCAAAAATGGGGAAGGGCTATATCAAATGTGGTATGGATCAACAACAACGTGGGAGGCAGGAAATGGTGAGATGATCCATGGAATTTACTATGCTGAGTCTAAAGATGGGCATCAATGGGAAAAGAAGGGGCTCGCGGTTCCCTATGAGTTGAATATTGCTCAAGCCTTTTCGAGACCTTCTGTTCTTCAGGCAAAGGATGGAAGTGCTGAAATGTGGTTTTCTTATCGAAGTGGCCGAGGAGAAAGTTATCGTATTGGCTATGCATTACACAGTGACAGTATGTGTTGGCAGCTTCATCTTGCTTGTGCCAATGTCGATATCTCGCCTACAGGGTGGGACTCCGAAATGGTTGAGTACCCCTTTGTCTTTGAACACAACAGGCAACGCCTCATGCTCTACAATGGAGACGGTTTTGGTAAGACAGGTTTTGGGCTTGCTGTCTTGGAGTATTAATGACACATCGAACTCTTGATTATTCATATATATTAGCGACTGTATGTTTCACTGTGTATGGTCAGCTTATTATTAAATGGAGGATTACCTCTTTCCCTGCTTTACCACTTGACTTTTTCGAGAAGATTCGTTTTTTGATCTCAATCATATTTGATCCTATTATTTTTTCTGGTTTTTTCGCGGCATTTATCGCTTCTTTAGCTTGGATGGCTGCAATGACAAAATTTGATCTCAGTCATGCCTATCCATTTATGAGTCTGAATTTTGTGGTCGTACTCCTTCTGAGTGGATATTTTTTAGGTGAGCCTATATCTTGGGGTAAGTCTCTAGGCGTTGGTTTTATTGTCTTAGGAACTGTGCTAGCAAGTCGTGGTTAATACTTTGGTTTTAGAACAAAAAAGAGAACGTGACGTATTACTCTCATTTCTGCTTTCTTTAGGCATAATTTCTGTTTTCTGTTACTTGTTTGAGCCACGCTGGGAGACCAATGATGATGTGGGAATGTCTATGGTCGCTCATGGTTACGGTTTGGCAACCTACGGCTCACCTTACTTAATCTTCTCAAATCCGATTTGGGGGTGTATTGTTCGCTCTATCCCTGACATTAATGGCGTTGTTGGTTATTCATCTGCAACACTTCTTTGCCTGGGTTTATCAGCTTGGCTTATGCTCTACTCATTACTAAAACTAGGCGTGAGCAAAACTATTAGTGTATTGGGTCTTCTACTTATTTTCGCGCGACCTACACTGTTTCCCCAATTTACAATTAATTCAGGGTTGCTCACCGTTGCTTCAATTCTTGGACTTCGAGCCTACACAAGCGAGCAATCGAAGTCTCTACCTCTTCTAATGAGTGCTTTGGTTTTGGCATTTTTTGGCTTTCTCGCGAGAAGCCAAGAATTCATATTGGTGATAGTTGTTGCCCTGCCGCTGTTGCCTTGGGCCGCTATTGGAAAACAGAGATCGCTTCAGATTGGCCTCCTATTTCTGGGGATAGGAATTCTTTTTGCAAGTATAGTCGAAGCCCATAGTTATACAGGTAAGAACTGGGAATACTTCAATCAACTCAATGTCGCTCGTGCACCTTTTACAGATTTTGGCGCATCGGAACATCTCAAAAAACGTCCTGACATCATGACCCGTTACCGCTTCTCAGAAAACGATTTGGCATTGGTGAGTAGTTGGTTCTTTGCTGATCCAAAAATTGCAAATCCCCCAGTTCTTTTAGAGATGCTCAAGGAATTAGGGCCAACCCTTTTTCGATCAGGGAATAACACAGCTCAGGGTTGGTCTGCGGTGAAAGCGATCGTCCATCCTTTGGTTTTACCACTCTCACTCACTGCTGCTCTGCTGTTTCTCATAAATCCAAAATGGTCAACGATGAGCGCTGGGTTGCTTTTTCTTGCAGCCGCTTTTACTACAGGAATTCTCGGACGCCCAGGTGTCTTACGGGTCTACATTCCGTTATTGAGCCTCTTAGTTGCCTTCTCTTTGCTGCAATTTTCTCATATTTCCCACAATCCCCAACGGTACTGGCAACGGTTGAGTCAGCCAACAATAGCCTTCCTTCTATTGCTTGCTTTCACTTGGAATCTTATGATGTTGGCGCCAGAGCAAGCTGCATCCCAGGAGAAAATTCAACAAGTTCAAACTGACTTAAGCCATTTTCCAAGTGAGCCTGTTGTGAGCTGGGGCTCCGAATTTCCCTTTGAATTTGCCTATCCAGTACTTGCTAAACCGTCAGCTTTCAGGCACATCCAGCTCTATCCTCTAGGTGTGTTTACCCACGCTCCTTTTTCAGTTTCGTATCAACAGCAACAACAGGGGAACGGGATGATTGAACGGCTCAGGCAACCGAATGGAGTGCTTGTCATGAGCTCACCAGAACAGACCGAGATGCTTCGACTCCATTGCCAAGAATCTCTCAAAGGAAGCTTCAAGCAAAAAGTCGAACAGGCAACTCGGTCAATTCAAATACAACGACTGAATTGCGAAACATGAATGAAAATGCCATTCCATTCAATTGGCCCCACATGACGGGAAAAGAGCTTTACTACATTGCCGAAGCTCACTTCCAAGGTCGCCTCGCCGGAGACGGACCCTTCACCCAACGCTGCCACACCTGGCTAGAACAACGCAGCGGCTGTGCCAAAGCCCTCCTCACCCACTCCTGCACCGCCGCCCTCGAACTCTCCGCCCTGCTGCTCGATCTAGAGCCAGGGGACGAGGTGATTATGCCCTCCTACACCTTCGTCTCCACCGCCAATGCCTTTGTCCTGCGGGGGGCCGTGCCTGTGTTTGTTGATGTACGAGAAGACACACTGAACCTAGATGAGACCTTGATTGAAGCTGCGATTACCGATCGGACTAAGGCGATCGCCCCTGTCCACTATGCAGGGGTGGGGTGTGAGATGGATGTGATTATGGCGATCGCCCAAACCCATAACCTCAAAGTCATCGAAGACGCCGCCCAGGGCATGATGGCCACCTACAAAGGCAGAGCCTTGGGCAGCATCGGCCATCTGGGAGCCTATAGTTTTCACGAAACCAAAAACGTCATTTCAGGGGAAGGCGGTTGCCTGCTGGTGAATGACCCAGAATTGAGCCAACGCGCCGAAATCATTCGCGAAAAAGGAACCGATCGCAGCCGTTTTTTCCGAGGTGAAGTGGATAAATACACCTGGCAGGAGGTGGGCTCCTCATTTTTGCCGGGTGAACTGATTGCTGCATTTCTCTGGGCTCAGTTCGAAGAAGCCGACCAGATTACCGCACAGCGTCTTGCCACTTGGCAGCGCTACCACGATAAGCTAGCTCAGCTTGAGTCCGAAGGTATTATCCGTCGTCCCATCATTCCCCAAGAGTGTCAGCATAATGCCCATATGTATTACATTTTGCTGGCACCCGGCATTGAGCGTCAGCCGGTTTTGGAGACATTCAGACACCACAACATGGGGTCAGTCTTTCACTACGTTCCACTTCATTCTTCGCCTGCAGGGCAGCGTTATGGCAGACCCCACGGAGATCTGGCAGTAACAAACTCAGCTGCACAACGACTGATTCGGCTGCCAATGTGGCTTGGGCTGACGGATGACCAGCAAGAACAGGTTGTGGAGGTTCTTCAAAAAGCGCTGTTTCTGGGAAGTTGACGAACTTGCGGATGGGATGGATCACTTCAACTTCACGCCCTAAACGAAGGCAAGGAGACGCTAAAGCGCGTGCCCTGATTGGCAGTGCTGCGCACCTTGATCTGCCCTTGGTGAATGTCAACGCACTTCTTGACGATCGACAGGCCCAGCCCCGTGCCCGGAATTGTGCCGACATTTGCAGCCCGGCGGAAGGAATCAAACAGCCCGGCTTGCTCTGCGGCGGGAATGCCGATGCCCTGGTCTGCAATTACAAACTGCAATTCATCCGTGACACAGCGAACATAGATCTTGATCAAGTCACCTTCGGGCGAATACTTCACCGCATTGGAGAACAAATTGCTGACGATGTGCCGCAACAGCCGACTGTCGATGCAAACCACCGGACGTCCCTTGGGATAAAACACCTTCACGGGGTGAGAGCCCCGGCGATCGACTTTGTTGAGCGCAGCGTCGCGAATTTCTGGCAAGAGCTGCTTAAAGAAGCCCACCACATCCAAGGGAGCGGGATTAAAGTCCAGGCGATCGGCCTCGGCTCGGTTCAAAAACAGTACATCATTGACCAGCTCCGTCAGGTGGGTGACCGAGTTTTCAATCCGTTCGAAGTGAACCCGGCGACGGGCGACGTTCCACTTGGGATTGTCGTAGCCGTAGCGTTCCAAGAGCTCGGTTGAGGACAAAATCACCGTGAGTGGGGTGCGGTATTCGTGGGAGATCATCGAGATCACCCGAGACTTGAGTTCGTTCAGCTCGCGTTCTTTGGCCAGGGCTTTGACGACTTCTTGCTCGCCTTGTTTGCGATCGCTAATATCCTGTAACACGCCAATGTCATACTTCATCTGGCCCGCTTCGTCGTAAACCCCAGACACCGTCAGCGCGGCCCACTGCAGGCCACCGTCCTTGCGGATAAAGCATTTTTCGAGCGAAAACGCCTTGATCTCACCGTTGAGTAGGCGATGATATTGGCTCAAATCCGCCTCCAAATGGTGGGGGTCGGTAATCTCTTGGAAGGTCATGTCGCCCAACTCCGCCTGACTGTAGCCCAGTAACGAACAAAACTTTTGGTTCACAGCCAAAAACTTACCGTCTGGGCTCACCAGGCTGATCCCCACTGCCGCTTGTTCAAAAATGGCCCGAAATTGTGCCTGACTGTTGCGGAGTTCTGCCTCTGCTGCTTTGAAGGCGCTGATATTACGGGAGGCGCTGACCAGCGCATAGACCTCGCCCTGGGGGGTGTGCAGGGGAACCTTCGTGGTATCGAGATGGTGAACCTGGCCGCCCCAGTTGAGGCTCTCCTCCACCTGGAGCGGATGGCCACTGCTGAACACCTGATGATTTTGTGCCGCAGAATATTCGGCTTCGTCGGGGGGGAAACATTCGTAGATCGTCTTGCCTTCCAAGGACTGGCGATCGGGGGCTTCGAGGGCTTCGACAAAGGCGGCATTGCAATAGTCAATGCGCATCTGGTCGCGGGTGATCACGCAAATCTGGTCGGGGATGGCGTCGATGATGGCCCGCAGCTCGGCGGTGCGTTGGGCGATGCGTTGCTCGAGGGTTTGGTTTTGCTGGGTGATTTGGGCGAAGAGGCGATCGCACTCTTGTTCGGTCTGGCGGCGATCGGTAATATCTTCGGCAACGCCGATAAAGCGGTAAATTTTGCCGTTGCTGTCGAGCAGGGGGAAGCTGCGATCGTGAATCCAGCGCACCTCGTGGTCGGGTCGCACAATGCGGTATTCCAAATCACTACAAACCGAACCGTTGCCGCCACCGGTCAGCAAGGCGTTTTCGGTTTCGTCCATGACCGATTGAACATAGTCGCGATCGTCGGGATGGATCGCCTCCTGCAGCGAGGCTGGATCTTCATACAAGCTCTGGCAAGAACGACCCCACACCCGCTCATAGGCCGGACTAACGTAGAGTTGCTGGTTGGTAACAGGGTCGTAAATCCAAAATACGTCTCGCAGGGTCTCAGCCAGCTGGAGAAATTCATCTTTGTGCTCAAACCCCTGGGGTTCAGCAAGCTTCTGCTCGGTAATGTCTTGAACCCAGCCATAGACCCCCGAACGGCTGGCACTCGAAGGTACCAGTTTCCAGGCCAGCCAGCGGTAGCTGCCATCCCGGTGACGAAATCGACAGTCAAAGCGATATTGCCGCCGACCCGATCGCTGGTTAATCAGCGTATTGAGTTGGAGCAAGCTGGTTTGCAAATCCTGGGGATGCACCCACTCACCCCAGTAGTGCCCTTGCAAGTCGTCGGCCCGCCAGCCCAGGGTCTGCAGCCAGCTGAAGCTCACGGCTTGGAATTGGCCGTCCCGATTGAGGCAGCAAAGCATGTCCAGCGGCACATCAAAAAACTGACCGAGCCGAGACTGGGACTGATTAAATTGCTCAAAGACGTCCTGGATAGAGAGGGACGTCTGAACGGCGCTCGGGGCCTGGGTTAGGGGGGCCGGGTTGTATCTCACCGAAAGTTCACCGAAGCAAAGGGCAATAAGCGGCAATCGAAGCGAGCCAGATGCATCCCAGACGCGGATCGCGAACGCCGATGTGAGTCAGATCACAAGGGAGGATAACGACCACTTTAACGGCTTGTGCAGTGATCGGTGGCCTCTAAACCGACAAAATAAGGGGAAACAACCCAAAACTTTAAAGGGGAGAGACCCTTCCTGAGCCTCCCCCCCCTTTATTGTCGATCTGTATCAAAAAACGTTCCGCGTCTACCGACCCAATCTACTCGGCTCAGCGAACGAGATTGGGAAAATCGATTTGGGTGATTTGATCCACGAGGCGCACCTCTTCGATGCGATCGCCCAAAGCCTGGGCCAGCAACAGCGCCCGCTGATAGAAATTCTTGGCCGCCACCTCGTTGCCATTGCCCTGGTAAAACTCGGCCAAGGAGCGTACCGCCACAAACTGCTGGCGCAAATTGTCTTGCTCTCGGGCAATCTGCAAGCGCGTATCCAGCAGATCCAACGCCCGTGTGTCGCGGCCTGCGTCGCGGTGGGCAATCACCAAGCCATCGATGGCGCGGAACTGATTGGTTTGGTCGAGGGAGCGGCGAGCCAAGCTGAGAGCGGAGCCGTAGGTGCCCACCGCGTCTGGATAGAGGCCGAGGGCCTGGTAGGCGTCGCCCAGATTGTTGAGGGTATTGGCCTCGCCCACGGCATCGCGGGTTTGGCGACGGAAAGCAAGGGCGCTTTCGTAGAGCTTGACGGCGCGGCCCTGTTCCCCCTGGCGGGCTGCGGCAAGGCCCAGGTTGCTGAGGGAGAGGCCTTGACCTTCGAGGTGGCGAATGTCGCGGGCAATTTGTCGGGCTTCTTGGAAGGTTTTTTCGGCTTCGGGGGCAAAACCGCGCTTCATCAGCACCGTGCCAACGTTATTGAGGGCATAGACCTGGCTTTGGACATCGCCACGATCGCGCGCGATCGCCAGCCGTCGCCGCAGGGCATCCTCCGCAGGCACCATCAGCCCCAGGTCGGCATAGGTCAGGCCAATGTAGTCCAAGGACAGCCCCATGCCTTGGGTATCCCCAGCCTTGCGGTAGAGGTCAAAGGCTTGCTCCCAAAGGGCGATCGCCTTGCGCTGGAAGCCGCGACGGACTTGATTGGCCGCCTCGCCCATAAAGAGGTCGGCGCGATCGCGCAACTCACCTCGGGTGCCATTGTTAAGCTGGGGTGCAAGCTGCTGATCCAAGCTGGGCAGCAGCGGAGCCTGCAGCGGATCCGAAGGGGTAAATTGAGCCGCTGCGGGGCCAGACAAGAGGGCGATCGCGCCGATCGCGCCGATCGCACCTAAACCCAACCGACCAACCTGCAGTCTTTCTACACCACACTTGAACATCAGACTTCTCTCCATCGCGACATCCCTCAACTTGCCAAAGCTCCAATTAACCTATCGCATGAGTTCAGCAATGTCTTCAAAATTCCCCATTTCTACGGCAGAATTTTGATCTGGCAGGGGCTCATCAAAATAGATCGATCGCAAATCCGCTGGCAGCGCCGTTTCCAAATGGCGATAGGCCTCCTGCAACGACGCCTTAATCTCCGCAGGTGAGAGATTTTCCCCCTCCGCTTGCAGATAAGCCGCAATCCGCGTCTCGCTCCAATGGTAGGTCTGGGCCATAATCGTAATCAAGCGTTGGCGCGGGGGCAGCGCCTCAAGAGCTTGTTCTACATAGCACCACAGCGGCGGCGGTGCCGCCTGAATCGAATATTGAATCTCTTCCACCGGCGGCAGGTTGGCGCGGTTGATGCATTGGGCGGTGAGATTGATCAACCAGGTTTGCAGATTGGTCGTCGCCGTCAACTGCCGCACATCTAGCCCCCCCATCTCATAGAAAATATGCCGCCAGGTCAAGGCAAACAGGTAGTCCGCCTGCACCGCCGATCGCGTGGAATGCCAAATCAGCGTGTACACAATCGGGGTATAGCGACAGAGCAACGCCGTGAAATAGCGACCTTGATCCGGATAGCGCTGAAATAGCGTGAGCAGATCCGGATCGCTCATCTGGGCCAAGGGCTGAATGAGCGAATGATGAGCCTCGGGGAAGCGGGGGATTTGCACAGTACTCATGGGCCATTAGACAGCCAAGCAACAGCAGGGGAGAATACCAGCCAAGGAAAAGGTCAGCCAGATCAAGACCTCAAAAAGTATCTCGGTCTTGATCACTCAAGCGGGCGATCGCCGCTTGAGGTTGATATCTTGGGGTTGATATCTTGCCAGTATCGTGTTGACCAGTATCGTGTTGAGCAGAGGCAGCGCTGAGACATGCTAGGTTAGCAGACCAAACGCCCCTGAGTTTAGCTTACTGGCAGCAAGTGTCTCAGATTTCAAATTCGGATATTCGGGCCGTTCAAGGGTTGCTCAACCCCCAGCACCCTCGGAAAACCGAAATAATGATTACAATTTGCTAGTAACGCGGTCGGTTAACAGCCAGTTCACGGTTCCGCATCATGGCCCACCTTCTGCAATCACCGCATTAACCTATGGGTTCCCCACGCCTCGCCAAGTCATCGGGTCTGCTGATTGCCGGCCTCTCCGTTGTTGCCCTCGGAATCGTCGGCTTTGGCATCTGGATGATGTTGCGTTCAGGGCAGGCCAAGGTAGACCCGAACGCCGTGCCAGTGGTCGAGCCTGTCCGCCGCGAGGTTACCGCCCTTGGACGCGTTGAGCCCGATGGTGGTGTTTATAGCATGGCCGCCCCATCCAGCCGCAACTCGGGCAATTCTCGGGTGTTGCGAGTCTTGGTTAAAAAGGGCGATCGGGTCAAGCAGGGTCAGCCCCTGGCGGTGATGGATTCCTACGATGGCTTGCGGGCAGATGTGTTGCAAGCCGAAGCCGTTGTGCGAGAGACCCAAGCCCAGTTAGCCCAGGTCAGAGCTGGCGAAAAAATAGCGATATTCAGGCCCAGATTTCAGATGTGGAAGCGTTGCGATCGGCAGCCCAGGTGCAAGAGGCAGCGGTGAATTCGGCTCGGGCCAATGCTGCGCGCATCGAAGCGGAAACAGCCAAATTCGACCGCGATGCCCGACGCTACCGTCAGCTCTTTCGCCAGGGAGCCGTGCCTGCGATCGAACTTGATACCCGAGAACTAGCCCTCGTGAGTAAAACGCGGGAGCTAGAACAGGCCCAGCGCGAGGTGGAGCAAGCCCAGCGACAGCTCGAACAAGCTATCAAACGCATTGAACAGTCTGCCCAGCGGGTGCGCAGCGTCAGCCAAGTCCGGCCCGAGGATATTGTGCGAGCCCAGACCCAGGTGCAATCTGCCCTCGTACAGCTCGAACGAGCTCGGGTCGAACTCAATACGGCTGCGGTGATCTCGCCCATTAATGGCAGGTGCTCGAAATCCACGCGGAAGACGGCGAAGCCGTGGGTGCCCAGGGCATTTTAGATGTGGGTCAAACCCAAGCGATGAATGTGGTGGCAGAGGTTTACGAAACCGATATCCCCCAGATTCGCCCTGGACAAGCGGCTTTGATCTCGAGTTCGGTACTGAGCCAGCCCCTGAGCGGTCGGGTGAAGACCATTGGCCTCAGAATCAACAAAAAAGATGTCCTGGAGTCTGACCCGGTGGCCGACACCGATGCCCGTGTGGTGGAGGTGGAAATTCGCCTAGACGACCCAACCCCCCTGGCGACTTTGACGAATCTTCAGGTCAACGTCACCATCGACACGGCAGACGTCCCCTCCCCCGGCCCGCCCGCCCCCAGCTTTCTCAAGCCTGCTCCTGCCAGTCCGGCTCCTTCCGAGGCTGGGCGTCCTAGCCCGAGCATCCTTGCTCCGGAGGACACGAACTAAAGATGTTCGCAATTCCGCTGGCTTGGTTACAACTGATGCGCGAGCGGATTCGTCTGCTGGTCGCTCTGGCGGGCATTGGCTTTGCCGTAATTTTGATGTTTGTCCAGCTGGGCTTTCGCGATGCGTTGTTTGAAAGTGCGGTGCGCATTCACCTGGCATTTGAGGGCGATGTTTTTTTGGTCAGCCCTCAGTCCTCTTCGCTGATCGCGATGGATAGTTTCTCGCGCCGTCGTCTGCTCCAGGCCCAGGGAGTGGATGGGGTCGCTTCGGTGACGCCGATCTACATGGGTTTTGGACTGTGGAAGGATCCCGATAAGCAGGGCACGCGCGGCATTTTTGTCATGGGTTTGGATCCGGCGGGGCAGGTGTTCCCCAAGTCGATGTTGCCGAATTTGGATCCGATCAAGTTGCAGGATGTGGTGCTGTTCGATCGCGACTCGCGAGATGAATTTGGGCCTGTGGCGACGCTGTTTGCGCGCGATGGCACCGTTGAGACCGAGCTGAACTCACGCCGGGTGAAGGTGGGCGGCATTTTTGCGTTGGGGGCTTCGTTTGGGGCCGATGGCAACCTGGTCACCAGTGATCTGAACTTTCAACGCATTTTTAAGCGGGATTTGAGCAAGGTGGATGTAGGGCTGGTTCGCCTCAAGCCGGGGGCTGATCTCGCCCAGGTGTTGCAGGCCATTCGAACTGAGATTGCGAAGCCCAATCAGGATGTGATGGTGTTTTCGAAGGAGGAGTTTGTCGCGTTTGAGCGCAAGTATTGGCAGACGAGTACGGCGATCGGCTTTATTTTCAATCTGGGTGCTGGCATTGGTTGGGTCGTGGGCACGGTGATTGTCTACCAAATTCTCTACACCGATGTGGCTGACCACCTGGCGGAATATGCCACGCTGAAGGCCATGGGCTACCGCAATGTCTATTTGTTGTCGATTGTTTTTCAAGAGGCGGTGATTTTGTCGGTCCTGGGCTTCATTCCGGCGTTTTTTCTGGGGATTGGGGTGTATCGCATGACCTACAAGGCGACGGCATTGCCGATTTATATGACCCAGGATCGGGCGGTTTTTGTGTTTGTTTTGACGATGGTGATGTGCATTGTGTCGGGGGCGATCGCCGTCCGCAAGGTTCAAGAAGCCGATCCTGCCGATATTTTCTAGGCTGAATTTTCTGGGCTGAATTTTCTAACGTGATTTTCCCGACGCAAATCCCTATGCAAACGACTCGTGCCCTCGATCCTATTGGCCTTGCTGCTGAGCCGATCATTGCCATTGATCACGTCAATCACTACTTTGGCAGCGGTCGGTTGCGCAAGCAGGTGTTGTTCGACATTACGGCTCGGATCGAACCGGGTGAAGTGGTGATTTTGATGGGGCCATCCGGCTCGGGCAAAACGACACTGCTAACGCTGATTGGTGCCTTGCGATCGACCCAAGAGGGCAGCTTAAAGCTCTTTCAAGAAGAGCTGTATAAGGCGAACAACGGCAGACTAGTGAACCTTCGCCGCAGCATTGGCTATATTTTTCAGGCGCACAATTTGCTCAATGCCCTGACCTCCCAACAGAATGTGCAAATGACTCTCGACTTGCAGCCCCAGCTCGGCAGCCGCGAGAAGAAGCTGCGCGCGCTGGACATGCTCGATGCGGTGGGACTGAAGGATTGGGCAAATTATTATCCCAGTCAGCTCTCCGGCGGTCAGAAACAGCGGGTGGCGATCGCCCGTGCCCTAGTCGGCCAGCCCAAAATTGTCTTGGCAGACGAACCCACGGCGGCCTTGGATAAAAAATCGGGCCGTGAGGTGGTTGAAATCATGCGTCAGCTGGCCCAACAGCAGGGGTCTGCGGTGTTGTTGGTGACCCACGACAACCGGATTTTGGATGTGGCAGATCGGATTTTGTACATGGAAGATGGGTATTTGAAAGAGATGGATCGCGATCGCGGCTCCGATATGGCCGGGGCCTTTGGCTAGAGCCCACCCCCAATCCGGCTAAAACCATGCACAGACTTTTGTTGACCCGGCTTTTATGGGCCTTGCTGTTTCCGGCGATCGCCAGTGCGATCGCCCCCCCGGCATTGGCGGAAATCAAGCCAACTATCAAGCTGGAAAACCAGACGCCAGCTCAGGCCGAAATCCCAGAAGAAATCCCAGAAGAAATCCCAGAAGAAGTGCTGCGCACGGAGCTGATTTTGGAGGGGCGATCGCCCTTGGACGGCAGCCCCCTGTCCCCCGAGGACTATGCCGCCCTTGAACAACAGCTCACCCAAGCCCAAACCGGCCCGCTTCCCGTCAATGCCGAACTGCGATCGCTGGTTTTCCAGCTCAAATTGCTCGACTTGGTTAGAACGGTTCTACCAGGGCTGTTCTAGCTGGGCCGTTCTAGCTGGGCCGTTCTAGCTGGCGAGTGCCTGCTCAATGGCATCCGTCAAAATCGCCGACTCCGGCGTGGTTCCACTCTTGAAATGACCGACTACCTCGCCGGAGCGATCGACCAGAAACTTCTCAAAATTCCAGGCCACGGGCTCGTCATCATAGCGAACCAGTTCCCCGTAGAGCGGCGACTGCTCCGGGCCTTTGGCATGGAGCTTGTCAAACAGGGGAAACTGGATGCCGTAGTTGATGGCGCAGAATTGGGCGATCGCCGCATGACTATCCGGCTCCTGGGCTCCAAAGTCATTACAAGGAAAGGCCAGCAGCTCAAATCCCTGGGGTTTGTAGGTTTGGTAGAGTGCTTCTAGGCCTTTGTACTGCGCGGTGTAGCCACAGTAGGATGCGACGTTAACAATCAACAAAACTTTGCCGCCATAATCGGCCAGCGCCTTCGTCTCGCCGGTGGGCAGGTTGACTACGATTCCCGTAATATTTGCCATGATGCTCCGTGATGAAATCTAGGCCTGGATCCTCCCACGTTCCCTAGAGGACAGAAAGTGTGCTGCACAACGTGTTCCAGAACACAAATTGTGCTGTGGACCAGGGGCTGGCTAGAGATCGGCTTGGAGCTTAGGGGCTGGTTAGAGGTTAGCTAGGGGCTGGCTAGACCCCCAGCGTCAGTTGCCAGAGCTTGAGTGTACCCGTGTGGGTGGTGGCGTGGTCTGTCATTTGGAGCAGCCACTGGCCCTGGGCTGGTTTTTGGAGCAGCCGCTTCAGCAGCGGCGTGTTCGTCGGGTTGTAGGTGGTTTGCAGTTGGGTGCGGCGGCCCAGAATGCGGCTTTGCAGCAGGATGCTTTCCTGGCTCGGGCTGACGAGCCGCAGTTCTAGATCGCCCAAGTAGCCGTGTTCCAAATCGACCTGAATGGTCAAGCTCTTGAGCAGTCCAGTCTGCTGCACTTGCAGCGCAGTTTGGGTCATGGCCCGGTCACCAATTTTGACCGCCGCCGCACTCTTCACCGTCACCTGCTGCTGGGGCTTGGTGGCACCGGGCACCGTGGCCGCCGCCGCCTGCACGGCTTTGGCGGCATTGACCTTGCCATAGCCAAACCAGCGGGAATGGCCATTGGCTTCGTAGGTGCCAAAATTCACGTTGAACTGGGGGTCTGGGTCGCGATCGAGAATTTTATCCGCAGTTTGCTGCAAAATCCGCTTCACCTCCGCCACCGTCAAATTGGGATTCACCGACAGCATTAGACCAACAACGCCTGCCACCACCGGACAGGCCGACGACGTACCTCCAAACAAATCGGTGTAGCTATCGCGGCTATAGCCCGCCGTGCCAGTGCGATCGGTCGTAATCACCGGTGCCCCCGGCAGCCGGGTATTGTACTTGGGTGGCACCTCGATGTAGCCCGTTTGCTCTAGCCAAATGGCGGGCGGCGCATTGTTGCTAGGCGCACAGATAAATAGCTCGTCCCCCCAATTGCTGTAGGCGGCCTTTTTGTTTTGACTGGTGCAGGCTCCCACTGTGATCACATCCGGATGAACCGCGTAACCATTGAGCCAAGTGGTCACGCCGGTCAGGACATTTTTGGGCCAGCCCTGCTCTTGAACGGTGCTGTTGAGCGGACGGTTAAAATTTCCGGCGGCAAAGGTAATCACACAGCCCTTGCCATTGCGCCCTTGGGTGGCCGCACGGGTCATGGCGGCTCGCTGGCGCAGCGACAGCGGAAACCGCACCGCACCGGCACCCCAGCTACAGCAAACCACCGCCGCACCCTTGGTTCGCGCCCAGTCAAACACACCTTCGACTGAAGCATCATCTAAAAAGCCAGTGGTTCGGATCGGCATCATGGCGCAGCCTGGAGCCACACCGACAATGCCCTGACCGTTTTCTTCGGCCACGGCCACACCAGCCACCGCCGTGCCGTGGTTGTCGTCGGTGCCGGTGGGCAACGGCGAAAAGTCCTGCTCGCGCAAATCGCGGGGCGCGACGACTTTGCCAAGGCCCTGAAAATCGGGGTGACTGATGTCGATGGCATCATCGGCGATCGCAATCACCACTGAGCGATCGCCCCGCGTCACATCCCAAGCTCCCTCCGCATTGATGTGGGAATTGGCGCTCAGTTCCGTGCCCCCCCCATGGTGCAAATACCACTGGCGGCTGTAGAGATTATCCTTGGGCCGATAGCTCGACTGACTGGGGATAATCACATTCGGCTCCGCCAGCAGCACCTCGGGCCGGGTCATGAGGCGATTGGCCAGCTTGACGGGGTTTTCGGGGGCGGTTTTGCCGACCCGAAAAAGGTGAGTGTTTTCGATGCCTTCGATCGCCCGCTCATAGACCAATCCCAAGGGCGTCATCAGCGCAGTGACCAAGGACGATGTCAGCGGCTGAGCCAGTTGCACTGTGAGTTCGTCGGTCAGGTAAATCTGGGCTCGGGGGTCGTTATGCAACTCGTAGACATGGCTGACGTACTGGGTTGCTCCAGATTGGCGCGCCTGGGCCATGGCCGCTTCGAGATCGGCTTCGGCCACGCGAACACCTTGCAAGCCAGAGGGCAGCGGCTGGCGATCGAGCACGGGTAACATCCGCCAGAACGACTCAGCAGGCGATTCGGCAGCGGAGAACCGGGAGCCCGAATCCAAGAAGGCATCGACACGCGCCTCTGGGGCGAGGCGAACCGTGAAGCGATCGCGCGACTTCAACAGCACCAATTCTTCGCCCCCCCGCTGCAAAATCAGCCCCTCTCGCCCTTCCGGAACGCCCCCAAACGGCGAACTTTGACCCTTGGGCAGTGGGGGCTGAAGGCTCGATTGGCCAGTCGATTGAAGGTCAGGCCGAAGGTTAGGTTGGAGGTTGGGTTGGGGCGTTTGCGATCGCTGGCCATTCCAGCCCAAGGGGTCAGAAGCAGAAGACATAGAAGAGATAAAATAACGGGGCAATCTACGCGCTTGACGATCGACGCTCATTCAGACTAGAACCCTAGCCATCTCGGAAACTTCTGAGCGCTGAACAAAGTCTAGCTGCTCAAGCCTTGCCCGCCCACGGGGCAACCCGTTCCTAGACGAAAATCCCAGTTCATCTGCACTCTTCATCTGTTCATCTGCACTATGCCTTCTGTTCCTCCGTTTGTCTTCCGTTATGGTTCGATTCTGGCATTGGCCTGCGCCCTAACGGCGAGTTTCTCCCTCACCCAACCCTCCTGGGCCGCTTTGGGCATCCCGGCTAATGCTCCACCGGCAGCCTCTGCCCCCCTGCTTGCCCAGACACCCAACAGCGATTTGCGGCCCCTCGCCCAGGGCAGCAGCCTCCTGAGCGTCGAAGGCGGTCGTCGCCTCATGGAAGAGGCCGAACGAGCGGTCAGTGCCCAGGACTACAACAAGGCAGAAGAAAAGCTCCAGAGTGCCCGCCAGGTCTTAAATCAGGTGTCTAATTTCTACGGCGATTTGGCGGGTGCGTTTAGCGGAATTGACAGCCGCGTGGTCACCAGCCAACGGGACAAAGCGGTCGCATCCGCTCAAATGCGCGATGAAGCCACGTTCCGCTTAGCCTTGGTTCACCGGGCCAAAAACCAACCGGATCTGGCGGTGCCGCTGCTTGTCCAAATTATTCGTAGCCAAAACCCTACCCAAGACTTGGGCAAGCGGGCCTACCAGCAACTCTTAGAACTCGGGTTTGTGGATATTCAGTATCCGCGTTCCGCCTCACCGACACCCTAGTTTCACCGTCCCAGTTTCACCGTCCTAGCTTAAGTTCACCTGAACTAACGAAACATCGTCGTTAAAGCTGGAGTCGGTGTGAATCGATCGCAGGCGTTCTAGGATGCCTGCGATTTCGCATTGGTCATGGGAGGGTTGGCAACAGATGTCTTGCAGTAGTTTGATGAAGGGTTCGAGTCCCCAAACACCGCCATCAGGCTGGGGGATTTCGTAGATGCCATCGCTGAAAATATAGAGCTGGCTCGACTGCTCCAGGATGTGGCTGTGGCTGACAAACTGGGCCTCGGGAAATAGGCCAATGGGAAATCCAGGCGTTTTGAGGCGCAGCACTTGGCAGCTTCCATCCGCCTGGCGGGACAGCAGCAGTGCTGGGGGATGGCCTGCACTGGCGTAGCGGAGCTGGCGATCGCTGCGGCTATAAATCCCATACCAAAGCGTGAAATATTTGTCCCCCTGGTTGTCCATTTGAAAATGCGGTTGAGTGCCGTCAGCACTTGGTGGGGCTGGTGAAAATCAACACCGGTGAGGGAGCGCGATCGCAACAAATTCAAAATCGACACCGACGGCAACGCCGCCCCTAGGCCGTGTCCCGACATATCCAGCAAAAACATCACCAGGTGGTCAGAGCTCACCCAGGCATAGTCAAAGCAATCGCCGCCCAGTTGCCGGGAGGGGATAAAGCAAGAATCGATCGCGATCGGATGGGTCAGGGGCTTGGGCAAGAGCGATTGGACATAGTCGCTCGCCTCCGCCAGCTCCGTTTCCATCTGGTGTTTTTGCTCTTGCAGATCCTGGGTGAGTTGCTGAATCCGCAAGGCCGCCCGCACCCGAGCCTTGAGCTCTGCCAGCTCGATCGGCTTGGCCAAAAAATCATCTGCACCGCTATCAAGGCCTCGGACGCGATCGCTAATCGAACGCTTAGAGGTCAGCAAAATAAAAAAGGTGGTTGACAGCCGAGGATCCCCCTTGACCAGTTGACAAACCTCTAGGCCATCCTTGAGGGGCATCATCCAATCACAAATAATCAAGTCAGGAATGGCTTGCTGGGCTCGCAACAAGCCTTCACACCCATTGCTGGCGAGGGAAATGCGGTGACCTTCTTGAACTAAAGTTCGCTTGAGCACCAACTGAATCGCGGGGTCATCATCAATTACGAGAATATGCGCCATAGCTCCGGCGACGTCCGCCTAGGTCGAGGTTGCCAGCTCGAGCAACTCCAAGATTACGTATGTTTTAGCCTAGTGCAAGATGGGACAGCCTAGGGTGGGTATTCTGGGTTGGGATGATTTCAGGATGACAACCCAATATTTTGTTAGGCTAGACTGTGTGCATCACCCTGGATTTGTGCCTGTTGTTTCCTCTCTGCCCTCGGTGTCCCACGATATTCCCCTTTGCCCGCTCCATAACCCTTGCAGCATCTCCCTACTTGTTCCCTCTAACCTCCAAGCCCTCGCGACGGTTTTGGCTTGGTTTGATCAGCTTTCTCAGGTGTTCAACAGCCAGGAAGACTGGGATAAGTGCCGAATCGCGCTGGCCGAAGGCTTTACCAATGCGGTGAAGCATGCCCACGGCCACTTGCCCCCCGAAACGCCGATCGAGCTCGAAGTCTTCTGTGGCGAAGCATCGGTGGAGATGCAGATTTGGGATCAAGGCTCTGTGTTTGATCTCGATTGCTATTTGGCCGGTTTGCCCCCCAAGAGCTCCCAGGATGCGGAGAGCGGTCGTGGGCTGCGATTGATTCGCGAAATTGCAGATCACGTGAGCTATCGCCGTACGGAGGATGGTCGCAACTGTCTGCGCATTGCCAAGCAGCTGAGCACGGCTTATCACTCCCCAAGCTTGATGGTTTCGCCGCCGTCTTGAACCGGCGGCCCTGGAAACGACGCGATGGGCAACGGGTGGATTTGGAACGGCTCCAGGCACGCCATTAACCGACTGGCACGCTGGGAGATCGCCTCCCAATTCTGGGTCTGAACCAAGCTGATCGGAAACAGTGCACCGCCGACGCAGAGGGCGATCGCGCCTGCTCGCACAAACTCGGCTGCGTTTTCTAAGGTAATGCCTCCGGTTGGAATTAAGGGAATGGGTCCCAAGGGCGCGCGTAGATGCTTGAGATAGGTGACGCCCCCCAGGCTCTGGATGGGAAAAACCTTGACAGCGGTGGCCCCCAGTTGCCAAGCCTGCCAAATTTCGTTCGGCGTAAGGGCTCCGGCCATAAAAGGAATACCGAGGCGAAAGGCCTGTTCGAGCACGGGGGGCTGAAGAATTGGGCTAAAACCAAACTGAGCCCCGGCGGCCACCGCAGCTTGAAATTGGGCCAAGGACAGGACGCTGCCGACGCCCACCTGGCAGTGGGGCCAGCGGCTGCGGAGCTGGTCGATGAGGTGAAAGGGGCGATCGCTACTCAAGGTCACTTCCAGCAATTCAATGCCACCAGAGACCGCCGCCGCCGCCATCGCTAGCCCCGCCAAGGATGAGGGGGCATGGATTACGGCCACGACACGATGCTGCTGCAGGCTGGCCTTCCAGGCCAGGGCCCAGGGGGCTGAGGCTTGCAAGCGAGGCTGCCCAGACTGGGGGCATAGGCTAGGCTCGTTTAACCGCAGATGATTCAGCAAAGCAGTAAACCGAAAAGCAATAAAAAAGGAGCGACCCTTCGGCCACTCCCATTATCGATTTTTACCGGACAAAGTGTGTAACCCGGTTGGGCCAAGAACCACGCGTCGGTTGGGTTGAGAGACGAAACCCAACCGCAACGAAGCTTTCGCCGTCAGTTGGGTTGAGGGCCGCCGAAACCCAACTGACGGTGCTCGTTACCTAGGCGATCGCGCCATCTTGACGTCATTACCACCCAACAGCTCCTGAAGCTCGTCAGAATCAACAGTCTCCTTGTCGATCAGCATCTGAGCGAGTTGATCGAGAACCGCACGATTGCTCACCAAGACGTCCTTGCAGCGCTCGTAGGCCTGGTCCACGAGTTTACGCACCTCCTCATCGATGGCAGAGGCCGTTTCCTCAGAAAAGTCCCGCTCAGCGGCAATGTCCCGACCCAGAAACATGTTGCCCTGCTGACGCCCGAGGGCGACGGGGCCAAGGCGATCGCTCATGCCAAACCGGGTGATCATCTGACGCGCCACCCGAGCCACCTGCTGGAGGTCGTTGGATGCGCCCGTGGTGACTTCTTCCTCACCAAAGATAATCTCCTCCGCGACGCGACCTCCCAGGGCCACGGCCATCTGGTTGCGCAGATAGGCACGGGAGTAGAGACCAGATTCCATCCGATCCTCACTGGGGGTAAACCAGGTCAACCCGCCAGCTCGACCGCGCGGAATGATGCTGATTTTCTGCACCGGGTCATAGTCTGGCATCAAGGCTCCGACCAAGGCATGGCCTGCTTCGTGGTAGGCCACCAGCTCCTTGCGTTTCTGGCTCATGACGCGATCTTTTTTCTCGGGGCCAGCCAAAATGCGATCGATCGCATCGTTGACCTCGTCCATTGACACCTCGGTCAGACTGCGACGAGCTGCTAAAATTGCCGCTTCGTTGAGCAAGTTTGCCAGGTCAGCGCCCGTGAAGCCGGGGGTACGACGGGCAATCTTCTCCAGGTCAACGTCCTTAGACAGGGTTTTACCCCGCGCATGGACATTGAGAATTTCTAGGCGACCTGTGTAGTCCGGGCGATCGACCACGACCTGGCGATCGAAACGGCCTGGACGCAGCAGCGCAGAATCAAGCACGTCCGGACGGTTGGTGGCCGCGATGATAATCACACCGGTGTTGCCTTCAAAGCCATCCATCTCGGTCAGGAGCTGGTTGAGCGTTTGCTCGCGCTCATCGTTGCCACCTCCGAGGCCTGCGCCCCGCTGACGGCCTACGGCGTCAATCTCATCAATGAAGACAATGCAAGGTGCATTGGTCTTGGCCTGCTCAAACAGGTCGCGGACGCGGGAGGCACCCACACCCACAAACATTTCGACAAATTCCGAGCCAGAGATCGAGAAAAACGGCACGCCCGCCTCCCCAGCTACAGCCTTGGCTAACAGCGTTTTTCCGGTGCCCGGAGGCCCCACCAGCAAGACGCCCTTGGGAATCTTGGCCCCGACCGCCGTAAAGCGATCGGAATTTTTGAGAAAATCGACGACCTCAGCCAGCTCTAGCTTGGCCTGCTCAATGCCTGCGACATCGCCAAAGGTGACCTGGGTCTGGGGTTCCATTTGAACCCTGGCCTTAGACTTACCAAAATTCATCGCCTGACTGCCAGGGCCGCTTTGGGCACGACGCAGCAAGAAGAACAGACCAACCAGCAACAGGAAGGGTAGGAAAAAGCTGCTAGCTGTCCGTAGCCAAACGCTGTCGGTGTTACCTTTCACCACCTCAATGTCCACATTGTTGCTCGTCAGCTTCCGGTCTAAGGTGGCATCCGGCGGCAGGTTAACGTCCACCTTTTCCCCGGTTTTGAGCTTCACCTCGGCCTGGCTGCGATCGGGGCTGAGGCGAATCCGATCGACTTCTTGGCGCTCGACCGCGTTAATGAAGTCGCTGTAGCGCATGGGAGGCTTGCTCTCTTGGGGCGAAGTGCCCAGGAAAGAAGAGAGGAGTGCAACCACAACCAACAGCAAAAGGGCGTACAGCCCAACGTTTCTCCACCGCTTTTTCACCGGGGTTCTTTCTCCTTGAATTTCGTAAATGGGAAAGACACATTCAGAGCGAAATCTAAAATCTGAGCCTTCTGTTAACTAATCTTAACTCAGATTGTTCGGAGCGGGGGGCAAACTCGGACTGTCATGCCCTGAATTTCGCTCGGATTAGGTCATCCGGCAAATTTGGCGAAACGCCGCCCAGGCCTGCAAATTCAGCAGATAAACCATGTCGGAAACGGGCATCTCCGGGGCTAACGGCTGGCTTCCTTCGGACAAATCTTGCAAGAGGGCTTCAGAAAGGGCGTAGGGATCGGTGATGGGCTGATCCGCCTGGGCTGCCGGAATTCTGGAGTCGCCCCCCCGTGAACAGCTCATACATGCGATCGAAGGGAGAGAGGCTAAAGACGGTGTACAAGTCCGTTAGCCCAGGGCGTTTGCCCAGGGTGATGCTGCCTTGGGCCTGGAGGGCGGGAGTCAAGGGCGAGATCAGGTTGTCGGTGACCCAGGGTTTCCAGCGG
Source organism: Synechococcales cyanobacterium CRU_2_2 (assembly GCA_012034805.1). Lineage (GTDB taxonomy): Bacteria > Cyanobacteriota > Cyanobacteriia > PCC-9006 > JAAUQQ01 > JAAUOP01. The sequence goes on along the minus strand of JAAUOP010000010.1, from coordinate 18,206 downwards.
CCTCGGGGATCAAATCCGAGGACGAGGGCGTAGAGTGGGCGATCGCTCTCATTTTTGAGCTGGTATTGCAGGCGATCGCCCGCCCTCAAGCTCAAACAGCCAGCGCGGCGCGGTGCGGCTAGGATCGGTGGCTGGCTGGGGTTAGCACGATCCGAGAGTGCGGGCAACCGCTCCCAACGGCTTTGGACAGCCAATTGAGTGGTGAGGCTGTTTTCCAAGAGCTGAAATTTCTTGGCAGCTCGCAGGGTTTCTAGGTAGGGCTGAAGCCGCTGGATAGCGGTTTTGATCGCCTCAGAGGACGCGCCGAGGGTGGGAAGCAAGACTTCATGGCTCAGGGTCAGCAGGCCGTATTCGCTGCCGGGCAATTCCAGCTCTTCGAGCTCGGTGACGGGGGAGGTGGAGCGGGTCTGGGCAAGGTCAACGGGGCTGGGATGTTGGCGCAAGTTCTGGGGCAAGGACGCCACCAGGGTTTCGCCTCGGGGGGCCACCCGACCAAAAACGTAGTCGGCAGGTTCATGGCGCGTGGTCACCACTGCAACCCGAGGAATGGCCGTGAGGGCGCTGGTGGCATCGACGCGCTCGATGCGATCGAGCCGTTTGTCGATGGCGATCGCCAAGTCAATTTTTCGAGGAATAACGCGCACCTGTTCTCGCACAAGAGCTCCGACCGCCGGGAGCCCGCTGCCCTCGCCCATGCGATAGAGCTTGGCTTGGGCTTGCAACCCCGATCGCTGTTGAATCTGAAGATAGCGAATGGTCGGGGTAACGGTAACGGTGCGGACTGGGTCAAGGCTAGCTGGGTCGAGGCTAGCTGGGGTACGACTTGGCACTTCGTCTGCAATGCTGCCGGGAATCGTAAGGTTGGAAGCTTTCCCTGACGCCTGGCTGGGCTCCGAAATCACCTGGAAGATCGCACCTGATGCGCAGTAGGCGATCGCCTGGGACGGTAGCCCCCCGAGCCACAGGCTGATATCGCTACTGCTGCGAACGCTGAGCACGGCTCCGGCCCCCCCCGAGGCAGTCGTGGGCTTGAAGCCCGATTTTCCAGCGATCGCCCCGGCGCAATGCTGTCCAAAAGCTGCGGCGTTTGCACTACGCTCAGCTCCACTGCCAGCCGCGCTAGGGTGCCAGCGATGACCTCACGCCAGCCTACGGAGTCCGCTGTATTCCACAACTGCTGGCTCAGCGCATAGGTCAACAGCCCCATGCTCCCGGCTTGAGCTTCAAATTCTAGGGCAGCAGGCATGAGATCCGCGGCCTGAAGAACGACCCCTGGAGACTGAGCGACACTCGGTAAAAAACCTTGGGACTTGAGCTGCTTCTGGAGGGCCTCTTCAAGCAAGAGGGTCTGGGCATCAAAGGGGGCCGGAGCCGGACTCGGACGCGTCCGCAGACGCACCCCTTCGGATGCGGGGCTCTCCTCTGGCAGCCGATAGCCCGTGTCGAGCACGGAGACAATGCGATCGGTGGGTAGCGTCCGCAGCAGCAGCAGCAAGGTTGACTCCGGGAGATCCTTGATCACCGCAGTATTGGCAGAGGTGCAACTGTCATAGAGCACCAAACTGCGCTGGATTTTGCGGTCTTCTGCCGTCTGAACAGTACTGCCGTAGCCGCTGAAATGAAAAAAAACAGTGTCCTCAGCAGTCACCTGGGCAAACAGGTGGTCGAAAAACGCCGCTTGGAAGCCACTGCGGTTGGCCTGTTTATTCTGAAGGGTCAAGATATGGCTGGGTTCAAAGCCAAAGCGGTGAATCAAGAGGTTGCGCTGAAGCGTCAAGTCGTGGATGCAGCCCATCAAGTCGGGACAACTGGCACTATTGCCATACTGGTCAATCCCGACCAGCAGCGCGAACTTTCGCCGAGCCGGAGCCGCGAGCGCTGCCGTAGAGCGATTCAAAAGCGTCAACCCACTGGCCTCTAGCGCCCAGCCAGCAAGGGTCAACCCAGTCGCCTTGAGCAGCGATCGCCGCTTAAGCCCCATTGCGATTTCCCAGGCAATAGTCAGTCGTCGGGGCCTCAACGCCTCGCCATCCGCCTGGTGTGAGCACCCTCAGATTTTCGATATCCTTCAGACTCTCAATATCCTTAGAATCGGCCATGAATGGAGGTTTAACGCACCGCTAGTCCATCATACAAAACCATACTGACCTTCGTGGGGAATCCGAGGAGACAGTTTCGCAATTTGTTTTGTATTGACATCGAGTGTTTGTATTGACATCGACCGATCGCTAGGAGCCCTTCATCACCCGCGCCAGTTCGGTCGCGACCAACGGGCGAGAAAACTCGGGCGGTGGCAATTCGCCATTGCGCAATAACTCCCGCACCTTCGTGCCCGAGAGATGAATGCGCTCTTCCGGGGTGCTGGGACTGGTCTTGCTCGTGGCCATGCCCTCGGTGCGCTTGCAATAGAAGGCATGCTCAAACTTCATCGGCGTGATGCCCAGCTCAGCCGGTTCAAACTCACTGAAGATTTCTTGGGCATCGTAGGTGCCGTAGTAATCGCCAACCCCAGCATGGTCGCGGCCCACAATGAAGTGGGTGCAGCCATAGTTTTTGCGAATCAGGGCGTGGAAAATCGCCTCCCGAGGGCCGGCGTAACGCATCGCCGATGGATTGATCGCCAAGATCACGCGCTCTTGGGGGAAATAGTTCTCCACCATGATTTCGTAACAGCGCATCCGCACATCTGCCGGGATGTCGTCACTCTTGGTGGCTCCGACGAGGGGATGGAGAAAGAGGCCATCTACGGTTTCGAGGGCACATTTGATGATGTACTCATGGGCGCGATGGATGGGGTTGCGAGTCTGGAAGCCGACGACGGTTTGCCAACCCCGCTCTTGAAACTGCGATCGCGACACTACCGGATCAACCTGATAGCTCGGAAACAGCGGATGCTCATCCCGCTGCATCAGCCACACCGGCCCCGCCAAGTTAATCGGCCCCTGCCCATGAACCACTGCCACCCCCGGATGCTTCTCATCATCGGTTCGATAGACATTAACGGCCTCATGGTTTTTGTTGTAGCGATACTTCTGGGTCAGTTCCAGCACGCCGACAAAACGGCCCGTTTGATCATCCAGGCGCACCCAGCTGCCTTCCTTGAGAGGGTCGGCGATCGTTTCAGTCACCGACAGCGTCACCGGAATCGACCAAGGTGTACCGTTGGCCAGGCGCATATCTGTGACCACGGTTTCGTAGTCCGCTTGCTCCATAAAGCCGGTCAGGGGGCTAAACCCGCCGATTGCAATCATTACCAGATCGGATAGCGCTCGCTCATCGAGCTGAACCCGAGCTAGGTTTTCTGCCTGTTCCAAGAATTCCTGGCGTTCCGTGGCTGTGGCCAACCGGTTAATCAGCTTGCCGCCGTGGGGGGCGATCGCTTGTGCGTGCTGGGTCAAAATTACTTACCTCCAATGCGTTGCGTAATGTGTTGCGTAATGCGTTATGTCCTGTGTTGAGTGGGTCTCAATCAAGACATCAACATCGGCACCAAAATCCGTGTTTCATCCTATCCCGATGGGGGTGCCGAGGACGGCTGTTTCGCCAACTGGGTTTGAGGCTTCATACAACTTGCTGCGACGGCAAAGCATTGGCCAAGCAGATCCAACCAGCGAAGGCTCCCAACCGCAGCGCGACATAAAATCAACACAAAAAAGGAGCCTTTAGGCTCCTGGGATTAACTAAACGAACGGTCAATCAAACGAATGGTCAGTCAGGCGATGTTCCAACGCCCGTAGAGGTCGGAACCTCCGACCCTCAGGTGCCTGGAGGCGCATCCCAGATCCGATAGGGGCGCGCATTCCGCGCCCCTACAACCCTAGGCTTCTTCCACAATGCCGTAGAAAACGCCACGAATTTTCACATCCACAGCGGCCTTGCCGCCCATGTCCGTGTCCGACGGCTGCACCGCTTCAAAGATACCGCCCACTTCACCCGTCGAGTTATCAACGCGATCGATCAGCAGCGCCATGGTGCCATCACCCGAAATGAACTTCTTGACGTTTTCCTTACGAATTGACTCGTCATCTGCCATGGAAGGAATGGCCACAGCGCTGTCATAGCCAGTCGTCAAGCCCCGAGCCTTCGGATCCAAAAAGTTGGAAGTACGATAGGACGGCACTCGGTAGTTGCCCTCGAAGGTGGTGGAGGTGTTGATGCTGGTGGCCGGTTCACTGGTCTTGGCTTTCAGACCCTTGACCGTAAACATAAACGGGTATTCTTCACCGGCAGGCAGGAGCACTGTAATCGCTTGAAAATCAATGCCACCTTGCTCCACAAATGTGAGCGTACCATCGCTATTGCGCTGCAGGTCGCCAAAAACCTCGTCTAAGCTGGAGGTGTAACGCGTCAGCGCCTTCCCTTCCACAAATTTGGCTTCGGCTCGTTTGCTGGTTGGTGCCTGTTTGACAAAATACTCCGTGGGCTCGATGCAAAGCGACGCCAGCTGGTAAGACTTACCAGACTCTAGGGGAATAGACCCGCGAACCGATTGCGATACTTCGGGACATTTGTTGGCCAGTCCCGTGTTGACAATGTCGTCATAGCTCAGCCCTTTAGGGACAGCCAGAGCGCTGCCGCTAAAAACCGTCACAGCAGCTAGGCAGAAGGCACAAAGAGCCCCCAGAAAAGCGCGGTACCTCATATCATTCCTCAAAATGTTTCGGTTTCAAACCCGTGGCGGTGGCTTGGGAGCAGCTCACGAAGAATACCCCCACGAGGAAGAACCTCAAGCCGCGCCCGAAAATGGTTATGTAAAGTCCACCAATTGTCTATGATTCCTGGGCATTTGGATACGCCCCTACAGAATTCTACCAAGATCTTCGCAGTGGATTCATTCATTGGGGCAAGGTGACCCCTGGAGTTAGGATGGGGAGGCTTTACCCAATTCGGTTGCTAGGTCATCAATGAGTTCTGAGGATATTGCGTTTTCTGGGCAGTCTGAGTTTTCTGGGCAGTCTGAGTTTTCTGGGCAGTCCGAGTTTTCTGGGCAGTCCGAGGCGATCGCCCAAGCCATTCGTGATCTGGCCAAAATGCAAGAGGGCGATGTTCAGGCACTACTCGCGTCTTTGCGACTGCTTGAAAAACTCCACCGTGAAATCGAGGATGGACTCTTTCGTCAAGCCTTGCCGAGCAATCGCCAAGCGCTGTATGCCCTGCTGCGGGACATGGAAAATGAGGGCGGCTGGCCTTACATTCCTAGACTGCGTCTTAAGCAGATCATGCACTGGATCGAAGAACTGGAAGATCACGATGAGGATCCGTTGGAGACCTAGCCACCAAAACCACCCTTGAGTAGATTGGGCAGATCCTTGAGTTGACTGGATAGACCCCTCAGCTCACCAACGTTAAGACGCGCATTGGTTGGGTAGCGGCGTAGGACTTCTAACACGGACATCTTGCCGTCGTCGGCCAGGGACAACAAGATGGCGGCCCGCATGGCTTTGTCTCCCGCTTGATTGGAAAAACGAGGGGCCATGACTTTGCCAATTTGGGCTAGGAGGGTGTCGCCGAGGGGGCTAGTCAATAGACGATCGGCCTGAACTAAATCGAAGGGAATTTCCTGGGTCAGCAGTTTGCTAGCAGCCTCGGGCGATTGTTTGGAAATTTTGAGCGCCGTGGCCAGGTCACCAGAAGCAGTTTTGTCGGTGGCGAGGGTTTCCAGGTCGCGGAGGTAAATCGAGCGATTCAAAGGGCCGACCATCAGTGTAATGCTTTCGGCGGCCTGGGCCGGAGCACTGCCCAACAAAACGCTAGCCCCTGCGTAAATGCCAAGGGTCAGTTGCATCGATCGCTGCTTGAGTTGCTGCTTAATTTGCTGGGTGGGTCGCTTCATTGGGTAAGAGTTCAGTTGAATACGAGGGTTGAATACGAGTTCAGTATGCCCAAAGGCCTTTCGGGAACACTGAATGGCTCTGAGGCTAAAGCCGGGCCACAATGTCGTAGATTCTATGGGCCATTTCGAGTTTGGTGCAGGGGTCGATCGCCCATTGCCCGCCCTGACGATCGAAAACCATGCCCTGATTCAACGCGCTGCCAAAGCCTCGATCGGGCAGATCCACGGGATTGGCGACGATTGCATCTAGCCCCTTGCGTTGGAGCTTGGCGAGGGCGGAGGTGACGATGTCGCCGGTTTGGGCGGCGAAGCCAACGATTTTTTGGTGAGGGGCCTTGTGCTGAACCAAGTCTGCAATCAGGTCAGGCACCGGCGCTAGGGGAAGCAGTTGGGGCAACTCGGCCTTAGGGAGCTTGCGATCGCTACATACCGCCGGTCGTACATCCGCCACCGCCGCCGCCATGATCACCCAGTCTTGTTGGGCGAGCTGGGCTTTCAACACGGTCTGCATTTCGTCGGCGGTGGTGACGGCGATCGCTCGAGTGCCCTGATTCATGGGCAGGGGTGCGGTCATTGGGCCATGCACCAGCGTGACCTGGGCACCCCGATGCTGGGCCGCTTGGGCTAAGGCTAATCCCATGCGTCCCGTGGAAGGATTGCCAATAAAGCGCACGGAATCTAGAAATTCGCGGGTACCGCCTGCGCTGATCAAAATGCGTTTCCCCACCAAATCTCGCTGGCCACCGCTGTGAAGCAAAGATTGTAGGTGAGCAAGGATCAAGTCAGGTTCCGCCATGCGGCCTGGGCCGAGGCGATCGCAAGCTAGTAACCCGGCCCCCGGCCCGATCCCATGGAAGCGCGGATCTTCAAGCACTAGTGCCCAGTTGCGCTGGACACTGACCTGTTGCCACATATCCGTATTCATCGCAGGAGCCAGCAACACGGGACAAGTGGAGGCCAAAACCGTATTGGTCAACAAATTGTCGGCCAGTCCGTAGGCCAGCTTGGCTAAGGTGTTCGCCGTGAGTGGAGCCAGCACAATCAACTCGGCCCACTCTCCCAGTTCGATGTGCAATGGCCGCCCTTGGGCCACCCAAAAGTCGGCATCGGTGAGGGCCGTGCGGCGACAGAGGGTGCTAAAGCTCAGGGGGGTCACAAACCGTTGGGCGCTTTCGGTCAAAACCGCCTGAACATCGGCCCCAGCTTTCCCCAGGGTCGAAGCAATCTCGCACAACTTGTAGGCGGCAATGCCACCGCCAACCGCCAACAAAAACCTTCGGCCTTGCCAGACTGAGGGCAACCGTTCTGGCGTTGTCTCCACATCCCCCCCTAGGCTTCGTCGAATTCTTCGTTATCGAGCAGATGGACGTAGGGTTGGGCCAGTTCGGAGCGCTGCATGGCGATCGCCCGCAGCAAATGCCAGTCTTGCAGACCTTCAAAGGGACTTGCGTAGCTGTCTGTCTCCAGACGCTCAGCCAATGCCTGAACATCTTCAGGCGTCATGCGATCGAGCGTTTCTTTGGAAATTCTGGAACTTGAAACGGTGGAGTTGGCCATGGGGGGGCCTCGCTAGGGCGTCTTCTTCTGCGATTGTAGCAAGGGAAACGGCGTAAAAGACAGGGTGAAGATGCTAGGATCTGTTCGTCTGGGGATGAAATGACTCGGTCTCGGACGAGACAAGGGGAATTAGCTCAGTTGGTAGAGTGCTGCGATCGCACCGCAGAGGTCAGGGGTTCGAATCCCCTATTCTCCATTCCATAAGCACAGAAGGGCTTACCGGAGATTCTAATCCGGTGCAGACTTTCCCTGGCGAGGATCTGGGCCAGATCCCTTCCGGCTCAAGGCTCCTGGCTCAGCCTGTTGCAGGTACCACTGCCGCCACACCGTTGAACTGCGCAGTGCCAGCCACAGCAGCAGCAGGGCGATAATCCCCCCCTGCTGGGGCGCGTCAAAGGCCAGCAGCACCAGCGCAACACTCAAGACGTCCTGGGCCAGGGAAACCCAGATAGGGAGCCCGCGCAGACGGAAGAACCAACCGGTTTGCACCAGTTGAATGACCAACGCAAGCGCCCCGCCCACCGCGCCAATGAGTCCAGCGAGCCAAGAGTCCATGCCAAAACGCCAGGCAACTGCTACCCCCAAGATGGCTCCGGCCAATGGACTAAACAGTAGCTGAACGATTTGCTGGACTCGCTGGCCCATCAGACTTTTGGCCAGTATCAATTCGCATAGTGTCCAGCTCACCAAAACTCCCAGCACCACCTGGGGATGAATGCGCCACAAAATAGGCACCTCGCTCCAAAGACTGGCTTGACGGGTCAAGCCAATCACGAGCAACGGTAGCGCAATGCGCATCCCACCCGCAGCGGAGGCGGACAGGGCTGCCAAGATTTCAAGCATTCAGGTACCGATGTTCGAGCACATCACAAGGGTTGTTCAAGGGTTGAGTCTGTCCGGGGGCTACTGCTATCTTCTAGCATATGCACCCGCCTTGTCTGTAGGAGCTTGGACAGGAATGGCTTGGAACAGGAATGGCTTGGAAAGGGATGGCCTAGACAGAGATGGTCATGACAATCAACGAACCCCTCGATCGCAGCACAGAAGAGACTAAGCGCAACCTCCGGCGTCGGTTGCTGCACCAGCGCCGCGCCCTATCAGCTCAGATTTGGCGCGATCGCAGCCAACACCTGTGTCAGCGGCTCCAAACCCTACCTCAGTTCCAAGCAGCCCAGACCATCCTGGCCTACATGAGCACCCGCCAAGAACCTGACCTGAGCCCCCTCTGGCGCGCAAACCCGGAGAAATGCTGGGGTTTCCCCAGGTGCCTGAGCCAAGCCTCGGAGAACCCAGGTTTGGATCATCGAGCATTGCGTTGGCATCGCTGGCGGACGGGCGAGCCCTTGTGGCTGGGGCCTACGGCATTTTGGAACCCTCGCCAGATGCCCTGGCTCTCCCGTTTACAAATGCAGACTTAATTTTAGTTCCGGCGGTGGGGTGCGATCGCCGAGGCCACCGCTTGGGCTATGGGGGAGGCTATTACGATCGGATCCTAGCCCAGCCTAGCCCCTGCACCCTCGGTATTGTGTTCGATTTCGCTTTGCTGTCCCACCTGCCCACGGCCCCTTGGGATCAACCGCTCGACGGCATCTGCACGGAATCAAAAACCCTTTGGTTTACTTCCCTCTGATCGGGCGAGAAGAAGAGAAGAATTTGGAAAAATGTCGCGTGATTGAATCCGTCATTCCCATCCGTCATTCCCATCCCAAGACTCTCCGGGTTTTTGCTGTTTCTTTGTGCAACGGTTAGATTGAGCCAAAACTTTCCGTGGGTCTCCCGATTCTGTGGATCGGATATTCCGATTACAAATAAAACGAGATTCGCTTCTGCTGCGCACATCGGACGACGACGAGAATTCGGGAGTCATCAATTTATGTCAGGTTCTCAGGTCATTCAGAGTCAACCCACTTCCGGGGCGATCGCCGCGCCACCGACGTTTCCGGCGGTCGGGGGCACCTGGATGTACGCATCTGGCATTCTGCTCGTGGCCCTGATTGGCACCAATGTGCTGCTGCGGATTCGCATCCAAAACATGGGCAAGCAGCTCAAATTTGAGAACTTCAAGAGCAAAGAGCTGAAAAAAAAGCTCAAGCTCGCGCTCAAAACCATTACTCAAATGGAGCAAAATCCCGACTTGCTCCACTCCCGCGACTTCAACCTGGACTATTTGCGGATGCGGATGGCCGAGGACACGTTTAACTTCGCGATTCTCAACAACATCAAAATTCGCATTAAGGAAACCATTGCGATCGCCCTCCGACCCAAGCAAGTAGACACCGGCGTTGTCGGCATTGCCAGCGCAGGTCGACAAATCGACGAGACCTTCGATGTCGTCTACACCCCCACAGAAGGCGGCCCTGGTTGCGAGAAACGGGTTCTCTTCCGGGTACAAATTCGCCTCGTCAAGTTACCCACCCAGGCTAGCTCCCAAACCATTCAGCAATTGATCGATTGTGTCGAAGCCTTCCTCAGCCCAAATGCGGAAGATGACTACTGGCAGCCCACCATCCAAGGGCGACTTGCCCACATGGAATGGGATCAAAAAGCAAAACCCACCCCACTGCTAGTCTTGGAGCAAATGCAAGACGGCTCTAACGTCACCTTCCGAACCAAAAAGCGGCAGTCGCCGAGCCTTAAATCTGGCCGGCTGCCCCTCCTCCCCAACGCACCTTGAACCGCCGATAGCGCAAAACGTTGCAAACGTCCTGTTCTGCTCTGGGGCTTCATCCTTCCTTTACGCAATATCCGGAGGAATAGAGGGCTTGAAGGTAGAGCTTAATTGGGCCTGGTAGGCCTCAATTTGCTGCTGGATCTGACGACGGAATCCACCACAGGCCACCTCGGTTCCGGTTGGGGCACCCCCCGCATGCTCAACAAAAATGACGCTATCAACCTGTTGTAGGGCGATCAGCTGAAATAAAATATGGATAATTGGCACAGAAACCACTAAAGTTCGATGGTCGTTGTTCCGAGCCGCGTATTCCTGGGCATCATCTTCTGTAGGAAATGCGTAGATAACTGACTTTTCCTGCTCGGGCCGTACGCGATTACTCAGGGTTGTCAACAGCCAGCCTTCCCCTTCTCCCTGAATCACATGATACTCAGGGTGACGCAGTTGGCTCGCGGTTTGTTTGAGCAGTGGTGCAATCACTTTGATTAAGTTCACCGTCACCCCGTCCTGAGGAGCCTGTTGAACAAGGATTTCTATCTGCTGATCTAAAGTCTCCATGGACGAAGCCTGGTAGGTTCACTAGGCGGTCACCTTAGCATGTTTTGATCGGGAGATTGTGGCGCGATCGCGCCCAAAGTCTCCTTGCTCACCTGAACCTGCGGCCCCAGAAACCCCGGTTGCCAAAACCGGAATCCGACCCCATCAAGCCATGCTCTCTCCTCTATCATCCTGAGGCGACCTCTAGACCGTTGTATTAATTTCTTGCCTAGCGACTCAGGGCTGCAAATAAATGTGTCCCACTCAGGGCGTAGTCGAAGCTACAGTTTGCAGTCGTTTCTACCAATTATTTTTCACGAATGTTTTATGGTTTTGGCCCTTCGCAAGTTTTCCATAAAGCCCTAACCGCGTGTGTTAGGGTCTGTATTAGCTACCATATTCACCAGGGGTTCTGAGGCGTGGAGACAACTTTTCAACTGTTGTACAACGAGCTCAGGCAGGCCACCCGCGCATCTGACGCTCACTGTCAGGCCGTCGCGTCTCGCCTGACGGAGGAAGTCGAACGTATCTGCACTGAAAGCCAGCGCATTCAGGACTCTGGTGAGGTGAAGACCTGGGCAGATAGCCTAGCTCGCCACCGCTTGGAGCAATGCCTGAAGTACTACAGGCTAGGCCATCGTCAGGGCCGAATTGAGCTCCACAGCACCCTGAGCGCTGTTATTTACCGATATATCACCCCCGCCAAGGCCCAGGCCAGCTATCAAGCTCGCCTGACGTTGATCGAGGATTTTCTCCAGGGTTTTTACATGGAGAGCCTAAATGTCTTCCGTCGTGAGACCCAGGTGGAGGAGGCATTTCAGCCGAAGACGCTCCTCGAATTGGCCGAGTATATGGCCTTCTCCGAACGCTATGCCAAGCGCCGGATTCCGCTTTCCTACGGGCGCAGCCAGCAGCTGATTATTCTGCGGGTTCAAACGTTCTCCCATCAGCAGCCCCAGGAGGCCCTGGTGGATTTGGAGCAAGCGGCGGAGGGCAGCTCTTCAGAAAATGAAACCGCTCGCGGCAATGCTGCGCTGCAGCAGGTGCGCGAGCAAATGGTGACCCCGGATGAGGAACCCGCTGAAGATGCCCTGCGAGAGAAGGTGGTGCAAGAGCTCTTGGCCTACCTAGAGGCCCGGCAACAGCACGACTGTGCTAACTATTTTGTTCTGCGGTTGCAGGATCTCTCGGCGGGAGAGATTGAGGAAATTTTGGGCCTCAACCCCCGAGAGCGGGACTATCTTCAGCAGCGATTCAAGTATCATCTGATTCGGTTTTCCATGTCTCACCAATGGGAGTTGGTGCATCAGTGGCTAGAAGCCGATTTGGAAAACAATTTGGGTTTGTTGCCCCAGGAGTGGGAGGTGTTTCAAGACCAGCTCAACGACAAGCAGGTGGATATTTTGCGCATGAAGCAGAGCCAGGTTCAGGACAGTGCGATCGCCAAAAACCTCGGCTGTACCGTGGCCCAAATGAATCGCCAATGGTCGAAGATGCTCGAGCAAGCCTGGGATCTGCGCAACCAAAATACATCCAAGACACAAATCGCTGCTGAGGATTAAAAATTTCCGGAGAAGGCAACTTCTAGATGAATAGAAACACATACACATTTGTGAAGATTAGCTGGCGTCGTTCCTCCGAACGAGACGCGCACAAGCTGCGATCACCATAGATCGATCGCGATGTGTGACAACGATGTGTGACAACGATGTGTGACAACGCTGCTGGCCTCGATTCACAGAATATGCATCATTCTGGAGAGACCATCCCTCGGTCATCAGGGCATGAACCACTTAAACTGGGAGCAAGATCCGTGATACAAGAACGCTTTTATAGCCTGTTGAAGCAGCGATTTCAGCAGGAGATGGAGGTTCGCCCACCTCTGTTTCCTTGGGAAACGGAAATCGTTGAATACGAAGACATTGTGTCATTTTCCGCTGAGATTGCGGCTTGGGAGCCGCAGCTCCAGCAGCTCCAGCTGCCGGTTCCACTGCCCGCCGCGGTCTTGGCGACATTGTTCCAGCGCTGCCAGGAGCTGGTGCGCACCACGGTGCGGGATGGTCGCCGCTTGGTTCAGGCCGTCGAGTCCCTATTCGCGGTGGAGCCCCTGTCCCTAGACGAGCTAGCAGGCAGCATGATGCTGGGCGAAGCGCGCAGTGGTGAAGCCTTGGCCACGCGTTTCTTTGGCAGCAACTTGCCCGAGAGTTATGAGACGGCGCAGCCCCAGCAGCAGATGACCTTGGCCATGATTGCGGCCTACGAGATGCTCAACCGTCTGACGCTGAAGCTGACCGAGCATGATCCTTGTATGAGCCAGTCTTGGGAGACTGTCGCTGGAACGCTGCATTTGAAGGCAGAAAAGGTCGATCGGATGCTGCGTATTGAGGCAAAACTGCCGGATTCTGGCCGGGTTACAGTACTTCAGGAGGCCAGTCGTACCCAGACCCAGCGCCAAGGGGCTGGTTTGGTGAGTCTGCTGGTTGATCAGGTTGAGCCAAACCAGACCTACCAAGTGCAGGTGGAGTTGCTGGGTGCAGAATCTCCGCTAGGGTTCGCGGTTCAGGTTTAGGGATCTGGCTGGGCGGTTCAGGGTGGGCAGCCTCTTCACCCAACCCTTTGAAGCTGTTATTGGCTCAATCCGGCGGGATCAGCGAAAAGATCCCGCTTTTTTTGGCTTTTTTGCGGTGTTGTTTATGGGCGATTGCATTGCAATTGGCTCATATGGTGAAAGAGTTTCCAGCAGTATTGCTCAGACAGGCCGCAGGTGAGTGCACCGCGCAGGACGACGCTGGAGTACCAATCGTTAGGTGCGATTTCCTGTTTGAGTTTGTTGACGACGACATAGGTGCGCACGGATTCGTAGCGGTGCCCCTGGCAAACAACAGCGATTTCCTGGCGTCGATAGCCGCCGGTGTGGACTTCCTCGCGCTCGTCTAGGCGATCGCTCAACCGCCAGGGCAATGGTAGAGCACGCCCTCCATTTCGCCCTGCTCCGTGGGCACAATATCAAGAACACCGCAACCCCGATGGGGCGATCGCCGGTAAACCCGAGCCGATATCCCTGGAGCCAAGCCGGCCCCACCACATAGGAATGGGTATCTTCTCCTAGGGTACGTTTCAGATCAACCGGGCACATACAGGAACCGTAGGCAAAGTAGAGGAAACCGGGCTCTCCCAAATCTATCCTGCGGTTTAATCCCATGACAACAACGCCAACTCACAAAGGTGAACCCAATCTTGCATGAACCGAATCCTACGGACACCGAATCTCACAGAAACCGAATCTCGTTCGAGCCGGATCTCGTTGCGTAACCCAAGGTTAAACTCAAACCTGGGCGTTGAACCGTTCGTGGGTTCAACTTTGGGTCAAACTGCCGGAGCAAATTTCTCGGCTAACCTCCTGGGTTTACCCCCTGATTGCTCGCCTGGGTTCCCCCAACCTGGGTCTCGTTAGAGCCAGCGTTAGAAAGACGGCAAGACTGTGCATAATGGGCAAGCTCCGAACATCTCTCGCAATGTTTGGGACGACTGTTCAGATTTAATGGGCAGCTCTCGTGAAACAATGACCAAGTAGGCCACCCTTAGGATGTATTCGATGGCACTGGCGGACACCCTCGCAACGGAATGGGCAACAAGGCTTGAGGCGGATTGCCCGAAGCAGTCTTCTGTCACCAAGGCCAGCATCGTGCAGTGGTTGCTGGGGGATGACCAAGCTCGCTTTGAGGCCATGGATGAGCGCGATCTGGCTCTGGCTCGACAGGCGATGGACTATCGCTACCGGATTTTGATGCAGCGCTACCTGGGAGTTGGCTCCCAGCAGACCTACCAGCGGCTGATGCGGCGGTTGGGCAGTTTGTTTTTGATTCGCAGTAAGGTGCGGACGTGGGTGTCCCAGAGTCGCGATCGCTACCGGAGTGTGGTGGATGTGTTGGGGGAAGTGGTGCAGGAGATGCTCCAGAGCGATCGCCACCTCCAAAACCAGATGAGCTGGATTCGCGAATGCACCCCCAGCTCCCAGCTGCGCAATACGCTGTTGTTGGCCAGTCTAGAGGAATATTGCCTGCGACCGATTCGGAACCAGCCGCTGATTGTTTACCGGTTTGTCAATTATCTCAATCGCTCCCAGCGCGGCGGCCTCACTCAGGTGCCTGCTAAGGAAATTGTGCGAATGATCTCAGAAGAAATTGCGCCGGATGCGGAAGAGACGCCGATGAGTTTGTTTGATAACGAGGCGTTGAGCCAGTTTCAGCGACAGCAAGATTGGGAGCAAACCCAGGTGCAGCGCAAGGCGGTTCAAGATGAGTTTGAGGCGTATTTGGCTGAGCGGGTTGAGCCTTTGGCGGTGGATTGGCTGCGGTTGTACTTGCAGGGGTATAACCAGGATGCGATCGCCGAGGAAATGCGCATTCCGATCAAAAAGGTCTATCGCCTACGGGAAAAGGTCAGTTACCACGCCGTTCAAGTGTTCTCGCTCAAGGTACAGCCCGAGATCGTAACCCAATGGCTGGCGACCTCCGTTCAGGAACACCGTCTGGGCCTGAACGAGCACCAGTGGGAAACCCTCGAAGAAAAGCTGGAGGCTGACGAACACAGTGTGCTGAGCGCGATGAAGGCGGGACAGCCGTTGGAGGCGATCGCCAAGTCGATGGGCTGGCGCACCACCCAAGCCATGCGCGCCTGGAGCAAGCTTTACCTGACGGCCCAAGAAATTCGCAACGCGGTGATCGCCTAGGGGGTTTAGGCGTCGGTTGGGCCACCCTCATCCCAATCCCTCTCCCAGAGCGGGAGAGGGGCTTCAATCCGGCTCCCCTTCTCCCATCCAGGGAGAAGGGGCTGGGGGATGAGGGTGGCTTAGGCTAGTCCGGACACTTCCGCCTTGCGGGACTGGGGGTTTGGGGCTCAGTGCTTACCCGAAGACTGTACCCAGGATTTTCTGGGATATTGGAGTTCTGCCCTTCAGCACCGACCTTGGACTCAGCATGTCTAACGCTAACGCTTCCCGGATTGAAACGGATTCCATGGGCGATCGCGTCCTCCCCAGGGGTGCCTACTATGGCATCCAAACCCAGCGCGCCACCGAAAACTTTCCCATTAGTGGCCTTAAGCCTCTGCCCACCTACGTAGACGCCTGTTTGCTGATCAAAAAAGCCGCCGCCCTAACCAATGGCGAACTCGGCTGCATCGCGCCCGACCTAGCCCAAGTCATTGTCCAAGCCTGCGACGAAATCTTGCAGGGACAACTGCGCGACCAGTTCGTCGTCGATATCTATCAGGCGGGGGCGGGTACCTCTCACCACATGAATGTCAACGAAGTCTTGGCCAACCGAGGACTCGAGATTTTGGGCGACGTCAAAGGCAACTATGCGCGCCTAAGCCCCAACGACCACGTCAACTACGGCCAGTCCACCAACGATGTCATTCCCTCCGCCATTCGTCTCGGCAGCTTGCTGGCCCTAGCCCATACGCTGTATCCGGCCTTGACGGGGGCGATCGCCACCCTCCAGCACAAAGCCGACGAATTCCAACCCATCGTCAAAGCCGCCCGCACCCACCTTCAGGACGCCGTTCCCATCCGCCTGGGCGAAAGCTTCCGCGCCTGGGCCTACATTCTGCAAGACCATCACCGCCGCCTCGAGGCCGCTGTCACCGACCTGATGGCCCTCGGCCTAGGCGGCAGCGCCTCGGGCACTGGTCTCAATACCCACCCCCAATACGCCCACCGCGTCGCCACCATCCTGGGAGAACTCAGCGGCTTCCCGCTCAGGCCTGCTCCCCACCTGATGGCCGCCATGCAGAGTATGGCCCCCTTCGTCGCCGTCTCCGGAGCCCTGCGCAACCTCGCCCAAGACCTGGTCAAAATCTCCCACGACCTGCGGCTAATGGACTCCGGCCCCATGACCGGCCTGAAGGAAATCCAGCTCCCCCCCGTCCAGCCTGGTTCGTCGATTATGCCGGGGAAATATAACCCCGTGATGGCAGAAATGACGTCGATGGTCTGTTTTCAGGTGATGGGCTACGACAGCGCGATCGCCCTTTGTGCCCAAGCAGGTCAGCTGGAACTGAATGTGATGATGCCGCTGATTGCCTACGACTTGATCCACAGCATCGAAATCCTGGGCAACACGATCGCAGCCCTCGACCAAAACTGCCTCCAAGGCATCACGGCCAACCCAGAGCGCTGTCGTGACTACGGCGAGCGGACGCTCTCCTTGGTCACGGCGTTGAATCCGCATATTGGCTACTTGAACGCAGCGGCGATCGCCAAAGAGTCCTTGGAAACGGGCAAAACCCTACGGCAGATTGTTCTAGAGCAAGACCTGATGGATGCAGACAAACTCGCCACGGTGCTAGATTTGGAGCAAATGTCGCAAATTGTCCAAAGCGTGCCCCAAAGCGGTGAATAAGACTTGCTGGAGCACGGAATCTGTGTTCGAGACAACGCCCAAGACACCGTTTGAAACCATGCACCACACCCACAAGAACAAAATTAATGGAGTTTTGTAAATTTCCTTAAAAAGAGGGGGCAGCCAGCCCTTAGAATCAAGGACGAATGCAGGAATCAAAGAGGTTTCAAGCTGAGAGAGTCAGGCGGTTTGCAAGTCTAGCTTTTTGGCCTTGGAACTTCGAGTTTACCGGCTTTGTTGACTCGCTTTATTCTGCTTGGGTTCTAAGGGAGGAGATATGTCTCTGCTATTGGCTGGCCTGTTTGATGGTCTCACGAGCTTCGTAGGTGGGATTGATTTTGTACTGATTTTCCAGCTCCTGTCCTTGGCGTTGGTTGTGTTGGCTGGCCCTGCCGTGGTGGTGGTGCTTGCGCTTCGCGGCGGCGATCTCTAAGGTCCAAAGTCCTCTAAAGGGATCATGAGAAGGATGTCAAAAGTCTTTGAGGGTTTGAGAGTGCACCGAGGTGCGCTCTTTTTTTTCGCACTTTTCGCGGTAGGATCGGCGAGTCGTAATGAACTGTTAGACCATGGCTGAGCGACCCATTAAGAAATCCGAGCGCGCTGAGCGGGGCGACGGTGATGCGCGGCAGGAGCCTCGTCAGGATGATCAGCGCGGTGGCGAGCAGCGCGGCGGCGAGCAACGTGGTGGCGAGCAGCGCGGCCGCGGCTGGCGATGCTCTGGCGCGCGCAGATGCGCGTGAGATTGGAGACCGTGAGACCGGTTGCCGGATCGGCGGGGTCGCGGGTTGTCGTAGAGATGGGCAACCCGAAGGCCGATTTCACCATTAAGTCGCGATCTGGGAACTTGGCCTGCTCCGTTGCAGAGGTTGTTCCCGAGGAAATTAGCCCAGGTATCGTATTTATTGTGATTGATAGCGATCGCACCAAGGCCCAGGTGATCGCCGGAGACTAGGCCACCGCTGCCTTAATCTTGGCAAAATCATCCGGCCCGCAGAGGTTTGCAAGGCACTGGTGACGGTTACCTTGGTCTCATCGCCCACGTAGCTGCGGCCATCCTCGACGACTACCATCGTGCCATCGCCGAGATACCCGACGCCCTGGGTAGCTTCCTTGCCTTCTTTGATGATTTTGACGAGGACGCGATCGCCATTCCACGCATTGCTCAAATGACTTTCTCGAACATAAATATCGTCGGCATCTTCAT
>JAAUOP010000227.1 GCA_012034805.1 Synechococcales cyanobacterium CRU_2_2 | reverse complement strand
CACGAGCACGGACGCGAAGACCCTACCGGTCATGGTAGCCAGCCAAACCGGTTCACAGGGTATAAGCTGGTGGTCCATGGCGGCATTATCGGCGGCGGCGATTGCGCCGCTCGTGATCGTCGGGGTCTTCCTCGAGCGCTACATCGTCAAGGGCCTGACGGCGGGGTCGGTGAAGTAGATGCAATCGTTGCGCCCATTCGGTGTGGCGAGCGCCGCTCGCTCCTCTCGACCACCATGCCGATCCGCCAATGCATTGCCGCCCCTCACACCACGGGATGCAAAACACCGCACGCCGATCTATCTTGCGGCATTCTGAATTGACCGGGAGCCCCCATGTCCACCGCCAACGACCAAGCCGTGGCCCTGGCAGGCGTCATGGGGGGCGAAGAGAGCGAAGTGGATGACAGCACCACCAATCTCGTCCTCGAAGCGGCCTGGTTTGACCCCGTGGCCGTGCGCCGCTCCGCTCGGGGCCAGAGCCTGCGCAGTGAAGCCTCCACCCGCTACGAGCGCGGCGTCAACCGGGCCGAGCTGGAGCTGGCCTGTCAGCGGGCGATCGATTTGATCCTGGAAGTGGCCGGAGGCCAGGTGGTTTGCCAGGCCGCCCAGCGCTCCGACCAGGGCCGCCAGTGGTCCAATGTGATCGAGCTGCGCCTAGTGCGGGTGAACCAGCTCCTGGGGCCGACGCTGGTTGACGGTACCGAGGACGAGCTGGGTGCGGCAGAGGTAGAGCAGACCTTGACGGCCCTGGGCTGTGAACTGGAGAAGCAGCGCTCAAATGCCCAAACCACTTGGACGGTAACGGTGCCGCCCTACCGCTACCGCGATTTGGAGCGAGAGATTGACCTAATTGAGGAGGTGGCCCGCCTCTACGGCTATGAAAAATTCAAGGACAGCCTGCCGGGCCAGTCGGGCCTGGGCAAGCTCTCCACCGAGCAGCGCCTGCTGCGCAAGCTGCGGGAGTCCTTGCGGGGGGCGGGCCTGACGGAGTTGCAGCACTATTCCCTCGGGTCGCCGGAGGGCGAGGGCAAGATCAAGCTGGCCAACCCGCTGCTGGCGGAATATTCGGCCCTGCGCACCGAGCTGCTGACGGGCTTGGTCGATGCCTTTGTGTTCAATCGCGAGCAGGGCAACGGCGCGCTCTGGGGCTTTGAGACCGGGCGGGTGTTTGCAGCGGCGGCGGATGGGGCCTTGAGTGAGGGCGATCGCCTGGCGGGCATCCTCGGCGGCGATGTCTCCACCGCAGGCTGGCTGCGGGGCGGCAAGGACCAGCCCCTGGGCTGGTATGAAGCCAAGGGCGTTTTGGAGGGGGTGTTCCAGCGGCTGGGGCTCAAAGTGGACTGGAAGGCGGATTCTGCCAACACCATGCTCCATCCGGGGCGGACGGCGGCCCTGGTGCTGCGGGGCCGGACCCAGGGCTGGTTTGGCCAGTTGCATCCAGCGGTGGCCCGCGATCGCGATCTCCCCAGCCAGGTCTACCTCTTCGACCTTGACCTCCATGCCTTCCTCACCGCCCTGGATGACGACGGTGGCCGCAAGGTCTCGCTGCTCAAGCCCTTCTCCAGCTTCCCGGCCTCGGATCGGGACTTGGCCTTCTTTGTCGATCCCGCCGTGCCCGTAGCCGACCTGGTGACGCTGATGACCAAGACCGGCGGCAAGCTGCTGGATGGGGTGGAGCTGTTCGATGATTACCGGGGCAAGGGCGTGCCGGAGGGACAGCGGAGTTTGGCCTTTCGGCTGGTGTATCGGGCGGGCGATCGCACCCTCAGCGACAAGGATGTCGATCCAGTCCACCAAAAGCTGCGGGAGCAGTTGGTGAAGAAATTCAAGGTGGAGCTGCGCTCCTAGATTCAAGGAGGAGCGCAGCTCCTGGGGATGTGACGCTGCCTAGCCTAAGACCGGGCGGCCCAAAAACCCGTCACCTTCGGGCGATCGCCCGCTTCTCCCTCGGATAGCGCTCCATCAACATCCGCACCTGCTCCGCATGGTAGGAGCTGCGGGTCAGGGGCGAAGACACCACCTGCAAAAAGCCAATCGATTCGCCATGCTCCCGCCAGGCCTCAAACTGAGCAGGCGTGACAAAGTCTTTCACGCCCAGATGCTTCTGGCTGGGCTGGAGATACTGGCCGATGGTGAGAATATCGCAATCCACCCCGCGCAAATCCCCCATCACCTGGCGCATTTCCAGATCGGTTTCGCCCAGACCCGCCATGATCCCGGTTTTGGTAAACACCCAGGGGGCGATTTCCCGAGCGCGGCGCAGCAATTCCAAACTGCGCTGGTAATCCCCCTGGGGCCGGGTCTTGCGATAGAGCCGGGGCACCGTCTCGGTGTTGTGGTTCATCACCTCCGGGCCAGCCGCCAGGATCGTTTCCAAGGCAGCCCAGTTGCCACAGAGGTCGGGAATCAAAACCTCAATCGTCGTGCCCGGCGATCGCCCACGCACCCCCTTCAATGCAGCGCACAAAACTGGCTGGCCCCGCCATCGGCCAGGTCATCGCGGTTGACGGAGGTGATCACCACATGGTTTAGCCCCAGGCGACCCACCGCTTCTGCGAGGCGATCGGGCTCCGTTGGATCGAGGGCAACGGGCTTTTTCTCAAAATCAATGTCGCAGTAGGGGCAGGCGCGGGTGCAGGCCGGACCCATGATCAAAAACGTCGCCGTGCCGTTGTTAAAGCATTCGCCAATGTTGGGGCAGGACGCCTCTTCACAGACGGTGTTGAGGGAGAGGTCTCGCAGAATGTCCTTGACTGCGCCCACCCGCTCCCGCTGGGGCGCTTTGACCCGTAACCAATCAGGCTTAACCGTCACACTCAGGCTCCGTTGCTGCTATCGATGGACTGGACTGTCTATGGGTTTGATTTTGCCACTTTTCTGGGGCGCTGATCAGCAAAGCCGCCTGAGCAGGGCTCAAACGGCTTGATCGAAAACGGCTGGGTGTCAGGTTTGCACTCTTCAACGCAGCTTCAACGCAGCTTCAACGCAGCTTCGACACTGCCATCAGCATCGCGCCAAGTTCCTAAACCTTGGCTTCGACCTGACTGGCTGCCGCTTTGCTAGCTTCGCCCTGGGCAAAGCTGGGAAGCTGGCTGCCGATGCGATTGCCCAACCAACCGGACACCAAGGCATCGGTGGATAACAGGCCACCGCCTGCGAGGGTGAAAAACTGGAAGACGCCAAAGTAGAGGGCAGAGAGTTCCAGGTAAGGGATGCTGAGGCCCGCGACTTTAATGTGGTGGTACATGGCGATCGCATCGTGGAAGACAGCCCCAGGGCTGCCGGGCGGGTCAAAAAGCCCAGGATCAGCAGGGGCGCACCCACCAGCTCAGTCAAGGCTGCAACATAGGTGAAGAAAATTGGGAAGGGCAGGCCAATGACGGAAACATAGGCTTCGGCGAAGCTTTCGACGTTGCCCAGCTTGTCCAAACCGTTATGGATCATGACCACGCCTGCAATCAGTCGGAGAAGCGCGATCGAGGCTTGCAGCGGGCGGCTGGTGGTGGCCACAGCGGGGCGGAGGAGGGCGGAAATCAGGGACAGGACGGACTGGCTCTTGTTCATGGAAAGGATGTGGGCGGAAGTGGCAGCTCAGGGAAGTTGTAGCTATGTGAACAACTGTAACGAAAAATTAAGCCGTACGCTCGTTTTTTGCCCAAACTCATTTCGCCTCCATCCAAGGACAGGGTCGGAGCACCAGGCAAAGGCGGGTGGCAGTTGCAAAGGTTCCATTCGGGTGGCAGTGGGCGAATTGCGGTGGACAGTGGGGTAATGGCTAGCCGGTCCTAAACTGGAACGGGGGCGATCGGCGAGCTCAGGGGAAATTTAAAGGGTTTTATTGGGGGTATCCCCTGAAATGACGGGATTCTTTGGGATCGCTTAGCAAGTTGTATTAGACACTGGCTATATGAGTCAAAATGCCTAGTAGTCGTTCTACTTGAGATGCAAAGTACTGAGTTGAGTCAATAAAAATCGTTCTTTGGCCCGCAATGGACTCTAGCTTGAGAAAACGCCACAGATCCCCTGTGGTCACACATCCAAAAATAATGGGCAACGCATTGCCTTCTTGGTGGTTGAATATTTCTGCAGCGATCATTCCGCCATCATTGGCCAATGCCTGCATTGATGCGATCGTTTTTTGGTTTCGACAAGCGCTAGAACTGGAGCGGAGAGGCTGTACTGCGATCGCGATTGACTCACGATGAAGTCGCAGCGCCCCACCAATCCCTGGGTCTTGTCAACATTAAATTCAATGCCCGAGAATAGGCTAATCTCTCGTTTTGCCACTTCCCGCGTGGCGGAAAGAATAGGGGCTACAACAAATTCTGACTTGGCTTTTCAGTTCCAATCGCATCGGCGAGCGGTAGATGAATGACTAGAAATTCCTTGAGCCAGGGGGGCGAGTCCACTGGCCCAACGGTCTCAAATAGCGCCTGGTCTTCGATTAGCGCCACAGCAAACTGCTTTTTAACTGCATTAATCGTAAAGTCGCTGTAAGACATAACGATCCACCCAAAATAAAGGGCTCAACAGCAGACATCGGATGTTGTCATCAAGTCAATGCTTTCACATCAATCCTAACGAAACACCCGGTGTCTTAGGGGGCTAGCATCCCAGCGGGCTAGGTGAGAGTTCGAGGCTGGGGCGATCGCCTACTTGCGATAGCCCACTTCTGCCAGCACCCGCTCCATTGCCCCCAGCAGAGTCACCACATTCTCAGGGCGGCTGTTGAAACCCATCAGGCCGATGCGCCAGACCTGGCCAGCCAGCTCGCCCAGGCCGTTGCCGATCTCAATGTTGTAGTCATTCAGCAGCTTACTGGTGACGAGCTTGGCATCGACGCCCGTGGGAATGCGCACGGTGGTCAGGGTCGGCAGGCGATATTCCTTGGCCACATGCATTTCCAAGCCCAGATCTTCCAGGCCTTCCCACAGCAGCTCGACATTGTCCTGGTGGCGCTGCCAGCGGGCCTCTAGGCCTTCTTCCGCAATCAGGCGCAGGGGCCTCGCGGATGGCGTAGTTCATGTTGATCGGCGCGGTGTGGTGGTAGGTGCGCTCAGCTCCCCAATACTTGCCCACGAGGGACATGTCGAGGTACCAGTTGGGCACTTTGCCCTGACGCTTTTCTAGCTTTCCAGGGCGCGATCGCCCATCGTAAACCGGCGAGGTCACCGGGGGGCAGCTCAGGCCCTTTTGGCTACAGCTATAGGCCAAGTCAATGCCCCAATCATCGATGAACAGGGGCACGCCGCCCAGGCTGGTGACGGTATCGGCAATCAACAGACAGTCGTACTGCTTGCAGAGGTCGCCCACGCCTTCAAAGGGTTGACGAGCCCCAGCGGAGGTTTCTGCAT
>JAAUOP010000087.1 GCA_012034805.1 Synechococcales cyanobacterium CRU_2_2 | reverse complement strand
GCGTATAGCGGGGTCTTGTTCGGTTTTGAGGTTGACGATTCGGAGCAGAGGAGCTGGGTGAGGGCGGGGTGGCCGCGTGTGAGGGCGTAGGCTCTGTCGGCTGGCGTCGGGGTCGTAGCGGAGGGCGAAGTCGGGGATGGGGGTTCCGGTAAAGTCCAGACAGTCAGCACATTGTATTCATGTATTTTCACTGACTCATACATACATCAAATAAATTTCGATTTATCCAGCAAATGCAGCTCTTGAACTGAGCTAAACTTCTACTTTAGGCTTTTCAAGAAAATCTTTTTACACATAAACACTCATGCTCCACGAATACAAAAAGAATACAACAGTAGGGTCTAGAATCAAGTCTATTTAGTGCAAAATGAATAGCATCAAAGAGTCCAACAACCTGACAAGTCAAACAGCTACGCAAATAGAGTTCACACAAGCAACTGTACGATTTGACAACACCATATATCAACTAAAAAATCTTACAGGCTTAACCGTAGGCAGGATTCCTACCAATCATCTTCTTGCTAAGGTAGCATTATCCCTATCCATAGTTGGAGCATTACTCTTTTTTGTCGGAGCCACTGCCAACATCTATCCTGCATCAATGTTTGGTTTAACTTTTATAGTTCTCGCAGCTCTATTCATATTAATTTATGCCAACCAAGACAGTAAATATGGACTAATCCTTAACTTCAACTCTGGCCATAGCGATTTCTTTGAAAGCCGAGACAAGGCTTTTCTTTTTGATATTGTTCAGGCGATCCAAAAGCTCATGGATGAAAATGCTCAAAGGGTCGAGGTTAATATGACCAGTAAGTCGGTTAATGTGACAGGCGATTTTAATGGAAATCTCCACAATGGTGAGAAGAAAGTGGCGATCTTCAATTAAGAAGATTTCAGTTGATTTAAGTGTTGTTAATTAAAGCTAATGCTTTCTTGTGCTGATAGCCGCATTTAATCACAAGCTTGAACCCGAAAATATTTCATACAAGGATGCTTGGAGATGCAAAACAATTCGATCAATATTGGCAGAGACTTCAATGGTTCTCTCCATAACGTGATCAATTTATATATCATAATTACAGTAGTGAGGATTATAAGGAGATTGTAAGCGAAGTGCGATCTTTGCTGATTGAAATCTCTGCATCTAAACACACTGGAGATACCCACCAGTCTTCTCTGATCGCTCAAAAATTAAACGAATCACCTAATTTCCTTAAGAGGATTCAAGCTACTATGCAAGCAATGGGTATTCAAGCATTTGAAGAGGCAGTAGACCATCCACTAGCAAACATCCTTTTGGCTGGACTCCAAGCATCGTGTGAGAGCTAATCAGTCTAAATCTATACAGTAAGGAGATCCTGTCTACTTGATAGGGTCTACTTGTTGTCAATAAAGCTGTACAACTTCAATGGTTATACTCTTCAAGAATTCATACATACCTAACGGTTTTACTCCGGATTCGGCAACCAATCCCGCTTCTGCCCCGGCCTCAGCTCCTCCTCCGGCGTCGTGCAAATTTTCATCAGGTAATACAGCAACGACGTCTTCCCCGCCCGCCTCGGCCCAATAATCGCCGCATTCTGCAACGGCAACCGCTTAATCAACGCAAACAATCGCCGCAACTCCCGCTCCCGGCCAAAAAACTGACGCGGCTTCGTAATCGGTGAACCCACAATAAACGGCGATTCCTCCCAATTTACCGCGTCCGCCGCGCCCTCTTCCGTCTCAATCGCCACAACCGCCTGCCAATCCAGCCCCAGCTTCTCGCACAGCTCAATAAAATTCAGCCGATCCACCGGCCTACCGTTGAGAAAACTTTTCACCGTCGAGAGGCTAAACCCCGACTCCGTCGCCAATGCCTGCTGACTCGCAAACGCACACCGCTTTAGCGCAGCCTTAACCCGCCCAACCTTCTCAGCCGCCACACACAAAGATCGAGCCGACATCCCCACCTCAACAAAACGCCGCGTAGACACGTAGGTTGGGTTGAGGCACGAAACCCAACAGCCAAGGCCAAACGCCCAAGCTTGTTGGGTTTCACTGCGTTCTACCCAACCTACACATTGTTCTCAATTTTACCGGGACTTCTCGATCTCAACCAACTCAACCTTGCCCACCTTCTGGATTTCTTTACAAACCAGAAAGTCACCCATAAATCATCCCATCAAAGCAATTTTGCTTCACCCAAAAACCCAACCTCCCCCCGAAGACCATGGATGTATCGAATTCAAACCCCCTCCATGGAATACATCGAAATCCTCAAAGACGTCATCAAACTGCTGATCCTCATCCTCAGCTTCGCCCCCCTCGCCGCCGAAATGCCCCTGCTCCTGCCCCTCAGCGGCCTTATTGCCCTCCTGGTTTGGCTGAACCAGCAAAACAAACCCCAGCGCTAAACCCATGCATTGGCCTCAGACATCGGGTGGGTAGTGCTCCAAAGGTAAGGACAGCTGAAACCCTTTGCCAACATCGATTTCATCGGCAGATACTTACCCTCTTCCAGAGGGTAAGTATCTGCCGATGAAATGGCCCAGAGTACCTACTATTTCGTGAATATCTTGGCTTTGTAGCTGTAAAACCGTGAGAAAATCCAGGATACTTCGAGTCTATAAAGTTTACTCTAAGCGCTGAAAGCTCTGCCTACACGGGGTTGGGGCTATCCTTACCTAAATAGGACTACCCCCCTAATTCTACTCAACTCACTCAAAGTCAACTATCCCAACCTCAAATCAACCCTGATCGCCCTAGTGGCGGCTGAAATGCCCGTGCTCCTGCTCCTCAGCGGCCATCGTGCTGCTTGCTGCTCATCTTCCTTATTTAAGGACTATCCTAGGAGGTAAAGACTTGGTAAAAATTGCCCAGCCTGCCTATGGATACCCAAACCCTAGACCTCAACCTGCTCAAAACGCTAATCAAAGAGAGCGTTCGCGAGGTCTTGCGCGAAGAGTGGTTCAACATGTTCCAGCTCCTCATCCCCTACGTTGAAACTGAAGAACAGACCGAAATCGATGAAAATCTTGGTTCTTCACCAGAAGGACTCGCAGAAGAAGATTTTGTTGACATGACGGATTGGGTGACCAATGCAAGTCAAGTTTAGTCGCTCCGCTGTCAAATTTCTCAAAAAGCTGGATGATACCCGACAGGAACGCATCAGAGCAAAAATCGCGTTGCTGAGAACCTCCCTCGAAGAGCAAGAAGCCCTACCTGCCGACGAACTCGACCTCAAAAAACTCAAAGGTGATTGGAAAAGCTACTTCCGAATCCGAGTCGGGCAAATTCGCATCATTTTCAAAATTAAACCAGAAGCTGACGAAATCCTGATCTACAGCATCGACTTCCGAGGCAGCGCCTACGACAGCTAAAATGGCTCCAGACACCGGGTGTTTCTGCCTCACCCGAGTCGGCCGCATCCACCCCACCCAACACTTGGTGTCTTGCCTCAGTCCTTGTCTAACCCTCTCGTTTGGGGATTATCCTAGAAACAGGTTACCGCTGGACCAACCTATGAATGCTCAAGATAAGATATTCCAAATCATTCAGCTTCTCCCAGAGGCCCAGGTTCAAACCATTTTGGACTTCGTTGAATTCATCTACGATCGCTTTCAACAGCTCTCCGGCCCAGCGGCAACGAAAGCAGAAACAAACATCGCTGAGGCTCCGATCGCCCAATCCTCAACATCCGCGATTGGCTACGCCAAGCTCCGAAGGATCGCCATCGGCCCCGATGCCCTCACCATCCTGCAAAACAACGGCTTTATCGGCAGCCTCCAAGATGAACCCCAACTCTCGACTCAATTCAAGGAAAAGCTAGATTGGAGCCACAAGATTTGATCATTGCAGACACTGGCTTCTGGGTCGCGCTGGCTAACCGGACTGATCGTCACCACAAACAAGCGATGAACCAGATGCGCAAGCTGAATTCCTCGGACATGGATGTATTCTAAGCACGGACAGCCGGGACTTCCGAACCTATCGCTGGAAAAATCGCCATCCCTTTCAGAACCTCTTCCTTGAATCCTGAACGTTCTCTTCTTTTCAGTCTCTAGAGCAACTATTCGCTCGCGATTGGCTTCGCCAAGCTCCGAGGGATCGCCCACCCCAAGCCTCAATTCCCCACCCCATCAATCCTCCAACGCTTCTGGATCCTCAGGTACTAGCGCAACATCCTCGTAGAGATCGGCGATCGCACAACTCACCCCCACGCTAACCCACTCCACCACCTCGCCGCTCTGATAGGCCTGCAACTCCCAGCGTCCTGCAGCCTGGCGACGATAGACCTCCACATTCATCCGATCCTGCGACACCAACACATATTCTTCCAGCGCTTCGGAACGCCGATAGTCCTCAAACTTGCGACCTCGGTCAAAGGCTTCCGTCGATTCTGACAGAACTTCAACAATGAACTCGTAATGCTGTTTGACATAGCGATCGTCCTGGTCGCGATCGTCACAGGTCACCATCACATCGGGGTAATAGTAACGTCGGCGTTGCGCAATCTTAGCTTTGACATCCTGGGGATAAACCTGACAACCACTGCCCCGGAGCTGGGAGAACAGGACAAAAACCACATTGCGAACCAGTGCGGCGTGGACATCACTCGACTCCGCCATCGCAAAGATTTCACCGTCGATATACTCATGCTTGATCGGGCTGGTCCGTTCTAGGGCCAGATATTCCTCTGGCGACAAAAAGGAGTGAACCTAGCTGGCAATCATTGAAAATCTCCTGGGCGACAGATTACATTTGAAACTTCCGGCTTACGACATCTGGGAGCGATCGCCCCAACCCATACAACCAAACCAGGCCCAAAACCCCCACCGCCACGCCGCCCAAGCTCACCACCTGTGCTATTCGCAAGGGCCCCAGCATCAAACTATCCATGCGCAGGCCTTCGATCCAAACCCGGCCTAGGCTGTAGGCAATGAAGTAGGTGAGGGCGATTGTCCCAGGTTTGAATCCCACACCACCGGATTGAGCCGCCTTTAGCCCGCGAAAAAATAAATACAGGAGTAGCCCAAAAACGCCCAAATTCCACAGCGATTCGTACAAAAACGTTGGGTGAAAATATCCAACATTGGCGAACTGAGGCGGACGAGGAAAAAAGTTTTGGCCATTGATCACCACCTGCTCGGGAATGTAAAGCTTCCAGGGTAAATTCGTCGGTCGGCCAAAGGCTTCAGAATTGAAAAAATTGCCCCAGCGTCCGATCGCCTGTCCCAAAATCACCGCCGGAGCCACCAGATCCATGAGCTGCCAAAACGAAACCTGGTTGAGCTTGGCAAAAATTAGTGCTGCCGCCATCCCGCCCAACAGCGCCCCATGAATCGCAATGCCTCCCTGCCAAATGGCCAAGACGCGCAGGGGCTCCGCTGCATATTGTTGCCACTCGAACAGGACGTAGTAGAGTCGAGCCGCCGGAATCGCACCGATCACCATCCACAGCACCAAGTCGGTCATCAGGTCTGGGTCGATGCCGCGTTTTTTGGCCAGCCAGCGCGAGACATTCAGGCCCAAGATGACTGCCATGGCAATCAGTAGGCCATACCAGCGAACCGAAATTGGTCCCAGCTCAAACAGCACTGGGCCGGGGGAGGTGAATTGGAAAGCGAGGGGAAGCAGCATAGGATTTTTGAGGACTGGCTCCATCCTACGATCTGGCGCAAAAAAAGCGGAAGCGTTGAGCAACACCGAGCGCGCAATACCGAGCGCATCCCCGCATGCTCATACGAGGGTCGCCCAAGCTTGATTCAGTTATGACAATAATCTCTCCGCTCACCAGTTTCATTCAATATTCGGGGATCTGCCTAAAGTCGAATTCGGAGTCGCGGGATAAGAACCTCTGTCACATCGGCAAAAAAAATTACAACTGTTCAAACTAAAAGCGGGAGGCCTGCCTAGGAGCCTCCCACTTTTGAGTCGTTGAAGAACGACAACAGGCTAACCCTTAATCCTAGAAACGCGTCCTAGAAATTCATCTCGGCAGCCTGAACTTTCTCCACCTGCTTCTTCTTCAGCACCAGCATGATCTGCACCAGCATCACGCCCGCAAAGAACACCAGCAGACCCGCGATGCGAGCGCTGCTTTGCAGCACGATTTCGGTGTCCATTTGGCCAAAGCCACCCACATTGGGGTCAGCCGTCAGCAGTGTCCCGACTTTCACTTCCGTGCCCTCAGTCACCGCGACTTCTAGGCCAGCGGGGATGATTTCAGTCACCTGGCCGGCGGCAGTGTCTAGGGTGATGGTGAAGCCGGAATCGGTGGAGGCGATCGCCGCCACAGTCCCCGCAGCAGTCGCTTTCACCGCATTGTTATTGCTATTTTCACCCGTGGGATACACCTGCCCCCGGCCCCGATTGCCACCCAAGTGAATCGAGTACTTACCAAAGTGAACGCTCTTGTCCGTGCGCGGATCAGGAGACAGCACCGGGAAGACAATCTCGCGATGCTCCTCGCCGCCTAGAGGGCCGACGATGACGACATTTTGCTGATTTTCGCTGTAGGTCTGGTAATAGACGCCCTCAGTCTCTTCCTTGAGTTCGTCTGTGAGCCGCTCCGGCGGCGCAATCCGGAAGCCATCCGGCAACATCAGCACCGCGCCGACGTTAAGGCCACCCCTGCTGCCGTCTGCTTGGATTTGCTGCAGACCATCTTCGTAGGGAATTTCGACGACTGCTTTAAAGACCGTATCTGGCAACACCGCTTGAGGAACTTCCACCTTCACCGCCTTTTTGGCCAGGTGGCAGTTGGCGCAAACAATCCGGCCCGTGGCTTCACGGGGGGTTTCATATTTCTCCTGTGCCCAGAACGGATAAGCCGCAGCGGCCTGGGGCATCAATGCGTCGGTACTGAAAAAAATGTCACGGCAGCTAGCGCAACCACGACGGAGCGGGAGAGCCAGCTCCCAGCCCGGAGCAGGCTCGACGCATTTGCGCACCCACTATTCTTGAACCAGTTTATTAAAAGCAAGTTTCTCATCTTCCAGAGGTCAGGGGGGTCAAGGATCTGCCAACCCGAAGGAGGGCGTCAACAAACAACGTCAACAAAGAAGGATTTAGACCAGTGACGGCTCAGTCCAGTCAAGCTGGGGACTGGCCAAGCTTGAGACTCAGTTAACCCTAAGCCCAGTAGGGCGCGTCGCCGGTTCTAAAATCGGTTTCGGTCCAGGTGGTCAAACTCACTGTATCGTCGTTGACTTCGACATGGGCCAAAGCCAAGGATAGGGGCGCTGGGCCACGCACCACTTTGCCGGTCTCGTCATACTGAGAGCCGTGGCAAGGACAAATGAACTTGCTTTCACTGGCGTTCCAGGGCACTACGCAACCGAGGTGGGTGCAAATGGCGCTGATACCGTAGTCGCGAATGGCGTCGGGGCCTTCGACCACGAGGTAGGTGGGGTCACCTTTGAGACCTTGGACGAGGGTGCGATCGCCCACCGCGTGCTCGGCCAAAAAGGCGCTTGCCAATACGTCATTGCCCAAGGCATCCTTGGCAACGACACCGCCGCCGCCGCCGCCCGTGGAGGGCGGAATAAAGTACCGCACAACGGGATACAGTCCGCCTAGCACCACGCCCGTTGTGGATCCCCAGGTCAGCAGGTTCATGAATTGGCGACGACCCATGCTGGGGACGTCGGAGGCTCCTGATGCTTGTGTCATATCGTTTGTTCTGTAATGCCGTGATGTAATGCCATGCGGTGCTTGAGTATTATTGCATTTACCCCTACCGTTCGCTTCATAAGGTTAAGAAAGATTACGTTACGCTGAGAGCCACCGAGGAGTATGACTGGACAAGCATTTCATCAATTGATGCTGGGGAAATGGGGCCGCTCCTATGATGTGCAGCTGCGCAAAACCCAGGGCAAGATTTTCGTTCAGATTATGTGGAAGTTCTGGGGACAGGCCTCCTATCCCAGGGGCTTGGAAGCGCACCTCGAACACCTGACCGAGGTGGGGAATTATATTCAGGCGTTGGGAATGGTGGAGTCCTTTCAGGCGGCGGTGAGCCAGGCCAAGGGACATCCGCGTATTGGTAAGGCGATTAGTATTCCGCTGGATGTGGATTTGGGCGATCGCGCCTCTGAATGGATGCTGAATGATTAACCCGTCACCTGCCATTACCCGTCACCCGCAACTAACGCGTTAGTGACGCGTCACCAGCGCGACCATACCCGCGCCCCCCAAATACAGGCCGGTCACCGCCCCCGCCAGCAAGCATTGGGTGAGCGGATCCGTCGAAGGCGTCAACACGGCCCCCAACACCGCTGCCCCCAAAATCACGTAGCGCCAGCCCGAGAGCATCTGTCTCGCGTTGACGATGCGCAAAAGGCCCAAGGCCATTTGGATAATCGGGATCTGGAAGGCGAGGCCTGTGCTAAACATCAACAGCAGGACAAATTCGAAATAGCGATCGATCGACCAAGCCTGTTCCACCACATCACCGCCATAGCTCATAAAAAGTTGAGCGCCGCCGGAATCAGGGCGTAGTAGGCAAAGGCCAGCCCCGCTGCAAACAAAAATGTTGAGCCGATCACAATCGGGCCGATGAAGCGGCGCTCTCGCCGAGTCAGGCCTGGCAGGACAAACTGGATTAGCTGGTAGAGCATCAGGGGCGTGGCCAAGACTAAGCCACTGTAGGCTGCCACCTTGAGCGAGACGAAGAAAAATTCTCCGGGGGAGAGCTGGATAAACCGAACGCCCTGGGCTGGCCCTTCGAGGAATCGCACAATCGGCTTGACCGCGAAAAAACATCCCGCGATCGCTGCGACCGCACCCCCGAGGGCATAGAAAATTCGCAGCCGCAGTTCTTCGAGGTGATCAAACAGGGACATTTCAACATCCCCCGGCACTTCATTCCAGTCCAGGGGCGAGTCTAGGGGCTGGGAGCTGAGGGCACTATCTGGGGTCGTTGGCTCGCCCTGGGGGGGCTTTCCAGTGCTGGGGAGGCGATCGCAGTCTGGCTGGCTTCGGTGTTTCCGGGCACTGTCATCGGTTCCAGAATCTAAGAACGAATGGTCACGCCCATTGTGGCACTAAACCCCAGTTTGCATAAGTTTGCACGAAATTCCCCAGAGAAATTCCCCAGAGAAATTCCCCAGAGAAATTCCCATCAAAAAAGCCAGCCTTGGCAGGGCTGACTTTTAGAGGCTCTGGAGGAAATCCTAACGCGCGATCCCAACGCGCCATCAGAATTGTGTATCGGTCACTTCCGATTCGCCTCGAATTGTAACTGAAAATACCGTACTTTTGTTATGAAACTTTACTTGAGTCCGACGACGGGTCATAAGCTGAGCTGATGGGTTTGGCGGGCGGGTTCAAGCTCTGCAAAATCGCCGTCTTGCCCCGTTGGGGATAGCCCCAAATCACCCGCTCTTTCTTATAAATCACCATGCCGGGCTGGGCTCCCTTGGGTTTATAGACATGCTTCGGCTCGGTATAGACCACGGGAGCCTGGTCGCTGTCACGAGCGCGGCTATGGTAGGCCACAATGTTGGCGACCCACTGGAGATCGCGCTCATCGGGTTTGGTACCGGGTTCGAGCTTGAGGAGTGCGTGGCTGCCCGGAATTTCCTGGGCGTGGAACCAGAGGTCGTATTCCGTGGCTTGGCGAAAACTGAGTTGGTCGTTTTGACGATTATTGCGCCCTACCAGTAGCGTAATGCCGCCGGGACTGATGTATTGATGAAAACCGGTTTTGGACTCTGAGGAGCTACGCCGGTAGCGGCCTTCGCGATCGGGCAGATAGTCTTGCTGAATCAGTTCGTCATAGATCTCGAGCAGCGCGATCAGATCGCCAGAGTCTTGATATTGAGGCAGTTCTGCCAGACTGGTTTCGATTTGTTCGAGATACCGCAGTTCCCGATTAACTTCGGCCAACAGGGGCTCCACAGCGAGACGAGCCCGCTTGAGTTTTTGATGCTGTTTGTAGAGAAATTGAGCATTTTGCACTGCATTTTTTTCGGGATTGAGCTTTATGCCCACCGGCCCACCGGTTTCAAAGTCCGCGAGTTCGATTGATTGGAGCCCCGGCGTCCAGAGATGTAAATAGGCCATGAGCAAATCGGCTTGGGCGCGGTGCAGATCGGCTCCGTCGGCTTGCTGGAGTTTGCTCTTGAAGCCGCTGGCCTTGTGGCGCAGCTTCCCCAGGACGTTGGCTAGTTTTTGCGAGACCTGGTGACGCACCTGGGTGAACTGCTGGCGATCGCCCTCTGCTCCGTAATAGGTCTCCAAGAGTTCCTGTACTGACGGAGCCACCTTTAGAAGACCCAAGCCCAGCACCGAATACCCCGTTTCGGTCCAACCCGGTGAAAAGTCTTCGGTCTGGAGCCGCCTGAGCCAGCCTTGCCACTGGTCAAACAGCCGTTGCCAATCTCCTGGGGACAACTGATCGCTGGAGGTTGCCGGATCGATTGCAGCAGCCTCCAGGATCGATCGCGCCAAGGCCGAGCTCAGCCCCCGATAGACCTGAATAAGATTTTGGCGATCGCCCCGGAACCAGCGCCACTCGCTCTTGCCAGCGCTCGAAAACTTCGGCCCCATCGGGCTGAGCCTCTTGCAGGGCAGGCGGTGGGCCATAGGCCTGACCCGTCTGGATTGTCCGCACCCGAGATTGTTTCTGATTGACCTGGTTGGCCACCGTAACAATCTGGCCGTCTTGATTGACCAGCAGCAGGTTACTGTACTGGCCCATGGTCTCCACATAGAGGTGCCAAAGGGCCTCCTCCCCCGGACGCCGAGCAAACTGTAGATCGAGCGCCCGTTCCCAAGGGGCAATGGGTCTGATGGCGCTGAGGGCTAACCCTTTAATTTGAGACTGAATTTGGTGGCTAAAGGCAAAGGTATCGGGTACCGAGGCGGCGCTGAGTCGATGTGAATGCGGGCGGCTTGGGGATGCCAGCAGATGGTCAGCCAGCTGCGGCCCTGGAGGGTGCGCAGGCCCAGACTGAGGGTGTGGCGATCGCGCTGGTACACGGTTTCTAGCCTTGCTGGCAGCCAATTTCGATACAGTTCTGAGCAGACTGCAGATTGGGTCGTGAAATCAAAAGGTTGCACGGTAAAGCTTCTGAATATTTTCTAGGAGAATGATCATCAAGAACAAGCGGAAAATAGTCTTAAATTGACAAAAACGAGTTTTTTTTAGAGAAATCTTCAAAAAGCAGTAGCCCAGCTGAGCTGGTATTAAGAATTTATAAGATTCAATGCGAAGCAAGTCTTCTGCTGGGGGGAGGTGGAAAAACTAACTAGGATAAAAAATAAGGTTTTCTTAAGATTTACCTCACTCAAGATACAGGGCAGAGGGGTCTGGGCGTATGGACATGCGGCTCATTAACATCGGCTTTGGTAATATCGTTTCTGCTAATCGAGTCATCGCTATCGTCAGTCCTGAATCGGCTCCGATCAAGCGTATCATCAGCGATGCGCGCGAGCGGGGGCAGCTCATCGACGCCACCTATGGCCGCCGTACCCGAGCTGTGATTGTGACGGATTCGGGCCACGCAATTTTGTCGGCGATTCAGCCGGAAACGGTGGCCAATCGCTTTGTGCTGACTAAAGATCTGCCTGAGGTTAATCATCTGAATAGCATTTAGGTCTAAACCGCTAGGTCTAAACCGCGTTATGGCTGGGCTAATCGCAGAACAATCGCGTAGTTTCGCATCTTGTCATTTGGTTCGCTGCGATAGAGGATAAAGAATCCAAGTCTCGCGTGGGTATACGGAGTTATGTCTCCAGGACGAGTCGTCGTTTTTACGGGGCCAAGTGGTGTGGGCAAGGGAACGCTGCTGCGGTCGCTGCTGCCCAAATACCCAGATGTCCACCTTTCGATCTCGGCAACCACACGCTCGCCGCGTCCGGGGGAAGTGGACGGTGTTCATTACTACTTCAAAAGTCGAGAATTGTTCCAGTCGCTGATTGCAGCGGATGAGTTGTTGGAGTGGGCTGAGTTTGCCGGAAATTGGTACGGCACTCCCCGTCTTCCAGTACTCGAACAGGTTAAAGCCGGGAAGCTGGTGGTGCTTGAAATTGAACTGGAGGGAGCGCGGCAGGTACGCCAGACTTTCCCGGAGGCCTTTCAGATTTTCGTTTTGCCGCCTTCGCTGGAGGTGTTGGAAGCGCGAATTCGGGGACGGGGGCAGGATTCTGAAGAGGCGATCGCCCGTCGCCTCGCCCGCGCTCAGATCGAGCTGGCTGCTGCCGACGAGTTTGATCTCCAGATTGTCAATGGTCGCCTAGCTGAAGCCCTGCAAGAGTTAGAGTCTGCCCTGTTTGCTGCAGTTTAATTGGGGCCTGGGCCAATGGCCAGATGGGCAAAACAACGGGAGGCCAGCTAAGCTGACCTCCCGTTGTTTTGATTCAGTCTAAATCGGGTGGAACACTACATCGGGTGGAACAACAGGTCGGGGAAGAAACGGTTGAACTCAATCAAAATGCCAGCAGTAATGAACAGCCAAACGCTCAAAACCACCGGTGCAGTGGACAAATATCGAATCATCGTGACTTAGCTCCTAAACAATAAACGATCATCAAACCTAGCGATCGCACTGCCCTCGCGGGCGTGACCCACTAGCGAGGCGAGACGGTAATCTCGTCAGCCTTCGCCAGGAGCTTGCCACTGGTAAACTCACCCAGTGCCGCCAAGGGCCAAGCAGCGGCACCGAGGAAGCTGGCGATCGCACGCGGAATGTTGATAATGATCTCTTCCTCAGCCGGGTCTTTGAGGGAGCGACCACCAATCAGATAGGAGCGACCGGCCCAACCAATGCAGCCCGCAATGTAAAGGAACATAATGGCAGGGATGGTGAAGTCACCTGCGTGACTCAACCGACCATCTACGATCAGGTGAGGCAGACCTTCTTCTCCGCAAAGCGCTTGTGAATAGCGCTCGAAGCGGGCTTTTGCTTGATCCGTAGTGGCAGCATTGGCTCGTTGGATAAAGCGAGCAGATTCGCTACAGGGGGTTAGTCCGGCAACATCGGCAGACGCCGTGGGCACAAAACTAAACCACAGACAAACTGCCAGCGCCAAAGCGAACAATCGTCTCATGGAAACTTTTCCTTCTTATTTCAAGCAGTGTTCTATAGGGAGCGTGCTGAGAGAAAACAAAACCCAAGAATTCAAAAGGCACGCCGTTTCCTAAAATGAAGAATCCTGGAGGATAGACCTCTGAATTAATCTATTCTCTAGATTCCCAGAACAGCACCTAATTCTTTACGACAAGTTTAAGGT
Organism: Synechococcales cyanobacterium CRU_2_2; assembly: GCA_012034805.1. Taxonomy (GTDB): domain Bacteria; phylum Cyanobacteriota; class Cyanobacteriia; order PCC-9006; family JAAUQQ01; genus JAAUOP01. The sequence goes on along the minus strand of JAAUOP010000087.1, from coordinate 8,052 downwards.
TCTACACAATTCTACCCAGCCTGCACCTAAGGTATCAGCCAATGACAACCGTTCTTGCCGTCGAAACAAGTTGTGACGAAACAGCGGTGGCAGTTGTCAAGGGCCGTCAAGTGCTGAGCAGTATTGTCAGCTCCCAAATCGACCTACACCGTGCCTATGGAGGGGTCGTGCCAGAGCTGGCCTCGCGCCAGCATCTGGAGACGGTGAATCCGGCGATCGCCCAGGCCCTTGAGGCTGCTGGCCTTTCCTGGGCAGCGATCGATGGGATTGCGGCCACCGTGGCTCCGGGCCTCGTCGGTGCCCTGCTGGTGGGTACCATGGCCGCCAAGACTCTGGCTTTGGTGCTCGAAAAACCGTTTTTGGGTGTGCATCACCTTGAGGGGCATATCTGCGCGTCCTACCTAGAGCAGCCCCAGCTCCAGCCACCGTTTTTGTGTTTGCTTGTGTCGGGGGGGCATACGAGCTTGATTCACGTTCAAGATCAAGGGGTGTATAAAACCCTGGGCCAAACCCGCGACGACGCAGCCGGAGAAGCCTTTGACAAGGTGGCTCGACTCATGGGCCTGGGCTATCCCGGCGGCCCGGTGATCGATCGATTGGCCCAAACGGGTGATCCCACCGCCTTTGTACTTCCGGAAGGTAAGATTTCGCTGCCCCAGGGAGGTTATCACCCCTACGACTCCAGCTTTAGCGGTCTCAAGACAGCGATGCTACGCCTGACGGAGCGACTCGCGCAGTCGGGGCCATTGCCTACCGCGGACTTGGCGGCGAGTTTTCAAGCGGCGGTGGCTAAGGCGCTGAGCAATCGAGCGATCGCCTGTGCCCAAGATTTCGGCCTCAAGACCATTGCCGTGGGCGGTGGCGTTGCGGCCAACAGCGGTCTACGGGCATTGCTCAGCACCGAGGCTGCCAAACGTAACATTCAAGTGCTGCTCCCGCCTCTGGGTCTGTGCACCGACAATGCCGCCATGATCGCCTGCGCCGCCGCTGAGCATCTTGCGCGCGGGCGAGTCTCTTCGCTCAAGCTGGGAGTTCAGTCCCGTATGCCCTTGGAAAATGTGATGCGTTTATATGTCTAGGATTTTGTGTATGTCTAGGATTTTGAAATCTGGGGGGGGTGAGATCCGAGGTTTTGAGATCTGAGGTTTTGAGATCTAGCGAACGTAGACGAAGTAAGTCACCATGGGCACCACCGTGGCGACAATCAGCAGCACGATCACAACGACTGTTGCGTTGCTTTCCTGGGTTTCTTCCTGGGAGGCGAATGTACCTTCAACGTTGAGCTTGTCTTCGATCACGGGAGGGCCAGGATCCGCTTGGCCCGAGAGCACGGCGACTAAGCGATCGCTCGCATCCAATAGCGACTGGTTATACTGATCGCCCTGGCGGATGGGAGCCATCATAGTTTCTTCGACGATGCTGGTGGCGATCGCATCGCTCAACAATTCCTGGGCTTGGCGACCCACGCGAATGGCTGTGGTGTTGGTCAGCGTATCTAGACCAATCAGGATTTGGCTCTTGGCCTCTTCTTCCGTGGGGAACCAGGTATCAAACAAACTGCTTGTGAAACTCTGGATCGTTTCACCATAGTCAAGACGGCGAAAGACGACAAAGCGGATCTCGGTGCCCGTCTGCTCGCTGATTTGTTCCAGACGAGTGCTAATTTGGCCTTGCTTGAAGCGGCTCAATACATCGGACTGATCGACGATCCAGGTGGACTCTCCAGCATGAACTGGGTCGATGTCGTAGATGCCGGTGGCGATCGCCGCTGAGGCAAAAGGGCCAGCTAAGGCCAACAGTCCAGCCAGGAGGATGCTCAGCACGATTGCAAGGGCGGAATACCCAGGCTGGTTTGCACTCAACAAAGAAGATTGTGGCAACTTCATAGGAAACGTCTTAGAACGGCAGTGGGTCAGAACGCCAGCCTATAGTTTACCGCCAACCCTGACCGATTCCGATCCGATACTCAGCTGATACGGGTACTGATCTGATACGGGCAGGATCTTTCGAGACGTGAATGTTCCAGGCCTGTCCTAGGAAGCGACAACTTGCCTAAGCGGCGCTGGATAGGCAGCCGGTTTGTAAGGAGACTGCTCCGATCTTGATTCTGTGGTGACGACGGTGTAGGTCGGCTTGGGGGTCGTCGAGGGCAATGCAACGAGGTATTTGCCGCCCAAAGCTTGGGGGTTGAGGTTCGCTTGGAGCAACTCCATCTGGGCAGAGAGCATTTGAATCTGCTCCCGCACTGTTTCCAGCTGTTCAAGAGCCGCTAACTCCGCATTCAAATCCCGCGCAGGAGAATAGGAGGATGTGGAGGCTGAGGTGGCGAGGTTGGCGATGTGGACAAAGCTGGCATAGGTCTGGGCAGCAGGCATAACGGGAGCGCTAGCGTGAAGGTGATGGAAGGGAACAACCTGGGAAGCTACTTTAGATTTCGGCGTGACTGTCGCTCCCAAGGGTTGGGCTTTAACCGAGGAGTCATGGGAAATCTCAAATGGAGACTTAATAAACGGAGACTCCATATCGGTCTCGGCCCGTTGCCCAAAAGCCTTGACTGGGGAGAGTCGAGTTTCTAGAACAGCCGGAGCCGGCAGGACTGTTGTCTTGGAAGGCTGATTGAGCGACCCGAGAGGTGCATCAGACAGAAAGGCCTCGGCCCAGCTCTCCAAAACAAAATCCCCCGCTGGCCTGGTTTCATGGATTTGGGGTTGGAAATGGATCTTGGAGCGGTTTCGAGTCCAGATTGTCTCAGTCAAGGATGTTTCGGTTAAGGTCGTGTTGGTCAAGATGGTCTTGGCCAGGACGGCTTCGCCTGAGGGGATTGAGTTAAACTCAGCCGGATCTGCCGTCCATCGGGATCTTGCGGGTGTCTGCTTGGATGCTGGCTCGTGCCGCAGGTTCTGGGAAGGCTGGTCAGTGTCTAGCTCCGGTTCCAGGAAGGCATCTAACCCCTGCTCAAGCAGATGTTGGCGAGACCAGAGAACGGGCTTGAGTACAGCTGACTCGCCGCTGGGCAAATGGCCATCTGCGATGCTGGTGCTGGTGTTAGTAGCTCCAGTTGTGGCGGCCTGCGCCGAACGCCGAACGCGTTTTCGGGAAGCGATCGCACCCAAAGCAAGACTGCCTGCTGCCGCCGCTCCTAAGTAGGGGGAGGCGACGTCTTCCAGTTTGCCTTGGTAAACCTGCAGATCCCCGAGTTCTAGATTGAGGGGATGGGTGCCAAAGATTGCCAGTGGGGCAGTGATAATTGCAAAGTAGGAAGCGGCTAGAAGTGCGGGAGACATTAGTTCTGATCCTTCACTAGAGCGAGTCATATCAAGCATCCCAAGCTGAGAACAAGTGGGAGATGCAGATTCTCGGTGGATTGGGGTGTCGAGTCCGAAGTGAAGCCGTCATCATCCCCATATATAAGGTAATCCGTAGATCTGTGGGGTTGTGTGAAGTTTCCGTGAAAAAGTGGGCGTAAACCCCTAGATGTTTGATGAAATACCTTTTAATCCGATCAATAAACGGTGTTTGAGGACTGCGCCCGCAGCCCTCAACATCCAGTTGTGTCGGTTACTTAAGTATTTCTCCGGGATTTGGAGGTCATTTATGTGGCCAATCTTTAAAATTCTGTGACGGCTGCCCTAAGATTTCTGGCAGTCTGGCCTGGAAGTTGCCAGAACCCAGATATCGCCGCTGGCCTAAGCTTTACCCAGAATCTTTTCATCCAAGGGAAAATTCATCAAGCCGGGTGTGGTCGCGTCCTGAGCGAAGGAGTCTTTGAGACCTTCCGCAAGGCTAAAGCTGGGTTGCCAGTTCAATTCCGCTTTCGCTTTTTGGATATCGGCGAAGAAATGCTGCATCCGCAAGGGAAAGGCTTTTTCTTTGCCAAAGTCGAAAGCCTTGGGATCGTAATGGACAATTGAGAGCTGCTCGGGGGATTTGCCAGCGGCCTCGGCGCAGGCTCGGGCGATGCCGTCGAAGCTGACGTAGCGATCGCCCGAAATATTATAAATTTGGCCGATCGCCCGCGCGTTGCCCAGCATTGCCACCATGGCCGTGGCCAAATCTTGCACATGGCCCAGCTGGGTGAGGTGCTGGCCATTGCCGGGGATGGGAATGGGGCGATCGCGCACAATGCGATCGAAAAACCAGACTTCGAGGGGATTGTAATTCTGTGGGCCGTAGATATAAACCGGGCGGACAGCAGTAAAGGGAATCTGTTGCTCGCGTAGGTAGTCTTCGGTTTCAAATTTGCCGCGATGGCGACTCTTGGGATCGAGCGGGTCTCCCTCTCGCAGGGGCATTTCGTCGGATTTTTGATAGACCCCGGCGGAGCTGACGTAGATGAACTGCTGAATTTTGCCCTTGAAGATCTCAACCAGCGGCTCAGTGTCGCTGCGTTCGCGGCCATTGTTATCGAAAATGGCGTCGAAGGACTGGCCTGCAAGTTTGGCCTTGAGCTGGGCCGGGTCGGTGCGATCGCCCTGAATTTGCTCGACCCCCGCCACTGGAGCCGGTCGATTACCGCGATTGAACAGCACGACCTCATGGCCCTGCTCCACCAAGAGACGGGTGAGATAGACTCCGATGAACCTTGTGCCGCCCATGACCAAAATGCGCATGTCAAACCCCGTTGTATAAACAGCTAATGTACAAACAGCTAATTTTTTTGACGCCAATCAAGCTCATCCTAGGTACACAGGTGCGTGATCGCAATGGCCCCACCGAAGCAGACGGCCACATCGGTACCGGGTGCGGCAACGCGATCGCCATAGCGACCGCTGTAGAGGTAGCGATCGCCGCGATCGCCCTGGGGCTCATAACGCAGAGGCAGGGGATCACGCGAGGGTTGGCAAAACACCAGATCTGGGATCTGGGTCGCGGAGCGCTTGCCTTCGGGCCAAGGCAAATTCACATTCCAAAAGCCACCTGGCTTAGGGGGCTGCTTGAGCAGTTGAGCAATCACCTTGGCTGCCCAAATGCCCGTACAGTTCCAGTCTGGCTCTTGGCCACCCTTGAGGTATTGGGAAATGGCGATGCCAGGGATGCCCTGATAGGCCGCCTCACGCACCGCCGCCACGGTACCCGAAAGATAAACATCCACCCCCAAATTCCCGCCAGCATTGATGCCTGAAATGACCCAGTGGGGGGGCTCGGGGCAAAGCTTGGCCAAGGCTAGGCGAGTGCAGTCGGCAGGGGTGCCGTGCACCGCGTAGCGCTGGGGATGGTCTGGGGTTGGGGCATCCTCCACCTGGATCGCCTGGTGGGCGGTCACGCGATGACCGCAGCCGGAATGGGGCAGACGCGGTGCAGCCGTAAGGTGGGGCAAATCTGTGACCAGCGTTTCCAACACCTCTAGCCCCGGTGCGTCAATGCCATCGTCATTGGTTAGGAGCAGCGTCATGGGTCAACAGCTGGGCGATGCCCGAGATTCGTGGGTTTTAGATTCGTGGGTTTTAGATTCGTGGGCTCAAGATTTGTAGGTTTTAGATTGAGGTGATTGACCAATTCGGCAGGATGGAATGGGGTGAACACATAGGCATCGACTTGGGTCTTTGAGGTCTGGAACGGGTCGAAAGATGGTTGCTCCGTGAGGCTGCGGGGTAGTAGACCAATAATTTTGGGCGGATGGACAATGTTCATCTGATGGACTTGTTGAACGAGGTTTTCGCCGCTGCTGCCTTGAAACTGAAGGTTAACGATCAAGGCAGCGGGGTGGAGCAGCTCAATCTGCTCCAGCGCAGTGGAACTATCCACCAGCCAAAAAACTTTATACCCCGCCGCCGTCAACAGCTCGCAGATCATCGTTGCGGACTGTTCATCTTCTTCGAGGAGAACCACTTCACCCTGAACCTTGGGAAGCCGCACGGTCGGAGTTGGGGGCTGTTGCTCGGTGAGCCAAACCGTGAAGCACGAGCCATGGCCAGGATTGGATTCGAGCTCGATCCGGCCACCGTGGAGCTCGACCCATTGCTTGGTGAGGGCTAGGCCCAGGCCGGTGCCGCCAAACCGCCGCCGGTGGGAGTCTTCCAGCTGCTGGAATTTTTGGAAGAGGCGATCGCGATCCTCCGGACGAATGCCAATCCCAGTGTCTTCAATTTGCCATTTGAGCACCGGCCCCTCCCGACTCATCCGCACGCGCACTGTGCCATGGGTCTCGGTGAACTTGATCGCGTTGTCCAAGAGATTAATCAAAATCTGCCGTAGACGCTGGGGATCCCCAAAGAAAATATCCTCTTCCGGCAGGTTCAAACTGCTCGAGGAGCGCAAGCTAATACTGCGCGTCTCAGCCACCTCTTGGAACAATTGCACGCAGTATTGAACCAAATGCTTCAGGGAAATCGACTGAATATTCAGAGCGGTTTTGCCCAGGGATGATTGGGACAAATCGAGAATGCTGTCGATGATCTGCATCAAATGATTGCCGCTGTCATTGATGGTTTGGAGGCAGTCTCGCTGGCGATCGCTCAGCGGCCCCAAGGACCAGCGCAGCATCGTGGCAGACATGCCAATGATGCAGGTCAGGGGGGTGCGCAATTCATGGCTGATCAGCGCCATAAATTCTTCCTTGGCCAGTTGGGCCACCCGCACGGCTTCCCAGGCTTCTTGCAGTTCGGCAATCAGCTCCTGGGGATAGGTTTCGAGGTCGGGGGGAGAGGAGCTATTCGCGAGGGGCCGAACAAAGGGCGGTCGCGGGATCGGGGGGGGCTTGGGGGAGGGCCAGGGTCGTTTCGGGCAGTGGCTGTAGCAGGGCCACGGAAAACAGGCTGTGCTGATCCGGCGTATTGTTGCTCCAGGGCTCGGCTAATTGTTGCTGGAGCTGGTGCTGAAGATTGATCGCGAGTTGGTTTTGTTGCTGGAGCGCTTGGCTGAATTGTCGAATGGTGACGGTGTCAAAACTGAGTTGGGGTTCGGGGGTGGCCTGAATCAGCGCTTTGAAGTGAGGGGACAAATACAGCAAGAAGGCCGGTGGAATAGGCGATTGGGTCTTGTGGACATGGGCTTCGCACAGCAGCAGGGCGTCGTTGCGATCGCTTGCCCAGTTCAACAAAACCCCCTCAATTCGGCGGTAGCTCTGGGGAGATAATTGGGGAGGGTTGGAGGTAAAGCTGGCTTCAATGTCCCGCATGAGACTTGGGCAAAATGATGGGGTGGATCCTGCTTAGATACCGTCTTGGCGAAATTGTTTTCGCGATCGGAAATCGGCCTGAATCAGCTTCGAAACCGAATCGCCGGAGAAATCGGTGATTTTGGGGGAAAACGGACGATTTATCCGGCAAACCCGGACTGTCTTCATCCTAACCTTGTTCTTCTGGATTCTTGCGCGGTTGCTTTACGTTGCTCCATGAACTTTTGAGAACCCGTGGACGGCGGGCGCTTGAATCTACGACATTGAATCTACGCCCTTGAATCTACGCCCTTGAATCTACGAGAGAACAACGATGCATCGCCTTGCGGCAACTCCCGGCGGCTGGACCCCAGATACAGACGGGGTAATATTTGTGGAGCAGACCCCCGCTCCCATTGTGTTTTTGAGCGCGGCGGATACGGAGATTCAGACGCTCTCGCGGGCGGTGACGCTGTTGCCGCAGGGGTTTCCGGCGATTCGGGCGGCAAATCTGCTCCAGCTCCAGCAGCAGCTGACGATTGATACCTATGCCGAAACGGTCTTGGCCCAGGCTGAGGTGGTGGTGGTGCGGCTGTTGGGCGGGCAGTCCTACTGGTCCTATGGGGTGGAAGTGTTGCAGACGATCGCGGATCGCACCCCAAATCTCGGTGGCGAGTCAGGCCCCAAGCTGATTTTGCTGCCGGGGGACGATCGCCCGGATCCAGACTTGATCAGCCGTTCGACGGTGTCGCTGGCGATCGCCAATCGCCTTTGGCGCTATTGCTGCGAGGGGGGCATTGAAAATTTTTATCAGGGCTTGCTGTTTTTGGGACAGCAGTATTTTGGGCGACCGGAACGGCCCGCTGCGCCCCAGCCGGTGGCCAATGTGGGCCGATATCGGTGGAATGCGAGTGCGGGTTTGACGGCGGTGGAATCGGGGGTGGGGCCAGGGGTGG
>JAAUOP010000086.1 GCA_012034805.1 Synechococcales cyanobacterium CRU_2_2 | reverse complement strand
GTCATCGTAGACGCGAATTTTGATGCTTTGATTGTCGTGGTAGATGGCACGGGAACACCCTTCCTAATGGTGTGGACTGCATTCATCAACAATGGCTAGCCAGGCTTTATGTCTTAACCAAATCGAATCCAATGCGTTCGCCGGTAAACGAACTAATTACATCTCTTGAAGTAATAATTATTACTGATAATACAGCAAACTCCTAGATGATCCAGAGAAAAGGGCAAAGTTCAGCAAAATCACTGGTCTTTCCTAAGGATTATTTGGGACTGCACTGGGTATCTCAGGGTATTTAAGGATCGGCCTTTGACCGGTACGAGGAGTCAGACCCTGTGACCTAGTGGGGCTGGCCTCCTACAGGGGTGAAGCACCCATCTGTTGAGGGCAAGGGGTTAGCCCCCTAAGAGAGTCGAAAAAAGGCCTGTCAAGATTTTGCTCGCTGCACCTGCGTTTGGCTGTCTTCTGGAGAAGGTGAAGTAAACTCGAAATTCTAAGGTCGATCGCAGCAATCCATTCGGCCTACTGGTAGAAATTCTAAAAGTTCAGTAAAATATAGGGGAGCTGCGACAGTCGAGATATCAAGAATCCTATAGGAAGCGTCATGGCTGCTGACACGAGGGCTCGAACCATTGCCAGCTTCTCCGTCACTGAAAGGAGCACTGAAGGAGGGAGCGATCGCCGCGGTTGGAAAACTGTCAGTTTTCCTTCGACTCTTCATCTACAGCCAGTTCTAGATATCCTGCTCTCGCAAATTCCAGTTGAGCACCAGCCTGAAGTGCGCCTCGGCCTGCAGGAAGCCCTCGTCAATGCTGCCAAGCACGGCAATGCCCTAGATCCGCAGAAGTCAGTTTGTGTAAAGTATAAAGGCTCCAACCGGGATCATTGTTGGATCATTGCTGACGAGGGAGCTGGATTCTCGCCACCGCAGGCGATTCTCTCCTACGAAACAGACGATTTTCCCTGCGAGCATCAAGAATGTGGGCGGGGTCTGTTTATCCTCCATCAGGTGTTCGACGAGGTCTGCTGGAATGCAGATGGTACCGCCCTCATGCTTTACAAACGTCATCAGCCTGCTCGGGCGCTTATGTTTGCCGGTTGTAGCAGTGCCTAGGGAACTGCGCGTAGGGAACTGCGCGTAATGAACACCCCGCACTCATCCCCTTCTCCCCAAGTATCCTCTCCAAGTATAAGGGGAGCCCAATTCAAAGTCCCTCTCTCCAGGGAGAGGGGTTTAGGGTGAGGAATTTAGGGTGAGGGAGATTATTCTTTGGCCGCACCCCCCTTCGTCTTATCGACGCTGAGTTGCGCCAGCGCTTGGGGGGTATAGTCTAACCCTAGCCTTGGTGGGTTCTGAGACTGGTTCTGAGGCTGCTTCTGAGACTTATTCTAAGGCTCGGTCTGAGGAACTTGGGGCTGAAGCGTCGAAATCATGTGCTGTACGCCCCGCTGAATGCGGCGAGTCACGGTCATGGGGCTGACGCCAATGCGTTCTGCTACCTCTTTACGGGACATGTCGTTGAAGAAAACGAATTCGATCGCAGCACGAGTTTTTCTTCGAGTTCGCCCATAGCGCGTTGGAGCTGCTGACGCTCCTCTTCGCGAGCTTGCAAAAAGATGTATTGCGGGTCGGGCAACGTGTCGCCCAAGGTTAGCGACGAGTCGTTTTGGTAGCAAACGGTGGCATCCAAACTAAGTGGCATCCGGTTCTTGCCTGCGAGCTTAATGTCCTGCCATTCCCGCAGGGAAATTCCCAATTCATCTGCCACTTCTTGGTCGCGGGGTTGGCGGCCTAGCTCCCGCGTGAGCTGTTCGCGGGCGCGCTGACTGGCTTTTTGAAGATCTTGCCAGCGGCGGGGAATACGCACAGAGGTGGCGCGATCGCGCAAAAAGTGCAGAATCTCACCGCGAATATAGGGGACAGCAAAGGAACTGAAGGCACAGCCCTGGTGAGGGTTAAAACGCTCAATGGCGCGAATGAGCCCCAGATAACCAATCTGCTCCAAATCTTCATAGGGCTCGGAACACTGGTGGCTAATGCGATGGGCGATCTTACGCACCAATCCAGCATTCATTTTGACGAGCAGGTTACGTGTCTTAATCGAGCGATCGTTGTGGTATTGGACTAAAAGTTCCAAACCTCGGGAACGATAGGAAGGCTGAGTGGCTAGCATTGACAGGACACCTTGCATCAGAGCTGCCACCATTGTCGATATCGGCTCAGGCGATAACCATCGTTGATTCACGGGAGTCTGAAGCGCCTCAGGGCTTGGTTTCAGGAGAATCACGGAAGTTCTCTTGCCCTCCGGATAACTGCAAGTTCTATCTCTGAGAGCCTTTTGGCATGCTTGCCGACAGGTTTGACCTAACGTTTGACACCGCTATGTTTCCCCGTTTGCCAATCCTATCCTCATGAGTGAGATACGGATTGGCTTCGATGTATTTCGAAAATGCTTGTAGCAAATAAAACAAGCATTGGAATTTCGCTGGCCCAGCCAAAGACAGCCCACCCGTTCGGGGCCGGACACGATATGACAGAGGCATTACAAAACTTGACCTAAGCCCCCTTTTGCTTGTTCTCCATGCCTGTCAATATAGTGCAAGTGAACTATATTTCTTGCAAAATTGGCTCTGGTTTGCAATCCTTGTATCGCTTGCTGGATGACCATCGGCTGACTGGAATAATGCAGCGTTAACAATGCAACGTTCTTGAGCCTTGTATTCGCCTCGGGTTCCGTGATGCAAAACGTCCTAGCGAGTGTTCGCCCTAGCGGGTGCTTGTTTTCTAGGGGGTTCTTGTCATAGATTGAGGCAATCGGCTCAGTCCTGGAACGAAGTTCAATCTAACGAAGTTCAATTTTAAACAGGGAAAGTTAGCGATGAATCCAGAAGCAGAAGCACCGAACTCTCCGGATGAACAACCCATGGAAGCAACCACACAAACCCAAGCCCCCGTTGTCGAAGTGACGATGGAGTCTGGACCGCTGGCGATGACTACGAAGGCGGCTCCTGCCGCTGCTACTGAACTGGAAAACCTGCTCAAGCAGGCTTCTGAGTACGTTTCCTTTGTAACGGATTTCTTCAAAAGCAATCAGCCTGCTGTCGTTAAGGTGGGCTTGTTGGTTGGTGCTGCGATCGCAGCAAAGCTCGCTTTAGCGATCCTGGGCGCAATCAACGAGATTCCGCTCCTGGCTCCAACCTTTGAACTGGTGGGCATGGGAACGAGCAGCTGGTTTCTGTATCGCTATCTCCTGCGCGCTTCCACCCGCGAGGAGCTGTCTCGGGATTTGGCAATCTGAAAAAGGAAGTTTTGGGAAAGAACGACTAGTGCAGCAATGCGGAGGTCTAGCTAACGGTTTGAGCCACCCTCATCCCCCAGCCCCTTCTCCCAAAGGGGGAGAAGGGGAGGCGAATCAAGGACGATCTTCTCGGAGATTGTCCTTTTTTGTTCGGCCTGGGCTAAAGGCTCGGTTTACCGCTAGGATGTCGAGGTAAATTGCAGAGTTTCAGCGGCTCAGGGAAACTTCGGTGTGAATCCGAGGCTGTGCGGCAGCTGTAAGTGAGAATTGCTTCATATTTTCACGAGCCAGAATGCCTGACCGCTGTCTGTATTCTATTCCTGCCTTGCACGGGAAAGGAGCCTGGTTCTGATGGAAATTGTGACGGAAACTTTGGGTTCCCTGACGCCTGAGAGCAGGGCCTCCCTGATGGCTCAGACCGCTGCTCAGAGCGTGGCTGAGACTATAGTCCGGAAGATGGAAGCGCTGATGCAGATGGAGCAGCAGGGGCCGACCCCTGGGGGTTTGGCAGATCCAATCGCCGCTCTGTCGCCGCTCCCCCTCCAACGACCGCTGCTGTTAATTGGCCATGGCAGCCGGGATGCCGATGGACGTCAGCGTGTTTTGGATTTGGGGGCGGCCTACGAAGCCCTAGACTCTTCGCGTCCAGTCGTACCCTGCTTCTTGGAGCTGACCGGGCCAACGATCCAAGAGGGGGTCGATCGCTGTGTGGATCTCGGCTATACGGATTTGTCAGCCCTGCCAGTGCTGTTGTTTGCGGCCAGACACAATAAGTTTGATGTGACCAACGAGCTGGATCGAGCGCGTCAGCGTCATCCCCAGGTGCGATTTCACTATGGGCGTCATTTTGGCATTACGCCGGGAATTTTGGAGCTGTGGCGCGATCGCCTTGCCCTGTTAGACACCCCCGCCTGGAATCCCCAGGGAATTTCCCGAGCAGAAACGGTGTTGCTGTTCTTAGGACGCGGTTCCAGCGATCCCGATGCCAATGGAGATGTTTTTAAGCTGGCGCGAATGATCTGGGAGGGCAGCAACTACGCCACCGTCGAAACCTGTTTCATCGGCATTACCCATCCTCGTCTCGAAGAAGGCTTCCGTCGGGCTCGGCTGTATGAGCCCAAGCGGATTATTGTCCTGCCCTATTTTTGTTTACGGGGGTGCTGATGAAGAAAATCTTTGAGATCAGTGCTCAGCAACAAGCGGCCTATCCGGAAATTGAAACCGTTTGTCTGCCGGAAATGGGGATGCACCCCACGCTGTTTCGGGTGATGCGGGAGCGAGAAATTGAAACCCAGCTCGGGCAGGTGCAGATGAACTGTGAGATGTGTAAGTTTCGGCTCGCGGCGAACCAAGGCAATGCGGCGGCAGGGCACGGGCATGGGCACCACGGGCACGGGCATGAGCACGGGCACGGGTACGGGCATGAGCATGAGCATGGGCACGCTCATGAGCACGGGCACGGTCATGGGCACGAGCACAGCCAAGAAGATCCCTACGCAGATCCGCAGAAATATCATGAGCGAGCTTGGCAGGTACCCTAGATTCTAGTTTCCTATCAACGGTTGAATTCGATGCGTGACCAGCCAGAACAAACCCTAGGGCCACAGGATGCAGATTTGGAGCTGGCGGTGGGCGATCGCGTCTGTCTCTCCCAATCCCCACCGTTTTTCAAAACGGCTGAGCCGATGCCGATGCTGCGCCCACCCGACACCGTTGCCCTAGCCGACGAGGGTATGATCACCGAACAACGCCCCGGCAAAACTTGGGTCGTGAGGTTCGATCGCGGTTCATTTTTGGTGGATAGCGATTATCTACGCAAGCTGGGCTAGGGTCTCCGCAGGCCCGACCAAGGACAAATGGGGGGTTTGGAAATACTCCTCAGCTGTGGCTTGAAGCGCTTCTGGGGTAACCGCCTGTACCTGGGCCTGGAAGCGCTCATCAAAGTCGATGCCGAGGTTGAGGGTTTCGTACCAGCCATAGATTTGAGCAATCTGGGAGTTGGTCTGTTTGCCCAAGACATATTGGCCCAACAGCTTGTTGCGGGTGGCTTCTAGCTCCTCATCGTTGAGCCGAACTTGCCCCAGACGCTGAACCTCGTGGCACAGGCCTTGCTGGGCTCGAACCGCATTTTCGGGCGCGGTGCCCATGTAAGCCCCAAAGGGCGCACTGTGTAGCCGAGTCGGGAAAAACGTCGAAACCTCGTAGGCCAAGCCCTGTTTCTCGCGCAGCTCGACAAACAGGCGGCTCGACATGCCGTTGCCCAGATACGTGTTGAGCAGCTTCATGGCGGCGTAGTGGGGGTTGTGAACCGGTGGCGCGAGGTGACCCAGCATGATGATCGCTTGGTGGGTCTGCTGGGCTTGGTGGACGATGCTGGGTTGGGTGGTCACGGGGGGGAGTGCCAAGCTGGGCAGCGGCTGGGCTGGGGCAATCCAGTCGCCAAAGGCAGCTTCTACCTGGGCTTGGGCGCGATCGGGCTCAATGTGGCCTGCGATGCTGATGATTAAGTTGTCGGGGCGAAAATGCTGGGCATGGCAGGCTTGGAGGTCGGCTTGGGTGAGGCTGGCGACGGAGGCTTCGGTGCCGAGGGACGAAAGGCCGTAGGGATGATCACCGTAGAGCGATCGCCGCAGGGCATCAAAGGCCAGGGACAAGGGCTGTTCTTTCTGCGCACGAATGCTCTGGAGCGTGAGCTGGCGCTCGAGTTCAATTTCGGAGGGAGGGAAACTGGGCGATCGCAAAATTTCGCTAGCCAAGTTCAACAGCGCTGAAAAGTCTGCCGTCACAGTTTTGAGGCTCAGCAGCAAATAGTCTGTGGCAGCATCGGTTCCAAGGCCTGCCCCGACCGACTCTACCTGTTCAGCAATTTCCATCGACGAAAACCGTGCGGTGCCCTTGGTCAGTAGCGACGCCATCAAATTCAGCAGCCCCGCGTTGCGCTCCTGTTCCCAGGCGCTGCCAGAGCGCATGAACAGCCGCGCCGCGATGATATCAGCTGTTAAATTGGGCGTTACCAGTAAGACAATGCCGTTGTCCAAGACAAAACGGTGGGGCGATCGAATACCCGACTGGGGTTCAGTAGCTTGGGGTCTCTGGGGCTGGCTCATTGATTTTGTGCGGCTCGGGTTTGTCTGGGATTGGATTGGATGGGTCTGGGGTTGGATGGGTCTGGGGTTCGTGCTGGAGTTCGAGGCGTCTGGGCTCAGATTAATCTTCTCCCACCTTAACCTTCTCTCGCCTCAACCTCCTCTCGCCTCAGCTTGAGATCTTGCAGGGGCGAGGGCGATCGCAAGTGGGTGAGTCATGGCTGGCTGCTCGTGGAGATGGATGTGGATACAAATTCAGTCCTCTGGACACAGCACCGTTACACAACAGTGATCCAGCAAGAGATAGTCCTGAGCCAACCGCTGTAAGTCTTCGGGGGTGCAATGCTCAATCCAGATGGGATAGTCGAAGGCGGTCGCCAAATCGGTCACGGTGTTGGCATAGCCATAGAGCTCAGCAAAGTCACCGGGGGTTTCGAGGGAGAAGGCAAATTCGCGCGTGAGCTGGATTTGGACGCGGCGCAATTCGGCAGGGGCAACAAGGTGCTGCTGCAATGTCAAAATTTGCTCGCGGATAAAGGTTTCTACGGGGGCGAGATATTCGGGCTCGAGCCAAGCAGTCAGCGTCAGTAGGCCCCCGAGGCGATCGCTCGAATAATCGCATTCCACATCGCTCACCCAGCGACGCTCTTCCCGCAAGGCCTTGACCAGCCGGGATAACCGTCCCTCGGTTAAGATGGCCGCCAGTAAATCAAGGCCTGCACCGGCTTCGGGCTGTTGGTTGCCGGGGCCGGGCCAGGCCAACATCAGGCGGGTTTGCTCGAGGTTAGGAAGCTGGAGGGTTTGCCGGAGGGGCCGGGAGTTGGCGACGGGAGATCGGTCGGTTGGTGTGGGAGCCATTGGGGAAACTGGGAGACGAAATGGGGGTGAGGTTGCCTTAGGGCCTGGGTTTGGGCCTGGGTTCGGAATTGATCCTGGGTTAGCAGCACCGAAATGGGTGTTGACGAGGGAGAGGGTGCGATCGCGACCCACGCCTCCCGCCACCACGACAGTGAGGTTTTCAGGGCGGTAATGCAAGCGATGGAACTGACGCACCGCCTCCGGTGACTGCGTGAGCAACTGGGCCTCAGTACCCAAAATCGGACGGCGGTAAGGATGGTTCAGATCTGGGGCGTAGACCTGTTCCAGCAGCGCCTGAAACCCCACCCAATCCGGATCATCCTGGGCCTGACGCAATTCTTCCAACACCACCTGGCGCTCCGCTTCAAATTCTGAATCCGGAATCGCTGCATTCAGCAATAAATCCGCAAACGTAGGTAGTACAGCTTCGAGCTGCTCCGCTGCCAGGGTGATGTAGAAATGGGCATAGTCGTAGGCTGTGGCCGCATTTGTCGCCCCCCCGCAGCCTTCCACCAGGCGATCGAACACCCCAGGTGCCGTCTTTTGGGTTCCCTTAAAAATCAGATGTTCCAAAAAATGAGCCATCCCCGCCTGCTGCCACGGATCCACCGCCGCTCCCGCCGACACCCAGACATCCACCGCCACCACGGGAAATGCCAGGGGCTGGTAAATCAGTGTCAAACCGCTCTCCAAGCGAAACACTTCAGCGGGCTTCAAGCCTGTGGGTCGGGATGAAGTAAAGCCTGGGTCAACTCGGTTCAAGGAAGCAATCATCGGCATCTGTGACGAACATCCTCTGATGCTAAGAGATCTCGGCAAGAGTTTCATCTTCCGACTCAGGATTCGAGACACCCTTCGGTATGATTAAGAAACGTTAACGTAATTCCCATAAAAAATTAACCTAGCGAGCACTCCACCATGGCAAAAATCCAGTTTTTCCGAGGCATTGACGAGGAAGTTATTCCTGATGTTCGTCTGACGCGTTCTAAGGAAGGCGATACGGGCCGGGCCATCTTCTATTTTGAAGGACCAAAGGCGCTGCTGGGGGAACAGCAACAGGACATTACGGGCATGTACCTCATTGATGAAGAGGGTGAGCTGGTCTCCATGGAAGTCTATGCCAAATTTATCAATGGCCAAGCCGCTGGGATTGAGGCCACCTACGTGATGCGCAGCGAGGAGGAGTGGGAGCGATTTATGCGGTTTATGAATCGCTATGCTGAGACTAACGGCTTGGGCTTCTCCAAAGCATAAAACCGGCATGTGTAGATCCCCGGCTCGCAATTGCGGAGCTTGATGATTCAAAATCCACCCCATCCCGATCGCCATCCACCCCATCCCGATCGCCACGCCTTTTCCGTGGCTTGTGCGGTGCTGACGATCAGTGACACCCGCGATCGCGGGAGCGATCGCAGTGGACAGAGTGCCCAGCAGCTCATCCGAGCCGCTGGGCACTCTGTCGTCGCCTATGACATCGTTCGTGATGAACCCGACCAAATCCTCGCCTGGTTCATCCAGCGTGGTGGCGACTCCACCGAAGCGATCATCACTAGCGGTGGAACCGGCATCGCCCCTCGTGATACCACCTACGATGTGGTGGAGCGGTTGCTCAATCCCCAAATCCCTGGGTTTGGTGAGCTGTTTCGCCAGTTGAGCTATCAGGAAATTGGCTCTCGGGCCATGGTATCTCGGGCGATCGCCGGTCTCTACGGGACTAAGCTTGTGTTTTGCCTGCCGGGCTCTTGCAACGCCGTCAATCTTGCGCTCACCGCCTTGATCCTGCCGGAGTTGCGTCACTTGATCACCCAGCTGGGCGATGCCAACCCCTCTACCCTCTAGTTACATTTTCATCACGAAAATCTATAATCGATCCGAGTCTAATGCGGCTGCCTGACGGCGATCGTCCGCTGGCACTTCGCGAATTCAGCGCGGATCTAGCGTGGATCTGGCATTTGGCTCTGTATTTGGGCTGGTATTGGCTTCCATTTGGGCCAATACCCGTAGCTAACGCCGTATTTTGGGGTAGTTTGCCCGGATAAGCGGGAACGATCGCTGAAGTGATTAGGAAGAACGTGGCTTTTGCATAGAGCTAGCTCCCAAGACCTAGACCTTACCTCAGTAAATTCTGCGCCTACCGAGTCACTGCCTGGTAGCTGGACTGCTCCAGCTTCGACCTGTCCACTGTATCGCTTTGCTTTTTCAGTTTTTTCTCAAATTTTCCTATGTGAAGAAGCAGCCGAAGTGACGTCCTGTCCTTTGATGCTGTGAGTACCTGTTGACTACTACTTGGAGGTGAGTACCATGGGTGACAAGAGCAATGTCGCACCGGTTCGGACTGAGCCCGCTGATGGGGCGATTGCCCAGTTTTTTGTCGATCTGAATGCTGACGTTCAGAGTCAGACATCCTTACCTCCCCAATATCATTCAGCCCTCAGGGCCGGATTTGCGGGCTATTCCCCTAACCCACGCTGGAACCAGGCTAAGCTGAAGGCTTGGCGGCTTGGTCGGCAGTGGCGCGATGAACTGGCCGAGGGGAAACGGGTGGTTGTCGGTGCGGTTCTGTTCTCTCGAGATGAGTGGGAGACACTGAACACCGCCACCAAGCTCCCCGATGCGCCAACGATCCAGTCCGGTGGATCTGAACCGGGTGGGGTTTGGCGATCGCTCTTGGGCTGGTCTCGCAAAAAGCTGGCTCTGGGCTGATTCCGGCGCGATCGCCATAATATTCATAACCCCTACGGCAACCCGTAGGGGTCAGCATCCGCGACTCTCGCACTTCTTGAGACGCGCCAAAGACCCAGGGCGCGGAATGCGCCAGATCCAGGGCGCGGAATGCGCGCCCCTACCATTCGGCCCAAATTAATTCTCGTTCCTTAGGATCCGGACGTGGCCTGATCGGTTGGCTCCGAATCCGCTGCCTTTTCTGCCTTGGCAGCGGCCTTGGCTTTGCGTTCGTCTTCGCGCTTGGCGCGTTTCTTGCGCTCAGCTTGAATGGCTTCCTCCATCACGACCTTAGCTTGGGCCATTTTCTCCAGATTGCTGGCATAGGTTTCTAGATCCTTCTTCAGCTTGTCGATCGGGAGATGGAGAGTATCGGCGATCGGCTGTAGCTGCTCCGACTGCTCCTCAGACTTGAGCTTCAGCAGCTTGGCTCCTGCCTGCTCTAGCAGCGTAAACAAGCCAACGCCAAACAGACGGCTGTACTTAAAATCATCCTGACCTGCCAGTGCTCCAACCGTCCTTTGCATCATCTCTGGGGCACCGTCCAGGGAGCCAGAGAGCCAAGACAGCAGCGTTTTTTCGTCCACGTCTGCCACGGCTCCTAGCATCGCCTCGGCATCCTGGCGGTAGGTGACGACATCTTGGTTCAGCGCACGACAAATCGCATGCAAAATTGAGCTTCGATCTTCCTCTGGGCGATAGCTTTCCATGAAGCGATCGTAGGAATTAATCACACCAAGGGCAAAAATGGGGTCATAGGTGAAGACGCTGTTGACCGACAACAGATGCATCTCCACCAGCAACTCCTCGACGACCCGACGATAAATCGAGTTGATAGGACGGGTGTGAGCCGCGTAGAAGGCTCGCTTAGAGTCTGAAACCGTGGGGACGTTATTCACAGGATGTAATTGACAGGACGTAGACAAAGGACTGAGGCAAATGGTTCAAAGATCCCAATAGACCTCTTGCACGAATTGGACCCTCGTCCTAAACCCCTCCCCCACCGGGGAAGAGGGACTTTGAATCCGGCTCCCCTTCTCCCTTTTTGAGAGCAAGGGGAGAAGGGGATGAGGGGGATGAGGGGGCTGTTTCGGTTCATGCAGGAAGTCTAATTATAAATTGAGCCCGTCACATCCGCCGGATTCGTCGCCGGATTCGTCACTACGTCATCGCTCGGGAAGTTCGGCTTTCCGCGCAGGCGATCGCGCCCAAAACTCCCTAAAATCAGGACAGCTAATCTTTCAGCACAGGTAACGTTTGATGATTCCTATCGTTGTAGAAGAATCAGGGCGAGGCGAACGCGCGTTTGACATTTACTCTCGCCTGTTGCGGGAGCGGATCGTTTTTCTCGGCCAGCCCGTAGATTCGGACGTTGCCAATCTTATCGTGGCGCAGCTGTTGTTCCTGGAAGCAGACGACGCTGAAAAGGATATTTATCTCTACATCAACTCCCCCGGCGGTTCGGTGACGGCGGGCATGGGCATTTTTGATACCATGAACCACATCACGCCAGATGTCTGCACGGTGTGCGTGGGTCTGGCGGCGAGCATGGGTGCGTTTTTGATGGCGGCGGGCGCGAAGGGTAAGCGTAGCAGCCTGCCCCACTCGCGCATTATGATCCACCAGCCCATTGGCGGTGCTCAAGGACAAGCAACGGACATCGAAATCCAAGCTAGGGAAATCCTCAAGACCAAGAAGCGCCTCAATCAGATCCTCGCGGACAATACGGGACAGCCGCTCTCGAAGATTACAGATGACACTGAGCGCGATTTCTTTATGTCGGCGACTGAGGCGGTGGAGTATGGTCTGATCGACAAGGTGATCGATCGTTCCAACACGCTGAAGCTTTCTCAAGGCTAGGAGCTGGGGCTTTGAGCCGGCTTTCTACGGGATATCTCTGATTTATCTCCCGTCGAATGTATATAAATCCTGATTTTCCTGCGCAAAATTGCCCAGATTTTCAGGATTTTTCTGGTTTTAAACTGCTAAGAATGCCCGATCCTCCCGTAGAATTGAGGAACCATGCTGGGATAACGTAAGTGAAGTCTATGAGTATGCCCCCAAGCCTGCTTCAGGCGCTTGAGCGCGGTCATGCGCTCAAGGTGATTAGTGGATTGAACAACTTTGATGGCGATCGCGTGGCGATGGTTGTCCGCGCTGCCACTCGCGGTGGCGCAACCTTTGTGGATATTGCTGCCGATCCGGGTCTGGTGCGCTTAGCTCGCCACAGCACCCATCTGCCGATTTGCGTTTCGGCAGTTGAGCCGGAAAAGTTTGTGGCAGCAGTCAATGCTGGCGCTGACTTAATTGAAATCGGTAATTTTGATAGCTTCTACGCGGAGGGTCGCCGGTTCGAGGCGGCTGAAATCCTGGAATTGACCCATCGCACTCGGGCGCTGTTGCCGAGGGTGCCGATGTCGGTCACTGTGCCCCACATTCTTGAGTTAAGCGAGCAGACCAAGCTGGCGGAGGCATTGGTGGCCGCTGGGGCCGACCTGATTCAAACCGAGGGTGGGATGACCGTCCAGCCGAAGGCTTCGGGCAACATGGGCCTGATCGAAAAAGCGGTGCCGACGCTGGCGGCGGCCTGGGAGATTTCTCGGGCTGTTGAAGTGCCGGTGTTGTGCGCTTCGGGGTTGTCCTATGTGACGGTGCCGATGGCGATCGCTGCGGGTGCCTCAGGCGTGGGTGTGGGCTCTGCGATTAATCGCCTCGATACCGAAATCGAGATGACCGCAGCGGTTCAGGGCCTGGTGGAAGCGTTGCAATCCGAATTGATCCCTAGCAACGCCTAAACCGTCTGCCGTCACCACAAACGCCGTTAAAAGCATCTGTAGGGGCGGGTTTAGCCAGAGAGTTGGGCGCGTCATCTCTCTCTCGCCAAAACCCGCCCTTTGCTTTTGCCTGGGCAGGTTTTGGCGGGGGATTTTTTTAGAATTTGAAAATTTGTTCTAAACCCGCCCCTACGGTGTTTGGTTGGGCGGGTTTTGGGGTGGCTGCGAAAATTTAAATTTGGGTGAGGCCCGCCCCTGCGGTGCGATACGCTTGTTCCATTGGCGATTGGTTTCGCCAAGCTCCGAAGGATCGCCCCATTTCTTTCTAAAACCATGTCTGACTACCTCAGCCACCTCAACCCTTCCCAGCGGGCCGCCGTCGAGCATTTTTGTGGGCCATTGCTTGTGGTTGCCGGGGCTGGATCGGGCAAGACGCGCGCGCTCACCTACCGCATTGCCAATCTGATTCGGGTGCATCGCATCGACCCCGAAAATATCTTGGCCGTGACCTTTACCAATAAGGCTGCGCGGGAGATGAAGGAGCGGATTGAGAAAATCTTTGCCGAGCAGCTCGCCCAGGACGAGTATGGCAAACCCTTTTCGCTGCTGTCGCCTCGGGAGCAAACCCAGCTGCGATCGCGCGCCTACCGCAACCACCTCAAGGATCTGTGGATCGGCACCTTCCACGCCCTCTGTGCCCGCATCCTCCGCTTCGACATCGACAAATACCAAAGCCCCCAGGGCCACCGATGGACTAAGCAATTTTCGATTTTTGACGAATCTGATGTTCAGGGGCTGATCAAAAACATCGTCACGGGCAAGCTCAACCTCGACACCAAGCGCTTTGACCCTCGCTCCGTCCGTTTTGCCATCAGCAATGCCAAAAACCTCGGTCTCTCCCCCGAAGAATACCTTCGAGAAAACCCTGATTACAAGGGTCGTGTGATCGCCGAGGTCTATGAGCTCTACCTAGCGGGCTTAGCCGAAAACAATGCCCTCGATTTTGACGACCTAATTTTGATTCCGGTGCGGCTATTCGAACAAAACGAACAAATTCTCGCCTATTGGCACAAACGTTTTCGCCATGTCCTAGTCGATGAATACCAAGACACCAACCGCACCCAGTACGACCTGATCCGCCTCTTGGTCACCAACGGCGAATCGGCCCGTAATTTCGACGACTGGCAGCAGCGATCGGTCTTGTAGTCGGTGACGTCGATCAATCGATCTACTCCTTCCGCTGCGCCGACTTCCGCATTCTGATGGACTTCCAGGGCGACTTTGGCGACGGCCTGCCCGACGACGACACCCGCAGCATGATCAAACTGGAGGAGAACTATCGCTCCACGGAAAATATTCTCCAGGTGGCCAACCACATCATCCAAAACAACACCGAGCGCATCGACAAAGTGCTGCGGCCCACCCGCAGCAGCGGCGAGCCGATCGTTTGCTACCGCGCCGAAGACGAGACGATCGAAGCGGATTTTGTCATTCAGCAAATGCGCCGCCTAGAGCAAAACGACCCGACGGTCACCTGGGCCAGCTTTGCAATTTTGTATCGCACCAACGCCCAGTCCCGCGCCTTTGAGGAAGTGCTGATGCGCTGGGGCGTGCCCTATACCGTTGTCGGCGGGCTGCGGTTTTACGATCGCCGCGAAATCAAAGACGTCCTTGCCTACCTGCGCCTGATTGCCAACCCTGCCGATACCGTCAGCCTCCTGAGGGTGATCAACGTGCCCAAACGCAGCGTTGGCAAAACCACCGTCGATCGCCTCGCCAGTGCCGCCCAGGAGCTAAACGTGCCGCTGTGGGAAGTTATTAGCGATGAGACCTCGGTCAATACCCTAGCGGGCCGCTCGGCGCGGGGCGTGATTGCATTCTCGCGATTGATTTCGGATTGCATGGCCCAGCTCCATACGCTCTCGCCCTCGGAGATGGTGCGCAAGGTGATTGACGAATCCGGCTACCGCGAAAGCCTCATGATTCAGGGCACCGAGGAAGCCGAAGACCGGGTGCGCAACATTGAAGAGCTGGTCAACGCGGCGATTCAGTTTGAGGAAGAGAACGAAGATGCAACGCTGCTGACGTTTCTGGGCAATGCTTCCCTGGCCTCGGATGCAGACAGCAAAGAAGAGAAAAATCAGGTGTCGCTGATGACGCTGCACGCCTCCAAGGGGCTGGAGTTTCCGGTGGTGTTCTTGGTGGGCATGGAGCAGGGATTGTTCCCCAGCTACCGCTCGATTGACGATCCTTCGGCCATCGAAGAGGAACGCCGCCTCTGCTACGTCGGCATCACGCGGGCCCAGGAGCAGTTGTTTATCACCCATGCCAATGCCCGCCGCCTCTGGGGCTCGCGGGAGCCTGCGATGCCGTCAATTTTTCTGGGGGAATTGCCCCAGGAGTTGATCCAAGGGGACAGCGTGGGTCTGTTGGGTCGGCGGGAGCGAGTCGATCAGTTGGCGGAAAAGGCAGAGCGCGATCGCCAAACCCGCAACGAAACCCGTCAGGCCGCCCGAACCCAGGCCAAGGTCAATGCAGCCACCGTGGACTGGAACGTGGGCGATCGCGTCCTCCACCGTAGTTTTGGCATGGGTGACATTACCCACGTGTTTGGCAGCGGCAGCAAGATTTCGATCGCGATCAAATTTCCCAATCTGGGCCAAAAAATCTTTGACCCCCTGCTCGCGCCCATCGAAAAAGTTTAGTTAAAGTTTAATTTTTGAGCCATATCTTTCCCTACGGAGGCGGCCAAGAAATAATTAATACAATCAAAACCTTTGTGATAAGCTAGGCCAGCTCCAATGGGTCTCACCCCCCAGGGGTCAAAACGTCAGACGAGTCAGGTCATCAGCCACCCTTCGAATTTCAGCAGCTTGGACAATAATTACATATACCTGGAAGCGATTACGTATATATGCGTAGGTTACCACGTCTTTCGAGACAAGGCAATTGCAACTGGACACTGCGATCGCCCCCATCGAGATCAAGACGCCGAACATCAGAGCCCCCGTTCGAACCGCATCGCTTTCAGGTTGCTGCAACGACATTCGTTCTGTTCGGCTGCGTTAGGACGCGTTAAACATGAAACACCTTGCCAACGTTCTCTTGGCTAATCCGTTTCTGCGGGTGATTCGCTATTTGGAAAATCAGCCGCCGCTGTTGGCTGCGAGCTTGAGTCTGCTGTTGGTTTTTCTGATCGGAACGGTTGACACCCTCATTCCATCTTCGGAAATGACATTGTCGATTGTTTACGCGGTACCGATTTTAATGGCGGCCTGGTTTGCAGGGATTCGCTTTGGCAGCTTTATTTCTGTGACGAGCGCCATTTGCTGGCTCAGTAGCGGTCCCATTCAGGAAACGGGTTTGGCGCTCACCTGCTGGAATACCGTGGTCAGCCTGGGATTTTTCTTGCTGATCAACTATTTGCTCTCGGCGCTCAAGTCTGGCTACGAGCGAGAACGGCGTTTGGCTCGCACGGACGGGCTGACGGGATTGACCAACCGGCGATATTTTCATGAGTTATTGGAGGCGGAGTTTTTGCGATCGCGCCGCTACCACTACCCCCTCACCCTTGCCTACATCGACGTGGACAACTTTAAGGAAGTCAACGATCGCTTTGGCCACGGCGCTGGGGATATTCTCCTGAGCCTAATGGCGAAGGTGATGGTTAACCAACTGCGCGCAGTGGACGTTGTGGCGCGGCTTGGCGGGGATGAATTTGCGTTGATGTTGCCCCAGACCCATGCCCACGATGCCCAGGTGGTTCTGCCCCGCGTGCAGGCACAACTGATGCGAATTGTGCATCATCACGGTTGGCCGATTAGTTTTAGCATCGGTGTGGCGACGTTTGTAAAGCTGCCCCCCACGGTGCAGGAGATGATAGAGCAGGCGGATGGTTTGATGTATGACGTCAAGCTCCATGGCAAAAATCGGATTAAGTATGAGGTAATTGGCACAGCAACTCCATCCTTGGCCCCAACCTCCAAGCGTTTGATGGTTCGTACTTCGTAACGGTCTTCTGGGTAACGGTCTTCTGGGTAACGGTCTTCTGGGTAACGGTCTTCTGGGTAAAATCTCCTGGGCGAACGGTTTTAGGCCGCAAACCAAAGGAATCCGCCCATGGCGACCAAAAACACTAGGCCAATGATGCCAGCCAATACATGGCCACCGACACCGGTGACCCAGGTGGGCACTTGACCCGTGTATTTAAGGGCTTGGAGCGTATCGAGACTGGCGATCGCCCAAACCCAGCCCCCATGCAGCCCGATCGCCAAGCCCAAGTTTCCCTGCTGCAAACAAGCCAACGACAAGACCCAACCCATCAGCCATAGCCCCGGTAACTGCGGCACCACGTTTTGCCAGCGGTCCCAGGGTAGATGCAGCAGGGCAAACACCCCATTGGCCAATCCAACCGCGAGAATCACAACCCAGCCGCTGCCGAGGGGCCGATTATCCACTCCCTGAACCTGGCCGAGGATAGACAGCAACGCCTCGGTGAGAAAGCCGCGAAAGAGGAGTTCTTCGACGGCGCTGATGGCGATCGCAATCAACAAAATTAGTAAAATCGATCCAGTTTGCCGGCGCAACATTTCGCGATCAAAGGCAAACCGAATCCAACCGCCCAGACGCTCTAACCCCCACAAGAGTACTAGGCTCGAGATTGCGAGGCCAAGCCCTGCCGCAACCTGAAAGCCAAACCCAGGACTCCAGCTCCAACCAAAATCGGCCAAGGACTGCCCCGAACGTCGAGCCCAGACCCAGAGCAGCGGCGGGGCCAACGCGTAGAGTGACAATACCAGCGGAATTTTTTGCTCTGGCGTCGGGGGGTGGGGAAAGGCCCACTGAAGTCTTTGGCCTAGTACAAAAGCGATCGGGCTCCACAACAGCAGCCAGATCGCAAAAAACAAAATAACTTCCTTGAACACAGGCTGATCACCCTTCGGGCCTAAGCCGCCGTTTCCATCCAATCATAAATCTGCTCTAGCTGCTCCAGGGTAATCAGCCCGTAGCGCCACAGAATCATGTGCAAAGGGCCTGTGTCCTGTTCGCTGCGTTTCAACGCCATGGAAATCGAAGCCGAGGATAGACCGAGCTCCGCCTGCAAAAATTCAATAAACCGCCCGTAGGATGCAGATGGCATCGGTCTTCACCTCCTGTTGGATACAAAATGATAAGGTTGGAATGGCCCTAGGTAAGTGGCTCTAGGAGACTGACGACTGTCTCGCTGTGACATGTCGTCACCGATACAATGAGATATTGCCTGAAGAGTAGCGGCCCCAACTGCCTTGTGGGGAGGGGGGCTTCACCCTCTAAGGGCCAAGCGGGTGTCGGGTTGGAAGAGGTGAATCTTCTCGAGCCGAATCGAAAGCCACATCACCTCACCCGGTTTGACCCGGTTTTCTGGCTCAATGCGTGCTTGGACGATCTCGTCTGAATCGAGCAATTTCCCGGCGACAAAGGTCTCACTGCCGATGGCTTCTACTTGTCCAATCCGCACTGGCAGGTTTTTGGTCGCAGGAGGACCGAATTGCAAATGTTCCGGACGAATGCCAAGCCAGAGGGTTTTACCATCGTAGTCCTCCAGCGTTGTAGCCCATTCTTCGGGTAACGTCAACCGAAATTGCTCATGAATAACAGAACGGGGCGTTTTGATTTCCACTGGAATGAAATTCATCGGGGGTGAGCCAATGAATTCCGCGACAAATCGGTTCACGGGGCGATCGTACAGCTCCAGGGGTGGCCCCACCTGCTGAATTTGACCATCGGCCATGACGGCAATGCGCTGGCCCATGGTCATGGCTTCGATTTGGTCGTGGGTGACGTAAATCGTGGTGATGCCGAGTCGCTGCTGCAAGCTGACGATTTGGGCACGGGTTTCGGCCCGCAGTTTGGCGTCCAAGTTCGAGAGGGGTTCATCCATCAAAAAGACCTGGGGGTTGCGGGCGATCGCTCGCCCCAGGGCCACCCGCTGCTTTTGCCCACCCGAAAGTTCCTTTGGCAATCGCCGAAGCAAGCCGTCGATCTGGAGCATCTGGGCGACGCTGAAGATTCGCTCTCGGATTTCGAGTTCCTGTTCTGGGCGATGGCGCAGCGCTTTGGGGAGCGATCGCGTCGCACTCACCAGCCACCGATCGGCCCAGGAGGGGAGCCTAGAGCTGGGGTCCAAGTCTCGGTGATCGGGTCGGTTCATCCGGCGCAGACCAAAGGCCAGATTGTCGTAGACCGTCAGGTGGGGGTAGAGGGCATAGCTTTGGAAGACCATGGCGATGTCGCGGGCCTTGGGGGGAAGGTTGTTGACGAGGCGATCGCCGACTCGAATGCTACCCCCGGTCAGTTCTTCGAGGCCCGCCACCAGGCGCAACAACGTACTCTTGCCGCAGCCCGATGGGCCAACCAGCACCATGAACTCGCCGTCTTCAACGGTGAGGTTGATGCGTCGCAAGACGCTCACCCGACCCGATTCGGCTTTGCGGCCTGGGGGGGGTGCGTTTTTGGGCAAGGGTTTGGCTGCCGCGCGATCGCGAGCCAGAAAGCTTTTATAGACGTCTTCAAAAACAACCTTAGCCACAACGAAGAACCCAGAGCCCGCTGAAGAATTACGAACCAGCTTACAATCAATAGAGAATCGAGCGAGTTGTTGGTCACCCGTTGCTCACACATGTGCATCACAGGTGTTAGTTACACATGTTGACCAGACACATGTTGACCAGACACATGTTGACCAGACACATGTTGACCAGACACATGTTGACCAGACATCGGTCATCCCCCCAACCCCACGCTCCCAGCCCCACCTCCCGACAGTCCCATGCAATTCATCGATCAAGCTAAAGTTCAAGTTCTCGCTGGCGACGGTGGCGACGGCATCGTTGCCTTTCGCCGCGAAAAATACGTGCCTGCGGGAGGCCCGTCGGGGGGCAACGGGGGACGCGGTGGCTCGGTGATCCTAGAGGCCACGACCCAGTTGCAAACCCTGCTCGATTTCAAATTCCGCCATGTCTTTCAGGCCCAGCCCGGTGCCCGAGGTGGCCCCAAGGGTATGACCGGCGCAACGGCGGACGATCTGGTGTTGCCCGTTCCTTGCGGTACGGCCATTTATGACGCGGAAACTGGTGAGTTGATTGGGGAATTGCTGCAGGGGGGCGATCGCCTCTGCGTAGCCAAGGGCGGCAAGGGCGGCCTCGGCAACGAGCATTTTTTGAGCAACCACAACCGCGCCCCCGAAAAATGTCTGCCCGGATTGCCGGGAGAAATCCGCACCTTGCGGATGGAGCTGAAGCTGATCGCCGAGGTGGGCATCATTGGCTTGCCCAATGCGGGCAAATCGACACTGATTTCGGTGCTGTCGGCGGCGCGACCCAAGATTGCTGATTATCCGTTTACGACGCTGGTGCCCAATTTGGGCGTGGTTCGGCGAGACACGGGCGATGGCACCGTATTTGCGGATATTCCGGGGCTGATCGAAGGGGCTCACGCGGGAGTTGGCTTGGGCCACGACTTTTTGCGCCATGTGGAGCGCACGAAGCTGCTGATTCACTTGATCGACATCGTTGATGACCAGGTGTTGCAAAATTATCAGACGATTCAGGATGAGCTGAGCTCCTATGGGCGCGGGTTGAGCGATCGCCCTCAAATCCTCGCCTTCAACAAAAACGACGCCTCGGATCCAGACCTCACCCAGTACCTCACCGAAGAACTCGAAGCCCGCAGCGGCAGCCCAGTGTTTGTGATTTCGGCGGCAACCCAAGCGGGGCTCCAGCCGCTGTTGCAGGAAATTTGGCGGCAGCTCGATAACCTGCGGGCCGCCGAAGCGGCTGCAGAACAAGCACTCCAAGCGGCGATCGCCCCTCCCGATCAGGTGCAGGCCTCGGATTCGTCCCTCTTGGAAATGCTTGCCTAAGCCATGTCCCATCCCCGCCGCCATTTTCTTACGGGTTTTGCCGCCACGACGCTGTTTGGAGCTGCTTGCATGGATTGGAGCAAGACCGCCCATTCTCAATCGGGTGACTCGGAGTCTCGCGATCCGAAACCTGGCCGCTTCGGCACTGGGTTCATGCCCGACGAGGCCGCTCCCCACCAGCGCACTTGGATGGCCTTTGGGCCGCAAACGAGTATCTGGGGAGACCTGGTGCCAGAGGTGCAACAAGATCTCGCTCGCCTCGCGCGGACGATCGCTCGCTACGAACCCGTTACCCTACTCGTCCGCCCAGCCGAACGCGCCCTGGCGGCCCGCCTCTGTGGCCCCACGGTCGAATTGCTCGATGCCGAACTCGATGACCTCTGGATTCGAGATACTGGCCCAACTTTTGTGCGCAATGCCCAGAGACAACTGGGCGCGCTCAACCTCAACTTCAATGGCTGGGGCAACAAGCAGCAACACCAGCGGGATGGGACGATCGCCGGACAGGTCACTGCTGCGGCAGCGGCGATCGCCCTTGAGACGTCGTTGGTGGGCGAGGGTGGCGGAATTGAGGTGGATGGTGAAGGCAGTGCCATTCTCACCGAGAGTTGCTTTCTCAACGCTAACCGTAATCCGGGGGTGACCAAGGCCGATTTTGAGCCCGGATTTCTCACCAGTGGGTCAATGGAGTGGCCTGATTAGTCTCATCAGCTCAGCCCAGTGTTGTGAGTCTAGAAAATGAGGATAGAGAGTCAGTTTTTTTGGGTTTGGTAGCGGAATAACAACC
>JAAUOP010000085.1 GCA_012034805.1 Synechococcales cyanobacterium CRU_2_2 | reverse complement strand
AGATAGACAGTTGGGACAATGGAGCAGCTCTTGAGTCATGGCAATCGGCACAGAAGGTTCTAACCCAGTTTGCTTTTTCTTTCCTTAAAGGCCACACCAGTCTCATCCCCCAGCTAAAGGCACTACCACATCTGGGTTCCCTGACTCGGTGATGAAGATTGTGTAATTTTCTACGCTGACTCAAAGAGGGTGATTATACTGAGACAAGCCTGATAATACCTGCTCAAGGATGTTATCCGGCAGCGATGCCAGGATAACGCCTAGAAATGGGTTGTTATCATGCAGCTTTGCCTGATAATACCCAACAGGGCGTGTTATCCAGCGCGATTGCCTAGATAATTGGCTGAGACTGGGGATTATACGGCGTTGGCGCTTGAGAACACCCGGAGGAGGGAGTTATCAGGCATCGTGCATGAGAATAAGTTGTTAGGCTTCACTCTTTTACAGGTTGTGCTTGTCCAGTGGTCATTCCTCTGCTGTGGGAGTCAACTTATACTTTGCTTCAATAAGACTTTCTATGAATGAACCAGTAGATATTGATATTGAGACTGTCAGAGCTGAAGCGCTTAGAAAGCTTGGGAGAAGTATAGTCAACTTTTCAAAAATTGAAGCAGTCCTAAAATACTTACTCGCGGTTAGTCAATTTAAAGGAACGAGGGAAACAACTTCAGAACAGTTTTATAGAGAGCATGTTAAAAATCGTAAAGAAACTTTAGGCAAGCTAGTTCAAGAATTTCATAAGAATGTTTTAGTAGATGGTAGCCACGTCGAAGCCACAGCGCCTCCTTCTAATTCCGAATTCTCTGTTTCCTTCCTTGTTACTTATAGTGATCCAGACTTCCAGAAATCTCAGAAACGTGCTCTTTCAAAGATAGTAGTTGAGCGAAACAAATTGATTCATCAAAACTTGGCACTTCTTGATACTAGTTGCATAGAGGACTATCGCAAACTCATTACTCTTTTGGATGAGCAAAATCCTCGATTACTGGCTCATCTTGAAGAACTAGGGTGGATGATAAAGACACTGGGTAATAGTTTGAAAACCCTAGTGGAGTCACCAGAGTTTATTGAATTTATACAATCTAGCCAAATTGATGCCTAACAACCGCGCTGCACCGGAACGTACAGATACATTTGGTTGAGTTGCAAAGGTTATCTGCGTCCGGTGAGCGCGAACGTTTTAGGCGACTCTGTGGAATCCACGCTAATCCTACCCAGGCTCGACTACGAGGCCAGCTACAACGCGTACATTCGCGAGCTCGACGACGAGGAGCGGTACCCGTTTCCGCTCGACTTCCAGCATAGTGATTTCGCAGCGCTTCTGAGGCGGCTAGAAGACTATGCGACCGGCACGAATCGCCAGATGGGTTCGTCCCGGCTACGACGTACTGGCTCGTACAGGGCGGCGAGCTGGTCGGCGTCTCAAACCTGAGGCACCGGCTAAACAACAGACGGTAGTCCTATTTAGGTAAGGATAGCCCCAACCCCGTGTAGGAAGAGCTTTCAGCGCTTAGAGTAAACTTTATAGACTTGAAGTATCCTGGATTTTCTCACGGTTTTACAGCTACAAAGCCAAGATATTCACGAAATAGTAGGTACTCTGGGCCATTTCATCGGCAGATACTTACCCTCTTCCAGAGGGTAAGAAATTGGTGAAATCGATGTTGGCAAAGGGTTTCAGCTGTCCTTACCTTTGGAGCACTACCCTCGAACGGAATGATTTTAAGAATAACCTTCGTGATGCTTTCCTGACCTAGACTAAAGACTCGCCTGTTATCACTGAAGAGCGACGCCAGAACAATGTCAGTTGCATCTGACCCTTTCCGCCTTTTGGGGTGAGCACTATGCAGATCGATCCCATCAACAGTCCTCATCCGGTACCTTGGTGCTGGATACTGGCGGCCCATGGAGCAGCGGCGGTGGCGTCTCGGCCTCAAACCCACTACTACCGCTCGGCCTCCCTGCGATCGCCCGACCAGCAGTGGGTCGCCTACAGCCGCATCTGCCTCCAGGTGACCCCCGAACTCCACACCAGCCAGGTGAGCAGCGTTCTGATGGTCGAAAACCTCAGCACCGGTTCGCTGCAAGGCATCCAGCCCGCCTTGCCGCTCGATTTACAGTGGGATCAGCCCTTGGACGCGTCCTCGGCTCCGGCCTACGTGCCCTCCTCTTCTGCTCGAATGGCCGGAGAGATCGATTTGGTGATCCCCATTTCCTGGGATCGAAAGGGCGATCGCCTGCTCGCGCGCAATTTTCGAGGCGCGTTTTGCAGCTCCTTTGCCTCAGACTACGCCTTGATCTGGGATAGCCACACCGGTGCTCACCGTACCCTAGCCCCTGGCAATGTCGCTTATGAGTATGCGGTGCTCCAGGGCTGGAGCCAAAATTACCCTGACCAGGTTTTGTTTAAAACCGCGAAACTGGGCGATCGCCACCAGCACCTCTGGCGAGTGGATGACGCAGGCTATGCGCTTCCCTCCGCCTTCGACGAAGCGGAAGTCCTCGGCCAAATTATCGCCACTCCCCTCGAGGGCCCCCAGGCCATTAAGGCCTAGCGCTTCCTTCCCAAGGACTCACCTCTAATTTGCCGTCGGCCTTGAACACCACTTTGAAATCTGAACTTTCGCCAGCGGCCCCGGCTTTCTTGAGCGCGGCAAGGGGAGCCTTCGCGTCAGCGGTTTTGGCGGCCTCGTTGAGCGGCTCATAGGACACAATATCGCTATCGATATTGACTTTGACTCGAAATTCGAGATCCGCATCCGGTTGAAAGTCATTTTTCCAAGCCGCATTCACCGAGTTATACAAATCCGCGTTGAGGGCAGACGTCGTTAGCTCGTCTAGGTTGGCTTGGTCTAGGGCACTCTGGTCTGGTTCTGCCGGTTTTGCCTGAACCGGTTCTGTTTGGGCCGGTTCTGTTTCAGTCGAGTCTGCTGTGCTGGTATCTGTCTGACTGGTATCCGTCTTACTCGCATCTGGCGTCGCCGGGGCCGTTGCGGCATCCGCTGCGGGTGCCGCCGCCGCAGACTCACTGCCGCTCCAGGGCTCGACCCGCAGCACCGCGTCCGGCGTAAAGGTCATTTTGAACTCGGCCAGGGGCTCATCGCTGATGGCTGCATCGGTGGGCGGAGTGTAGAGCAGCTTTTCGAGGGGCAGCTGATCGACGACGTTGCGGGAGGCCTCGTCTACGCCGCGATAGCCGATGATCTCGCCCGCTTCACTGACGCTGACCCGATAAACGGCATCTTGCGTAAAGGTGGGTAGCGGGTATTGATTCCAAGTGCTGTCCACACTCTCCCAGACAACGTCCTCGATTCTGGCCAGTTCTGCGGCATCGGTGATGGCGGGCGAGCTGACGCCGGGATCTTGAACGGAGTCCGGATCAACCGATTCGACGCCCGCTGGCGATTTCTGGCCAGGAGTTTTGCCGGAGGTCTGGGCGGCCTTGGCTCCGGTGTCCTCCAGGGGGCGGCGGAGATTGGGAACGTCTAGGGCAAAAAGGGCTGCCGCTGCTGCTGCCAGACCCACCGCCCCTAGGGCCGGGGCCGCGACGCGCTGGGCGATCGGGGTTTGCGACGGGGCTTGGCGCTTGGAGATCGGCTGGAGGGAGAGCTGCTTGTCTGGGAGGGTGGAGCGATCGCTCAAAAACTGATCGATCGCTTCAACCAAATCAAACAGCTGTACCGTCGTCAACTCAAATTTCTGTTCATTCCCCTGGTCGCCTGTCGAGAGACCATCTGCCTCTGGCGCAACCGAAAGTTGATGGCGGCCCTGGTCGGTTGGTTCAAGTTTGACCAAGCCCTGGGCAACCTTGCCGGTCTTGAGACCGCTGAGCCGCTCCTGAGCATATCTGCTGACCGCTGGAACCAAGCTGTTAAAAAAGTCGCTGCCCCCCGAAAGGTCTTGGTCATGCCCCATAAATCGGCAAGCTGCGTGGGTCAAGAGGGCCATGGCTCCGCCGCCAGTGACGTCGCTCGCATCACTCATGCCATCGAGCACAAGGGTGCAGTTGGGCAGGCTGTAGGTCTTTTGAAGCTGGTGCATGGGACTATACTTCTCCGTCGAACAAACTTACCCACAAACGCTGAGCCCCAGCGGTTCCAGTGCAAAAGAGCAGTTGCTCGAGGAGTTGTAGGGCTAACGCATTTAATTTTTCGTCCTCGCTGTAGGCCATGACCCCAGCCCGCCGAGGGTTCATGCGCTGGCGAAAGTGCGATCGAAATCGCAACAAGTACTCTGCAAGACGAAAATTCTGTTCTGGTGGCAAGCCCTTGTCCTTGAGCTGTTGTTCCACGAGCAGCAGTTGGCGAATCACCACGGTGAGACGGCGAGCGATGTAGCAGATGATGGCTACGAGGGATTTCGCTTCGACTTGCTTGAGTGGGCGGCGCTGGCTGAACTTGCGCAGCGGGTTGGTGCTCCGAATTTGCCACAAGTGGACGCGGTTTTTGATGATCTCTTGAAGGTCGAGTTCCTCAGCCACGATCAAAATTGCCTCTGAGCCACCCAGGTCGAGCGCTTCGATCGCCAGCAAAATCAGATCAAGCTGCTGCCGGGCTCGGCGTGGGCAGGCATCTTGAGTGAGCTCAATGTCCGGCAGTCCTTCAAGGGAGACGGGCGGTGCAGAAGATGGGATGGGGGGCGTGACGCTCACAGAGGCACTCATAGGGGCGCTGAGATTCTGGGAATGGACTGGCAGGAATGGACTGGCACGGGGTTAGGGTTGATTTCCATCGAAATTCCGGGCGGATTCCGAGTGGATTTCGGATAGATTCGGGGATGCTTGAGCTTTGAGGACTCTTACTCAGGTGCATTCTACAAAAAATTTGCAGCAAGGCATCCGCAAGAGAACTGAATTGGCGATCGCGATCGCCAGAAACAGCCCTTCCGCTGAGCGCTCTTCAATGTAACACGCAGCGTTCGAGATTCAATTCATGCCCATTTGTATACAGTGTTCCCGTTTTCGCATCAGGGAAGTTAGGGATTTTATGGATTCCATCCCCCCGTGGCTCTAATGGCTGATGCTCTAATTGCTGATAATCCGTAAAACAATTTGAACCCCGGTGACCGCCTGCCAACCGAAGAGGCCGACCAAAACCGTGTTGAGGGTAATATGGGTGACTCTGGCCCATTCCGCGCCTTTTTGCATCAGCGGCGACAGGGCGGCGGAGGTGGCGATCAACCCCGTCATGCCCAGCCCGGCTAGTAGGTGAGGCCCGACAAACAGCTTGCCATTGTTGATGTAAGTGACGGTCATGCCGCCAATCGTGCCCAGAACCATAAGTGCCAACAAGATGGAGCCACTGAGGTAGTGTTTTTGGTTGTAGCGGCCTTTGAGCAGTTCTTTTTTGAGCTCGCCTTCGGCGGTGCGGGCGCGTCGCCACTGCCAGCCTTGGTATCCGGCGTAGAGGGCTAGGGCAAAGAGCACCCACATGAGGGCCGGATGAAAGAAATTGAGGGCAAATTTAAGGTCTTTGGGGATGTAGTCGAAACTCATGGGCTGCTTCTTACAAGATTTTTACAAAAGTTTACCTAGGCCAATTATAAAGATAAGCGCCTAATGGAGGAAATGCCGGAGGCCGGTCATGACCATGACAAGGCCAAGTTCATTGGCGGCGGCGATCGAATCTGAATCCCGTAGGCTGCCACCGGGCTGGACGATCGCTCGAATCCCCGCCGCTGCCGCCGTCCGCACCGAGTCGTCGAAGGGAAAGAAGCCGTCGCTGGCCAAGACGGCCCCTTGGGCCTGGGCCCCGGCTTGCTCTAGGGCAATTTTGACGGAACCAACTCGGTTCATCTGCCCTGCACCAATGCCGAGGGTGGCGAAGCCTGGGTGGGCGATCGCCTCGGTGCCAGGGCCAGGGCCAGTAACATTACTCGTGCGACCGGTGACGACAATGGCGTTGGATTTGACATGGCGGACAACCTTCCAGGCAAACAGCAGTTCTGCCAGCAGGGCTGGATCGGGTTGCAGCTCGGTGACCACTTGCCAAGTGTCAGGGGTGGCGGGCTGATCGTCCGAAGCTTGAACGAGAAAGCCTCCGGCGATCGCCTTCACGGTTTCCTTCGGCCCCTGGGTCAACTCGGGCAACACCAGCACCCGCAGGTTTTTCTTGGTCTGCAAGACCTGCAGCGCGGCCTCGCTACAGCTGGGCGCGACGACGCATTCTAGGAAGGTTTGGGTCATGGCGATCGCCGTGGCCTCATCCAGCTCGCGATTCACCGCGACAATGCCGCCAAAGGCCGAAGTCGAATCTGCATCAAAGGCGGCTTGATAGGCTGCGGCCAAGGTCTGCCCGAGGGCAACGCCGCAGGGGTTGTTGTGTTTGAGAATCGTGGCGGCGGGCTGGTCTGTGTCAGCAAACTCAGCAATGATCTGGCGGGCAGATTCGAGATCGACCAGATTGTTGTAGCTCAGGGCCTTGCCCTGGAGCTGTTGGGCGGCGGCCCAGCCGGTCTGGGTGAAACCGGTTTGGTACCAAGTCGCAGCCTGGTGAGGGTTTTCACCGTAGCGGAGCACCTGGAGCGGTTGGCCGCTGAGCTGCCATGGGCCGGAGGTTGTGTCTGCTGCTGTCGCATCGGCCTGGCTGAGATAGCTCACGATCGCTGCATCATAGGCCGCCGTGTGCTCAAACGCCGCCAGGGCACAGTCGCGCCGAAACTCAAACGGTACTTGCCCGCCATGATCTCGCAGGGCGGCCACATAGCCGTCGTACTGGCTGGGTTTGCAAAGAATCGTCAGGTACTGATGGTTTTTGGCGGCAGCTCGCACCATCGTCGGGCCGCCAATGTCAATGTTTTCGATCGCCGCTGAGCGCGTCACCCCAGGCCGAGCGACGGTCTGCTCAAACGGATACAAATTGACCACCACCAGCTCAATGGGATCAATGCCGTTGGCAGCCAAATCCGCCTGGTGCTCGGGCCAATCGTGACAGGACAAAATACCGCCATGAATCTTCGGGTGCAGCGTCTTCACCCGACCGCCGAGGATTTCGGGAGATCCGGTGTAGTCAGACACCTTAGTGACCGGAATCGCTGCATCGCGAAGCGTTTGGGCCGTGCCGCCGCTGCTGATGATCGAAAATCCGAACTCTTCCACCAAACAACGGGCCAAGTCAACGATCCCCGTTTTATCCGAAACACTCAGCAGTGCGAGAGATCCCATGAACTGTTGTTCTCCTAGCGCGATCGAGCGCAATGATTAGGCGTGATGAGCGGGGCCAGACTCAGGCCCAGGCGAGCGCAATCCCCCCGTTTTAAGCATGTTAGGCTAAGCGGCTGTATTCTCTCTAGCGAAATCTCAAAGCCATGCCTGCTCCTCACGCGATCGCAACACTGAGCGCAACAATTGCGAATATCTACACCGATGGTGCCTGTTCTGGAAACCCCGGCCCCGGTGGCTGGGGCGTCCGGATTGAGTTTAGCGATGGCCAAGTGCAGGAGCTAGGCGGATCGAGCGGCACGACAACCAATAATCGCATGGAGATGCAGGCCGCGATCGCAGCCCTCGAATACATTCAAGCTTGGCAGCCCCCTCAAGCTCAGCCCGCGACCCCGATTACGCTCCACACCGACAGCCAATACGTGATCAAGGGTATTACCCAATGGATCAAAGGCTGGAAACGGAAAAGCTGGAAAACAGCCCAAGGTAAGCCGGTACTGAATCAAGATCTGTGGCAAACCTTGGATGCACTGAATCTATCGACGATAAGATGGCAGCATGTGAAAGGTCATGCTGGGATTCCAGGAAACGAGCGGTGTGATGCGATCGCCACAAGCTTTGCCGCTGGGCGTCTCCCTAAGCTCGCCCAGGCTACTCCCCGACCGTTGTCCCCTACAACTGCCTCTACAACTGCGACCACGGCCCAGATTGACACTTCTAAAAAAGTCGGGCTAGTTCCGTCAGGAATTGATCCAAATATCGACCAAAATGCTCAAAAAAAGCCAGAATCATTAAAACTGACAGATAAACCAGCAATTCGTGCAGCGGAACACACAAAATCGCAAGAATACGCGTTAGCATTAGGGGATACCGCGTTAAGCGTTGAAAACTTTAGTGAAATCAGCATGGATCACGATAGTACCCAATTCCATGAATCCTCTGGAAATTTGCCCCGCGAGACCCGTGTCGCCCAAGTTCGCAACATGGTCGAAACCCTGAATATGGCCGACGAAATCGCAGATAAAGGCTTTTTGATCAGTAGTTCCGAGCTAGCCGACCTCATGGATGTTAATGCCAGTGCCGTTACCAGCCGGGGCGAGCAGTGGGTCTGGCGCAACTGGGTTGTCTCCCGCGTTCGTCGGGAAGGAAATCAGATCTTATGGCAGTTGGAGCGGGTCGATTGACGGCCTATATCTTGAAATGCAAATCAAACCGCTCCCGTCGGTTGGGTTGAGCCCCCGAAACCAACAGGCTTCGGGTTAGCGGCGGACTGCTTCGATCATCTTTGAGTAATAAAAGCTGGTGCTGGTCAGGATTTTGCGCTTGGCTTCAAAGCCGCAGAATTCCAAAATTTGGATAATATCGGATTCCTTGTGTTGATAAGCCCGCGTCGTTTTGCTGGGGCCCGGAAAGAACTCACCGACCTTTTTGAGTAAACTCAGCAACACTGTTTTGGGTGCAAAGCTCAAAATCAGACGTTCCTCGGAGAGACTGGCGAGGTGTGCAATCATGGATGCAGCTTTTTCCGTCGGGTAGTGAATCAAGACATCCAGGCAAATGACGGTGTGATATCTGCCGGTGATGGCTTCGAGATCCTGCACCGAAAAATCGACGTTGCCTAGGGCGGGGCGATTTGAGGCTGCATTTGGGTTGCTGAATTGGGCTTGGGCGCGATCGCGAGCCTCACCCACCATTTTCTCTGAAATATCACTGGCAGAAACCCGCGCCCCCCGCTCCAGCAAGGGTAGTGTCAAACTGCCCACCCCACAACCCGCATCACAAATTTTCATTCCAGCCAGATTACCGTCTGCATCGAGCCAAGCCAGTAGCGAATCTACAGTCTGCTGGTGGCCCATACGAATATCGAGCTGAACCCTATTCACCTCATCCGTGGTGCCATAAATCCGTCGCCAGCGATCGAATCCCGTGGCGTTGAAATAGTCGCGGACGATGGTCTGTTCATCGCTGTTGGGCAAGTTGCTAGGCAAGCGGTTGGAAGCTGTCATGGTCGAGAAAGAGAGGGTTGAAAAAGAGTCAAAAGCAGAGGTGTTCGAGGTGTCGCTGAGCTGGCCTTGGCCTCGGGCCACCAGAATCTTAGTACGAATGGGGCGAGTGCGAGTGGGGAGGAGTGCGATCGCCTCGCTCAACCAACCGACTCCAGCTCAGCACCTGGGTCTGGGAATCGAGCCGCCAGCGTAACAAGTGCTGGATCGACCGGCCCAGGTAAGGAGTCTGGTCTCCCGCTGTCCATTCGTCGCCCAGGGCTTGGCGAGGGGCAATGGTGGCCAGGGCGATCGCCTCCTCCACAGTGCTCAAACCCCACCGCACCAAATTACTTACCCCGGCCAACAGCGGCAGCGTGGTGCCCGAGAGCGTTCCGTCGGCCAGCCGTGCCGTTCCCTGGGTCACACAAATCTCGCGGCTATCCCAGGGATAGGTTCCATCAGGTAGCCCCAAGGGTGCCAGGGCATCGCTGACCAAGAACAGATGCCCTAGGCCCATTTTCAGCAGTAGCTGCAGCATCAGTGGCGCAATGTGCTCACCGTCTGCAATCAGGCCACAGCGAACCCCAGGACGCACGAGCGCGGCTCCCAGCAGTCCCGGCTGCCGATGGTGCAAACTCGGCATCGCATTAAACGCATGGGTCACCAGTGTTGCCCCCTGGTCAAAGGCGCGGTTGGCCTCTGCCGCAGTGGCCTGGGAGTGTCCCAAACTCACGGTAATGCCCCGTTCCACCAAAAACGCAATCACCGCTCCGCTTGGGTCTAGCTCAGGCGCTAGGGTAATGAGTTTAACAATGTCGCTGGCGCAGCCGCCCTCTCCAGAATCGCCCAGCACGGCGCTCATGGCTTCCACGCTTAGCGGCTGCAGGTATTCCTGGGGATGGGCTCCTCGCTTTTCGGGGTTGAGGCAAGGGCCTTCCAGGTGGACACCCAGAATCTTGGCTGCATGGGGGGGGGATGGGCGCTTGCAATAGTTTGTCAGCACTTGCAAAGCGCTGTGAACCTGCGCTAGGGAACAGGTCACGAGCGTTGGCAAAAAACCATCCACGCCCTGTTGCCAGAGAAACTCACAGATCTCGGGTAGGCGGTGGGCATTGTCGGGGTTGAGGTCTGGAAAGGCTAGACCCAATGCACCGTTAATTTGTAAATCGACGCCGCCGAGGGAGAGCCAGTCTTGGCTTAGATCCACGACGGTGAGGTCTTCTGGTTCGAGGTCTTCTGGAGGGATGCGATCGCCCGATGGCTCGATCGCCTGAACCACCCCGTCCGATGAGATCCAAACCCGC
The DNA here is from genome assembly GCA_012034805.1 of Synechococcales cyanobacterium CRU_2_2. Classification (GTDB taxonomy): domain Bacteria; phylum Cyanobacteriota; class Cyanobacteriia; order PCC-9006; family JAAUQQ01; genus JAAUOP01. Next base: position 10,995 of record JAAUOP010000085.1, on the reverse strand, counting down.
TTCAAGCCTGGATACCCGAGGAGTTGAGCCTGGGTCAGGAGCAGCGGATGCCCGGTCATCTGTCCAGAAATTATTGCGGACAATGGTGTCGATACAGCCACGAACCTGTCACCTCCACAGCTCTATTGTCAAATGTCAAAAGCAACCTTTCAGAAGCAGCCTTTCAGAAGCAACACCATGGTAAGCAACAATGGTAAGCAACACCGGACATCCGACAAAGTTCCGTGGAACTTTTCCATTAGAGAATTTCCATCAAAATTTCCACAGAAATTCCCATCAAAATTTCCATAGAGAACTATGAGCCCCCTCCCCAGCACCGATCTTGCCGAAACAGGCCTTCCCGAAATCGATATCCCCGAAATCGGCATTATCATGGGCAGCGATTCTGACCTGCCAACCTTGCAAGGGGCGATCGCCATCTGCGAGCAATTCCAGCTCCCCCACGAAATCGAGATTGTCTCCGCCCACCGTACTCCTGAACGCATGGTGAACTATGCCCAGACCGCCCACCAACGTGGCATTCGGGTGATCATCGCCGGAGCCGGTGGAGCGGCTCATCTACCGGGCATGGTGGCCGCCCTCACCCCCCTACCCGTGATTGGTGTCCCCGTAGCCAGTCAGCACCTTCAGGGGCTCGACTCCCTCTACTCCATCGTCCAAATGCCTCGGGGCATTCCGGTGGCAACGGTGGCCATTGGCAATGCAACCAACGCGGGTTTGTTGGCGGTACAAATTTTGGCTTGCCAGCGATCGGAGCTGCTTCAGCGGGTTCAAGCCTATCGTCAATTCCTCAAAGCGAGCGTAGAAGAGAAGCAATTTGAGCTGAAAAGCTTAGGTTATGAAGCTTACTTGCAGAAAAATAAATAACAAACTATTGACTGTTTGTACTGAGATATGTGCAAGGCTCCAACGGCTCCCTTGGGAGTTGCTTGTTTTTTCCCGCAAGTGCTGAGCCCAAGGCTTGACAAGCCTAAACACAAAAGAACTTTGAAGCAGCCGTTCATGAGCGGTACTGATTCCGGGTTTCGTCAATGCTGGAGTCCATATTTTGCGGATAGAGGATACCAATGCCTCGTTATCTCGCTATAGAAAGTATTTCTAGATACAGAACAAAACCCTTGATCTTGATGCAATCTATACATCCTTGAATCACGAAAGTTAGTAGAGCTCCACGGATGGATTGACAAATCGATCGCAAGCTGATTGTTTGGTTGCGCCGCGTCAGTCCTTTGGCTTTAGTCTGATGGTGTGCTGTTGTCTACTTCTTATCCCTAGGGCATTTGGGTTAGTAGGGTTAGTTCGCAGGGTGTATTGGCGATCGCTGCTCAATCTTTCGATGATTCAGGTGCTTGGGCTGTTATGATCCCCCACAATCCATTACGGAATTGAACGAATTGACAATGTCTCATTTGAAGTTACAGGCGAGAGGTCTCAAAAGATCTCGTCGTTCTGCTGTTGCTGAATCGGCTTATCCTGACGCCAATCGACTGTTGAAGAAGGCAAGTACCTACTTGCCAAAACTGCCCGCAGCTTGGCTTGCTTGCATTCCCTTAGCTGTCGTCATTGTGATGGGGTACAGCCTGGCGGCTCAGGCCCAAGGTGCAGATGCACCCCCCACGCCCGAAGAGCTGAAGATTATTCTCGATAACGTTTGGGTTTTCATTGCGACCATCCTCGTCGTTTTTATGAACGCGGGATTCGCCATGCTGGAAGCGGGCTTTTGCCGCCAGAAAAATGCTGTTAACATTTTGACCAAGAACCTGATTGTTTTTGCCCTGGCAACGCTCGCATTTTGGGCAATTGGCTACGGCCTGGCCTTCAATGAGGGCAACTCCTTCCTGGGAACCGGCAACTTCTTCTTGGCCGGTTTGGATGACACCACACCGGTTTCCGGCACCTTGGCAGCCCCGGTCTTTTTCCTCTTCCAGGCGGCTTTTGCCGGTACCGCAGCGACGATTGTGTCGGGTGCGGTGGCAGAGCGAATTCGGTTCCTCGATTTTCTGATTTTCAGCGTTATCTTGACCGCTGTGGTCTATCCGATCTCCGCCCATTGGATTTGGGGCGGCGGGATGCTCTCTGAGATTGGCTTTTTGGGCGGTACTGCCTTCAAGGATTTTGCGGGCTCTACGGTGGTTCACTCCGTCGGCGGTTGGGCTGCCTTGGTGGGTGCGGCGTTCCTTGGCCCTCGCATTGGCAAGTATCGCAGTGATGGTGGGGCGGGCGCTTTGCCCGGTCATAATATGTCGATCGCAACCCTAGGATGTCTCATCCTCTGGATCGGCTGGTTTGGCTTCAACCCCGGCTCTCAGTTGGCTGCCGATTTGCAGGTTCCTTACATTGCGGTGACCACCAACCTGGCAGCGGCAGCGGGTGGCGTTGCGGCAACCCTGACCTCTTGGATGGTCTCGGGTAAGCCCGACTTATCCATGGTGATCAACGGCATTCTGGCAGGATTGGTCGCCGTTACGGCGGGTTGTGCCGGATTCTCCTACCTTAGCTCAGTGATTGTTGGCCTGGTGGCAGGTGTTTTGGTGGTCTTCGCGGTCTTCTTCTTCGATTCGATCAAGATTGACGACCCTGTGGGTGCGACCTCTGTTCACCTGGTCAACGGCATTTGGGGAACCCTGGCAGTCGGTCTGTTTGATAAAGGTGCAGGCCTGCTCACCGGCCATGGCCCCACGCAGCTGTTGGCCCAAATTGTCGGTGTCATCACCGTGGCTGGCTGGAGCGTGCTAACGAGTGTGATTCTGTGGTCGGTGATTCGCGCCATCTTTGGCATGCGCGTGTCTGAAGAAGAGGAGATTGTGGGCCTCGACATCAGCGAGCACGGCATGGAAGCTTACAGCGGCTTTTCGAAAGAAGAAGTCGGCATGGGTAGAGCGGTCTCTAGCCGTTAGGTTCTCGGCCTCCTGGGATGAAGTTTGGGTTTTAGAGTCCCATGACAAAAAGGCGCTGCCCTTGGGCAGCGCCTTTTTGTAGCAGAATGTCCTAAGCTGTTGAGCATTCATTTTTGGGGTGATGGTAAGAGTCCTTTGGTTCAATACGATAGATATCCCAACTTAAAGGAATCAACGGTCGATCGGCGTCGCCGTCGCCGAATTTTGCGTCGCGATCGCTGGAGAAATCGCTGGCTATCCCTCTTGGCTGTGAGCAGTCTGCTCCTGGGCAGTTGGGTCGTGTTGAGTTGCCTCCAAAGGGGCGGCTTGCATCTGGTTGCGGCTGACGGTGCTCAACTGTCGCGATCGCTCCAGCAATCCCTGTCGCAATCGGCCCAAAACTTGCTTCAACCGCCCAGCCAACTGCCGGGGAGCGCGACGGCAGCGCCGCCGCGACTGGTGATGCAGTCGAATACTTTGCACTACGAGGACTGGGTCAATTTGCTGCGCCAGGAAGCGGATGCCGTGGCGGCAAAGCGCTTACCTGACTTGAGTATTTTAGCCGGTGATTCGCTCAGCCTTTGGTTTCCCGAAAACCTGCTACCCACCGACGAACCCTGGCTGAACCAGGGCATTTCTGGGGAGACAGCGGTGGGGTTGCAAAAACGCCTCGAAGACTGGCAGGCACTGCAGCCTCGGCGTATCTTTCTGATGATTGGCATTAATGATTTGATTCGAGGGGCAGAGCCTGGGTTTGTGGTTGAGAGCAATCGCCAGATGATCCGCACCTTACGCGCAACGCACCCCGAAGCCGAGATTGTTTTGCAGTCAATTTTGCCCCATAGTGGCCCGAATGCGACCTGGGAGGGCAAGGAGAAGCTGCGTCAGGTGTCGATGGAAACGATTCAGCAGATCAATCGGCAGCTGGAGGCGATCGCCCAGGCCGAGTCTGTACATTATCTCGACTTGTATCCGCTCTTTCGCGACGGCAACGGCTTTTTGCGCCAGGACTTGACCACAGACGGACTGCATCTCAATCCTCAGGGATATTTGGTCTGGAGTACGGCGCTGAAGATGTTTGAACAGCAAACCCTGCCACAGTCCCAAACCCCACAGCCACAAACCCCACAGCCACAAACCCTGTCAGGGCCACAAACCCTGTCGGGGCCGCGAACCCTGTCAGATCCGCAAAACTTGACTGGAAACACTCCCAGTTGCACCCCCTCGAGCCCCAGGCGATCGCCCCAACGTCAAAATCACACCTCGATTGAGCACAGAATTCAGGGAATTAATTCAGGGATTAATACTGCTTCGCTCGAGGCTGGTTCTATCATAAACGCAGGTGCTTTCAGGCCTTATCCTTCTCTCAATAACTTCTATGGATACCAAAGCCTTCCGGCGTGCGCTCAGCCAATCCGATCGCTACAACCGCAAAGGGTTTGGCCCCATGCGCGATATGTCAGGCACCATCAGCAGCGTCTACCAAAGTGGCCTGATCCAAAAAATTCGCGCCAACCAGTATCGGCTCCAGCAAGGTGACGTTTCGATTCTGCTGGCCGAGTCCTTCGGGTTTTGCTGGGGCGTCGAGCGGGCGGTTGCCATGGCTTACCAGACGCGGGAGCATTTCCCCACCGAACGCATTTGGATTACGAATGAGATTATTCACAACCCTTCCGTGAACGATCATCTGACGGCGATGGATGTCCGTTTCATTGAGTTAAAAGACGGTCAGAAGGATTTTTCGGGAGTGGGCTCAGGGGATGTGGTGATCTTGCCTGCCTTTGGGGCGAGCGTGCAGGAAATGCAACTGTTGAGCGATCGCGGCTGCCACATCATCGATACGACCTGCCCCTGGGTCTCCAAGGTCTGGAACTCGGTGGAAAAATATAAGCAGGCCGACTACACCGCCATCATCCACGGCAAGTACCAGCACGAAGAAACCGTCGCGACCACGTCGTTTGCGGGAAACTATTTGGTGGTGCTCAATTGGGAAGACGCAGAGTATGTCGCAAATTATATTCTGAAGGCGGGCGATGCCTCGGAGCTTAGCGAAGCCAATCGCGCAGCCTTCCTCGCCAAATTCAAAAATGCCTATTCCCCAGGGTTTGATCCCGATCGCGATCTCCAACGGGTCGGTGTGGCTAACCAAACCACGATGATGAAGGGCGAAACCGAGCAAATTGGCAAGCTCTTCGAGCGCACGATGTTGCAAAAATACGGCCCCAGTCAGCTCAATGCCCATTTCATGGCCTTCAACACCATCTGTGATGCCACCCAAGAGCGCCAGGATGCCATGTTTAAGCTCGTGGACGAACCGCTGGATCTGCTGGTGGTGATCGGCGGGTTTAATTCTTCCAACACGACCCACCTACAGGAGATTGCGGCAGAGCGAGGGCTGGTTTCGTACCACATTGATGCAGGCGATCGCATCCACCCCGATGGCTCCCTCGAGCATAAGCCCCTTGGCCAGGAATTGGTCCGGACTCAAGCGTGGCTTCCAGACGGAGAAATCCGGGTGGGAATTACCTCTGGAGCTTCGACCCCGGATCGGGTGGTGGAAGATGTGATCGAACGAATCTTTGCGCTCAAAGGTGCCGTGGCGACAATCTAACGTCATCACCTAGGGACGAACCAACCTTTGTCCGGCCCATGCGATAGGCCAACTTAGATAGCCCGAGCTTTATTCAATCGGTGCTGAAACCCGAAGGACTAAGGCCTGATTGTGCAATTCCTGCGGCTCTGCTGGGGATGGGTTGGAGCAAGGACTCTGGGTTTCGAGATCCGCGTCGTCCTTCGCATCTTGAGTGTTCAGGCCTTGAGTATTTAGACCTTGAACATTCAGGCCTTGGGCGTTCACATTTGGCACCAGCCCGAGCAGCGGCAACGGCAGCAGCGTGCTGAGATTCGTGATCAGCACCAACAGCCAAAGATTCTCAAAATCCACCTCCGTGACGTGGAGCGCATGGGTCAGCAGTGCTCCCAGCTCACTGCTAATCGTGCCGCCAAAATTGACAATCGACATCAGCAAAGCAAAAAACGTCGCTTCGATCCCCGGCGGACACAACCGAGCCGCCAAAATTAGCACCGGCATAAAGGCAATTTGACCGGCAATCACCAAGACTAAGCTATCGCCCAAACTAAACCATTCATCGCTGATGCCAAGGTTGCGGTTGGCGTGGGTAACGAGCAACAGCGAGGTGAGGCCCAGACTGGAGGATGCGGCGATCGCCCAGCCAAAAATCGAACGAAAGGGGACATTCTTGAGAAACCGCTGAAACACCCACACGCCAATCAACATCGCCAGACTGCTGACCAGTCGCACCCGGCCCAAAAACTCAGGCTGAAACCCCAATTCGTTGGTGGTAAAAAAGAAAAATGCCGCTTCAGAACCAGGCGTGCATTGCCAAAGAAACAAAAATAACGTCGGCATCCAAATTGCCCGCTGGGTGATCGCAATTTTGAGCTGCCCAAGTTGTTGCCGAACTTCGCCAAAGCCAGGGGGATCCGTTGTGGGTTCCTCCGCAATCAGCCAGGCCCCCGCTGAAACCAGCAGGGGAAACACAGCTGTGATCAAAAGAGCGATCGCGTATCCAAATTTGGAGCAGCAGCCCCCCCAGATAGGCCGAAATCAAACCGCCCAGCGCCGCCACACCCCAACTGAGCGACTGCAACGAACCGGCGCGATCGCGACTTTCGTGTCTGGCGCGCTCAACAATGATTGAATCGGCAATCACGTCGCTGATGGCCACCGACAGCGAAGACATGCCAATGGCGATCGTCGCCTCCAGGGTGGAATCAATTACCGTGCCCAAGGCCAACCAAGACGCCATACCCAAAAAGCCTGACAGGACGATGTAGGGCCGCCGCCGATAGCCGAAAATCGGCAATCCGTCAGAAATAAAGCCAAACAGTGGCTTGATCATCCAAGGAATCGCCGCGATCCCCATCAGGGCAGAAACCTGTGCCGGAGAGAGGCTCAAATCATCCTTGAGGAAAAAGCTCACTGCCAAACGCGATAGTCCCAAAATTCCCTGAATAAAATAAACTAGCAGCAGTGCCATCAGCTCCGGGGTTGGCTCGTTGCCAAACAGCAGCTTGTCCTGGCATAAGCCCTTTAACGACTGTTTCCAACGATCGCCGCCACCGGGGGTCAGGAGCATAGGCTTAGGGATGAAAAATTAAGAAATGTCAACTCGGATTCTAGTATAGCCCCGAGGATGGGGAGCCGCAGCCCAGGTTGAGCCGGGTTGAAAGATTTTTTAGTCCCAGCCGAGCCCGGTTTCGCAAATTTCTCGCAAAATTTCTCGCAAAATTTCCGCATTCCCACGGGCGGCTTTCAGGCGGCCCCTCGCCCATGATGAATTCAAGGGAGAAATTGAACGCTTGCATGGCAAAACGGTATGTCGAAACTTCGGATCGCCGCAATGGAAGGTGATGTCTGCCGGGTGTCTACGTTGCTAGAGGCCGACGAATTTCGTCCCTACGACGCACCTCCCGAGCTGGAGGATCAAGCCGAGGCCTTGCTCTTGGCTGCTGCACGGGGCCATCAAAGTGTGGTCGAAACCCTGCTGGGAGCGGGAGCGCCCGTCAATCGTGTCTTTCCCGGTGGCAGTGCGCTCCATGCCGCTGTAATGGGCGATTATCCCGACGTGGTGGAGTTATTGCTCAAGGCTGGAGCAGAACCGGATTTGACCGATCGCCAACTCGGCGATCGCCAACAGGGCTGGACAGCATTGATGTATGCCGCTTGCTATGGGCGAACCTCGATCGCCCATTTGCTCGTTCGGGCGGGTGCCCAGGCAGATCTGCCCGATCGCGATGGCCAGACGCCCCTGATGGTGGCCGCCAACGCCGGACACACCGCCGTCGCCCTGCTGCTGCTAGAAGCTGGCGCAAAGCTCCAGGCCCGCGACTACTACGGCAATACGCCACTGGCCTGTGCCCTGGCCCATGACACCGAGGGGGTTTCCCTGGCCAAATCCCTGGCAGATCGGGCCCAGGTCAATTTGGACGCCCTAGACCCCATCAGTACGGCTGCGCCCTATCGGGTGATCACCCACGCTAAATTACGCCCTTGGAACTGGGGATCGTTCCCAGCCGCCGAGGATCCCAATCCGTCGCCATCCGCAGCGATCGCGCAAATGCCTTAAACGTCGCTTCAATGATGTGATGGGAGTTCATCCCATCCAGCTGGCGCAGGTGCAGCGTCAGCTGGCTGTGGTTGACGATGGCCACGAAAAACTCTCGCACCAGTTGGGTGTCGTAGGTGCCGACGCGCTGGGTGGGAATCTCGAGGCCGTAGCTCAGGTGAGGGCGTCCGGAGAAGTCGAGGGCGACTTGGACGAGGGCTTCGTCAAGGGGGGCGACGAAATGTCCAAAGCGGACGATGCCCTTGCGATCGCCTAATGCCTCGTGCAACGCCATCCCCAACGTGATCCCCACATCTTCATTCGTATGGTGATCATCAATTTCCAAATCCCCCGTGGCCTGCACCTCCAAATCAATCAGACCGTGGGAGGAAATCTGGTGGAGCATATGGTCGAGGAAGGGAATGCCCGTGTCGGCACGGCACTGGCCGCTGCCATCGATGTTGAGCCGAACCGAGACGTCGGTTTCACCCGTTTTGCGCTGAACGCTGGCGGTGCGATGGATTGGAGGTACAGGGGGTGATGATCCCTGTGCCGTTATGGGTCGATCTGAAAGTTGCATCGTCTTTCGGTTCAAAATCTTTCGGTTCAAAATCTTTCGGTTCAAAATCTTTCGGTTCAAAATCTTTCGGTTCAAAACCTTCCTGGCCAACCGGTCTGGCAAAAGGGGCTCACATGCCCATAATCGAATACCCAGAATCGACGTAGAGAATTTGGCCGGTGACGCCGCTGGCGAGGTCGCTGCACAAAAACGTTGCGGCGTTGCCCACTTCGGTTTGGGTGACGGTGCGGCGCAGGGGCGCAATTGCTTCCACGTGGTGGATCATATCCAAAATGCCGCCGATCGCCGAGGAGGCCAGCGTCCGAATCGGCCCCGCCGAAATCCCATTGACCCGAATATTCTGCGGGCCTAGCTCTGCCGCGAGGTAGCGCACTTCCATCTCGAGGGCTGCTTTGGCCACCCCCATGACGTTGTAGTTGGGGACAACGCGCACACCGCCCAAATAGGTCAGGGTCAGTAAGCTGCCGCCCTCGGTCATCAGTGCCTTTGCGCCGCGACCAAACTGCACCAGGGAAAATGCGCTGATCTCCAAGGCTCGATCGTAGCCTGCCCGAGTCGTATTGCTAAAATCGCCGGTTAGCTCGTCTTTGCCTGCAAAGGCCAAACAGTGGATTAGGATATCCAGCTTGCCCCACTTTTCCTTCACAGCGGCAAACATGGCGTCCACTTGGCCATCGTCTTGGACGTTACAGGGCAAAAATAGCGACGGATTGAGGGGCTCGGTCAGCTCCTGAACCTTCGTTTCCGCCCGCCCGCGATCGTCTGGCAAGTATGCAATCCCTAAGTTTGCACCCGCCTTATGCAACTGCTGGGCAATACCCCAGGCAATGGAGCGATTGTTGGCAATTCCGGTGACAAGTGCATTTTTTCCGGTCAAATTAAGCATGGAATCCAGCCTTGAGGCCTACTTTTTTTGCAGGACACCTATTCTAGAGCAACTCGATCCCGCGCGATCGCAGGTCTTCAGATTCAGACGACGATTCCGGCCACGATTTCCGGCCACGATTCTGGCTACCTTCCGTAGGCTTTCAGCCGTTGTCTGTACCCCAAGCAAAATCCGGATAAAGATCAGATAAAGTTTCAGACTCAATCGGGGTTCGAATTGGGCCTTTAAAGTTAAGAAAGATTAAGTTGAAGTAAAGTCATCTAAAAGGGGTTGCTCGATGCGATATCGAGCGCGAACAAGCCTTGAATGAATTTTGTCTGTATAAATCGAGCAAGAAGATACCAACGTCAGTGGTTGGGATGTTCCTTTTTGCATCCTATAATTGCTCGATAGCTAGCCTCAGGTTTTCTCTCAGGGTATTTCCCAGCATGTTTGGCCCCCAACGTTCCGTGAGAATTTTTTACTTACAGGCAATTAGCTTCAACCCGATCGATGACGCCAACCCGAAATGTTTGCAACTTCCGACCAGCCGCTAGCCAGTTTGTTCCGTGAAATCGCCGGTAGCTCATTCCCGCCCGTCGTGGAGACTTTTGAGCGTGGAAAGACGATTTTCTTTCCGGGCGACCCCGCAGAGCGCGTTTATTTTTTGATACGAGGAGCAGTTAAGTTGTCTCGGGTTTACGAGGCGGGTGAAGAAATTACGGTCGCCCTGCTCAAGGAAAACAGCGTGTTTGGTGTGCTATCCCTCGCCACGGGGCCACGCTCTGAGCCCCGGCTAGCCGATCGCTTCTACCATTCGGTTGCGTTTACACCCGTTGAATTGCTTTCGGTGCCCATTGAGCAGGTTGAAAAAGCGCTCAAGCAAAATCCTGAGCTGGCCATGATGATGCTTCAGGGCTTGTCTTCCCGGATTTTGCAGACCGAGATGATGATTGAGACCTTGGCGCACCGAGATATGGGATCGCGTCTGACGAGCTTTTTGCTGATTTTGTGCCGGGACTTTGGCTTGCAGGGGCCTAACGGCGTCACGATCGACCTCAAGCTCTCCCACCAGGCGATCGCCGAAGCGATCGGCTCCACCCGTGTGACCATTACCCGGCTCCTGGGGGATTTGCGCCAGAACAAGATGATTTCAATTCACAAAAAGAAAATTACGGTTCACGATCCCGCTGCCCTCAGCCAGCAGTTTGTCTAGGTCATAGCTCTAGGGTCATAGCTCTAGGGTCATGGCTTTAGGGTCATAGCTCTAGGGTCATGGCTTTAGGGGTACGAGTCCAGGGGCACGGGGCCGTGGCAGCAATTGTAAATTCAAGTAGTTAGGATGTATTGCTAGAGGGTTGAACCTTGTCATCGAGCATAAAATCAATGAGATGCTGCCATGAGTCAAACAGAAAATATTTGTGAGGGCTTGAATATCCTGGAAAAAGCCTTTGCGAGTGCCCCTGAGGTGACGAATCTGCTGGTAAGATTCATCGGCCAAATGCAGGACCGTGTGAAAGAGAAAAGCGAGCCAATTGAGAGTCA
>JAAUOP010000226.1 GCA_012034805.1 Synechococcales cyanobacterium CRU_2_2 | reverse complement strand
TACTGGACAAAAGGCTTGAAAAGATGACGAGGGTGGGGTTTCATCAGAATTACCACAATCTAAAGAAACCCCATGTCAGACTATAGCGAATTGCGAAAGACTCTCCAAGCTCATCTGCCCTGGCACAAAGCGAGAGTCTCGTTCCTGGCTTTGTTTCTGTTAGCGCTCATCAAAGTCAAAACGGTCAATCTGAGCGAACTGGCTCTAGGATTCGGCGGATTCGCCTTGAGCGAGTCCAACTACAAACGACTACAAAGATTCTTTCGAGGATTCGACATCGATTATCACGAGATTGCTCAAGTGGTGGTGAATTGGATGCAAATCCCGCAGCCGTGGGTATTGAGCGTAGATCGCACCACGTGGGAATTTGGCAGCCGATGCTACAACATCCTGACCGTGGGGATTGTGCATGAGGGAGTCGCCTTTCCCATACTTTGGTGGATGCTCAAGAAGAAAGGTAACTCCAATAGTGATGAGCGCATGCGGCTGGTAGAGGAACTGTGTCAGCTCTTCCCCGATGCCAAGATTCGATGTTTATGCGGTGACCGTGAGTTTGTCGGCCAAAGCTGGGTGCGCTATCTGCTCTTGGAGCCTGCGATGCCCTTCCGGTTGCGGATTCGAGCATCAGATAAGATTAAACGCGACGGCAATGCCCTAGCAGCCCAGGTGGTCTTTGCTCATCTGAAGCCGGGGGAACGTCAGCGGCTGAAGGAACCTTGCACTGTTTGGGGCTTGAGCGTGGCTGTGGAAGCTCTGCGCCTTGATGATGGCAAGCTGCTTGTCGTCATTGCCCCACCCCACGACGAGAACTTGGTCACCGATTACGCTTTGAGATGGGGAATTGAAACCCTCTTTGGCATTTTCAAGACTCGGGGCTTTTGCCTGGAGTCCACTCACTTCACTGAGGCAGAGCGCTTGCGCAAGCTGTTTGCCCTTCTTACCTTGGCTCTATGCTGGTCCATGAAGATGGGATTGTTTCTACATCAGATTCGACCCATTTCCATCAAAAAGCATGGTCGCAAAGTCAAGAGTATTTTTCGCTTGGGGTTTGACCATCTTCGCCACATCCTTCTCCCCTCTACGAAGACGACTTTCGGCAAACACTACAACTTTTGTCCTGTACTTAGGTACTAAAGAATTGAAAGTTGAAAAATCCCATTCTTCATCTACAGCCAGAATCGAGAATTTACCTTGGATTCTACTAAATTAAATCTGAGAAATCAATATATTTTTGACGAGGTTAAGAGGAGGGCAAGTGAAGTGGAAATTTAAGCCAAAAAACGAAAAAATGAACTGGGCTGCAACCCATTGTAATTGATGAAAGTATCGGAATTGTGGATGCGCTGAGGCTAATGTAAGCCGTCCGATGGGTTTACCCGAGATTATTGAAAATCGTAACTAAATGTCCGCGATCGCCCCACTTCCCCCTGTAGTTCTCCATAGCAAATCCTTAATACATCTCGGCGGTTCGGCTCTGGTACTTTACCCTAGCAGAACCGCTTTTCTATATTCTGAATTGAAATCGATCGCTAGAAATTGCTCCCGTTTGGAGAACAGCACTTAGGTGCACTGTCGCGGCTCAGCTGAGCCTTTCTCCACGGGTACCCCGTATTTTTGTATCATTAGACAGAATCAGACTTTTGCGGGCGTCGCTGCCTTGGCAGTATTTTCGAACCATGGCCTACGAACCCCTTCACCATAAGTATCGCCCCCAAACCTTTGCGGACTTGGTGGGGCAAGAGGCGATCGCCACCACGCTCACCAGCGCGATTTTGCAAGCGCGCATTGCCCCGGCCTATCTGTTTTCTGGCCCACGGGGCACCGGCAAAACCTCTAGCGCCCGTATCCTGGCCAAGTCGCTCAACTGCCAAAGCGGCGATCGGCCTACCCCGACCCCCTGCGGCACCTGCGAAGCTTGCCGCTCGATTGTGGCGGGGAATGCCCTGGATGTGATCGAAATTGACGCGGCCAGCAATACAGGGGTTGACAATATCCGCGAGCTGATCGAAAAAGCTCAGTTTGCCCCGGTTCAATGTCGCTTTAAGGTTTATGTGATCGACGAATGCCTTACGGGTAATACGCTGGTGCAAACCGAGGACGGATTGATGCGGATTGATGATCCCTCAATTCAAGGCAAACAAGTCCTGAGCTATAACGAAACTTCAGAAGGATGGGAATACCGGCGGGTAACGCGTTGGTTTGATCAAGGCGATCGTCAAACTTTAATCATCAAAACGACCCACCGCACAATTCAATGTACAGGGAACCACCTGATTAGGACAGACCAAGGATGGATAGCAGCAAGGGACGTAAAAGAAAAAGCGAAGATACTATCCCCTACGAATGTGGCTGTGGTGAGTCCATCTACAAATTCGGGTGTGATGGCCGACGCAGAAGATTTGTGTCTGGGCATCAGTTTAAAGGAAATCAGTACGGGTGGCGAGAGTATAACCTCAACGCCATTCTCGAACAATTGGGAGCCGCATCCACTCGCAAGTGGCTGTCAGAACATAGAAGATATGCAGTGCCGTACATGGAGTACAAATTTCGAAGAAGTTGAATCTGTCGATATAGCAACCGTTGAGCCTGTCTATGACATTGAAGTGGAAGACAACCATAACTTTGTCGCAAACGGTCTCTTGGTACACAATTGCCACATGCTCAGCACCGCAGCATTCAATGCGTTGCTCAAAACCTTGGAAGAGCCACCCGATCGCGTGGTTTTTGTTTTGGCTACAACTGATCCTCAGCGTGTTCTACCGACGATTATTTCCCGCTGCCAGCGCTTTGATTACCGGCGCATTCCGCTGGAGTCGATGGTGTCGCATCTACAATTGATTGCCGATCAAGAAACGATTGAGATTGAACCCGAAGCCCTGACCCTGGTGGCGCAAATTTCCCAGGGGGGACTACGCGATGCTGAAAGCTTGCTTGATCAACTGAGTTTGTTGCCGCCGCCCATTCGAGTGGAAGCCGTGTGGGAGTTAGTGGGTGCGGTGCCCGAGCGGGACTTGTTGACCCTAGTGGAAGCGATCGCTGCCAACAACCCCGAAATCGTGATCGATCGCGCTCGCCAGCTGATGAACCGAGGCCGTGAGCCTCTGATTGTGCTGCAAAACCTGGCCAGCTTCTACCGCGATCTGTTGATTGCCAAAACTGCGCCCCAGCGTCGTGATCTCGTTGCGATCACACCCACAACCTGGGAAGCAATGGTTGCCTTCACCCAATCCAGTGAATTGGCAGCATTGCTCCAAGGTCAGCAGCATCTGCGAGCGAGCGAAGTTCAGCTCAAAAACACCACCCAACCGCGTCTCTGGCTAGAAGTTACGCTGCTTGGGTTGTTGCCCTCTGCCCAAATCGCTGCGTCTGCACCCGGTTTAGCTGCACCTCCAGCGCTGCCCGCGAATCCGATGAATCCGGTGAATCTGGCTAATGTGAATCCACTGGCCAGCCCTCCCCCGATTGGTGTTCCTCCTTCGATCGCCAGCAGTCCTCAAGTTACAAGCAGTCCTCAAGTTACAAGCAGTCCTCAAGTTACAAGCAGTCCTCAAGTTACAAGCAGTCCTCAAGTTGTGAGTACATCTTTACCTGCAGCGACACCTCCTGAGAATCCGCTGACGCCACTGCCCCCAGATGCAGTGTCCAACGGGTCTGATACCCATAACCCCGGCGATCTAGCAGAATTGTGGAAACGGGTCGTTGCCAATGTCGAGTTTCGCAGTACACAAATGCTGTTGCGTCAGCAGGGGCGATTGCTCAAGCTTGCGGGCAAAGCGGCCCGAGTCGGAATTAACGATCGCTGGCTCAGCAATCTCCAGGGGAAACTTCCGGCGATCGAAGCCGCCTTTGCCAAAACCTTGGGCCAGCCGATCAAAGTCAACCTTGAACCCGTCCTGCCCAAGCCCGATGCGCTTCTGGATGCCCTTCCCCAAAACCTCGCTCCACCCCGGGCACCGACGCCACCGGTTCCACCCGCTCCTCCCATTGCCGCTCATCCTTCCTCTCCAGCCCCACCCGCTCCAGCCCCACCCACTCCGGCAACTCCCCCACCTCCTTCGCCCCCAACACCTCCCCAGTCGCATCCCCCTCAGCCACCCAGCCGGCCAAGCCAAACATCGCCACCACAGGTTCAGCCACCAGATGCCGTCGATCGAGTCATTCAAAACGGATTCTCTTCAGAATTGCAAAATCCTGACGTGTCAATCCCCCGCCCGCCAATGCCCGAGTGGCCAATGTCCGAGTGGCCAGCCTCTGATCAGCCAGTCTCCAGCTTGCCACCCCCACCTTTGCCAGAACCCAACTTACCGGTTCCTAGTCTCAATCCGGCGTGGGATGAAGACGAGCTGATGCGGGCAGCCAAGAGTTTAGCTCAGTTTTTTAATGGGGAAGTTGTGCCCCCGGAAACAGAAATTGTGGAGGCGATCGCCCCTCTTCCCGGCAATGATGTTCTTCCTTCAATTCCCCCTCGTGAAAGGCTCAGTTCTGGGATCTCCAGTCTTGACATCTCCAGCCCTGACGTCTTGAGCCCAAACTCGCCCGAACCGGGTTTTCTTCCAGAGGAAGATGACGATGTGCCGTTCTGAACACTGATCTGGCAGATCCTCTGCGAAAAACATATTGTCGTAGGGACGAATCGCGTTCGTCCTGATTGTGTGGCACCCGACAAACATCTTTCGAGAACATGAAATAGCCCTGTGATTAAATCCTCGTGCCTAAATCGTAATCCAATCCCAAAATCAATCCCAAAATCAATCCCAAAATATCAGCAACAATAAAAAATATAAGCAAAAAAAATCCCCAGCCTTGGCTGAGGATTGATTGAGTCAGGGTGCATCTACCATCTATTACTACTCGCCACCCAAGCACCATCCGGAAAAATCTAATACAACCCTAAAATACAGACCTCTAAGCCTTAATTCCATGCTAGGCCAATACAAGGGTACGCGAACGCAAGAACAGCGTACAGAAGAAAGCATTCAAAAAACCTCGACCGAGGCCGAGGTTTGATTGAGTCAGGGTGCATCTACCATCTATTACTACCAGCATGAATGCGATGTCCCGGAAATTTTAGGCCGACATTTTAGCCTTATGATTGGGAACCTTGCCAATGATTACGGGTTGAATCATAGAGCTAGAAATACAAAGCGCTAGAGTTGCCGACATCAAACTTCCACCAATCTCAGAATTGATTCATTTGCATGCTTCATCCGCTCAAGAGAAATTCGCCAAAGAAAACCCTCGACCGGGAGCATCCCCAAAGATGCAAGAATAGTACGTGTTTTCTAGGATGAGTAGAGAACTCTAGGAGAGCGAATGAATCCATCGAAGGAAGCCCGTCTGCGAGCCTGCCTAGCGGAGCTGTCAGAGCTGCTGTACGAAG
>JAAUOP010000084.1 GCA_012034805.1 Synechococcales cyanobacterium CRU_2_2 | reverse complement strand
AAAAAGTAGCGGCGAAGCTGGGTTTTGAACCGAGCAGAGTCAGTATCGGCGCTCTGACTGCGCCTTATCGGGTAAGGCACCAACACGGGAAGTTTCTGCCTGGGTGCCCCACCATAGAAGCTCAGTCCCTTCAGGGCTGAGAGGAGTCACGCTAGGCAATTTCGGCATCAGACACAGCGCAAACGCCGCCAAATTTGTTCAGCAAAGGGCGGAGCCGCTCGAGGACGGACGTCATTTGTTCTTCAGAACAAAAGGAAAGGATGTAGACATTGCTGAGGGTTGTGGCCGCAAAGTCAAACTCATCCGAGACCGAGCCCGAGTTGCTTTTGCCCACGACATCTCGAATGACGGAATAGCCCGGCGCTCCGCCCTCATCGAGTCTTTCGAGGACTTTTTGCAACTCCCGCGAGGAAACAATAATTTCGAGACGCTTGACTGAATGCATGGCTGTTTTCTAGGGTGTTTGGCTATTTTTTAGAGCGTGTAGCTGTTCTTTAGAGCGTCTAGCTGTTCTTTCGGATAACGTCAAGAGTCAGCCGAGTCCTACCGTGCCCCAAACCCGTTGAATGATCTGAAAGTAGATGGGAATTCCGATGATGATATTGAATGGAAACGTCAGGGCCAATGCCATCGAGATGTAGAGGCTGGGGTTGGCTTCGGGCACGGTCATGCGCATGGCAGCTGGGACGGCAATGTAGGAAGCACTGGCACAGAGAACAGAAAAAGTAGGGCGTCTCCGGGGCTCATGTGGAGCAAGGCGGCGATCGCAATGCCCAGTAGCGCATTGAGCACCGGCATCAAAATTGAAAAGCCAATCAGGAAAGGCCCGCCCTTGCGCAAGTCCTGAAACCGTCGTGCGGCCACTAAGCCCATGTCCAGCAAAAAGAAGGTTAAGACACCGTAAAACATGTCACCCGTAAAGGGTTTGAGGCTGTCCCAACCTTGATCACTGGTGACAATACCCACGAGCAAACTGCCCACCAGTAAAAAGACAGAGCCATTTAGGCAGGATTCGCGTAGCACCTCGCCCCAGGAAAAGGCTTCCTGGCCGTCTTCGCTAGCTTCAGGTGCATCGGATTCAAGTTGGGCGGCTTGATGCTTGCGGTTGACGAAGATGCGCACCAGCAATAATCCAACGATAATTGCTGGGGACTCCATTAGCGCTAGGGCGGCGACCATGTGTCCACCAAAGTCGATGTCTAAGCGGTTGAGAAAGGAACTTGCTGTTACGAAGGTGACGGCGCTGATGGATCCGTAGGTGGCGGCGATCGCCGCCGCGTTGTAAACATCGAGCTTGAGCCTAAGAATAAAAAACGAATAAATCGGCACCACCGCTGCCGCGATCACAGCAGCCACCAGGGTCGTGGCGATCGCTGGCGTCAGCCCACTCTCATGCAGCTCATGGCCACCCTTAAAGCCAATGGCAAACAGCAAATAGAGTGAGAAGAGTTTCGGAATGGGTTGGGGGATTTCTAGGTCTGACTTGAGAAAAACGGCGGTTAAGCCGATAAAAAAGAATAAAACCGGTGGGTTTAAAATATTGGACAGAATTAAGCTGGAGTTCATGGCTTCAAGAGGCTCGAATTTGTCCGACTGAGTTGGAACAAGACTCAGTCCTCCTCACTTTAGGTCGCTAAGGTGCGTGCGGCAAACTGCTTAACCGACACCCTAAAGATCCGAGATATCTGCATTCGAGATATCCGCGCTTGAAATATCTGCATCCGAAATCTGGGTCAGATGCTCCAGCATTTTGCGCCTTAGGCTCATGTTGGCCTGGTGGATGCTGGTCCGGCTCATTTCGGGCAGCGAATCGGCAATATCTTCCACCAAGCTTTCGCGCACGGTCATGATTCGCAGAGCGAGCTCAGGCTTGGCCTTGTAGAGTGCTTCAAGATATTCGCCAGAATACTGAAACGAATAGCGCGCCGAAAAATGCTGGAGCCAAAGGTAGAGCGACGGATTGGTTTCCTGGAGCTGGCTCAGAATCACCCGAAAGGCTTGGTAGGTCAGGTAGTTCACCAGCGTGTCGCAGGTTTCCCGAGCAATGCGACGCAGATCCATGAACGGCGCTCCTTGGGGTTTCCCGTTATCTTAAGCGAATCTTTGGGAGGCTGGGAAATTGTCTGGCGTTCACCAATGGGTAACAATAGTTTACCTAGGTATTGAATCTAGGCGTTGAGCTTCGTATTGATCCCAGGCATCTTTATCCTCTCGGGCAAGCTGAATGATTGCTTTTTGTTTAGACCACGTTTGGCTGATTCCACTTTACGGACTCCTGGGTTCAGCTTTCTCACTTGTCTGGGCGATGGGCTGGTTCCCCCGCAATGGCCAGCGGCCAGCGGTGTATGTCAACATTTTGATGACGGTGCTGTCGCTGTCCCAGAGTGCGATCGCAATGCTGGGTCTCCAGGCCAAGCCTATCCAATGGTTGGTGGCGCCCTGGCTCAAGGTAGCGGATCTGGAGCTGACGCTCAATTTAGAGCTTTCTGCGGTGACCCTAGGGGCCATCAGTCTGGTGTCACTTCTGGTATTACTCGCCCAGGTTTACGGTCTTGGATACCTCGAGAAAGAGTGGTCTCTGGCTCGGTTCTATGGGCTTTTGGGCTTTTTTGAGGCAGCACTGTCGGGGTTGGCCCTGAGTGATTCGATTGTGCTTAGCTATGGCCTGCTGGAGCTAATGACGCTCTCGACCTATCTGCTGGTGGGGTTTTGGTACGCTCAACCCTTGGTGGTCACGGCGGCGCGGGATGCGTTTTTGACGAAGCGGGTGGGGGATGTTTTTTTGCTGATGGGGATTGTCGTCTTGGCCTGCATTGCGCCGGGACTGACGTTTTCGGAGCTGTCGAATTGGGCCATGCTTAAGCCTCTGCCCGATTGGTCCGCGACGCTGCTGGGGCTAGCCCTGATGGCCGGACCGATTAGCCAGTGCGCGCAGTTTCCGCTCAATTTGTGGCTCGATGAAGCCATGGAAGGACCTGGTCCTGCTTCGATTTTGCGCAACACGGTGGTGCTGTCGGCGGGGAGTTATGTGCTGATTAAGCTTCAGGCTGTGCTGACGCTCTCGCCGATCGCGTCGGATATTTTGATGGTGATTGGGGGGGTGACGGCGGTGGGGGCTTCGTTGATGGCGCTGGCGCAGATTGACTTGAAGCGATCGCTCTCCCATTCCAGTAGTGCCTTTTTGGGTCTGGCGTTCATTGCGGTTGGTTTTCAGCGCACGGACGTCGCGTTGCTGTTGATTTTGACCCACGGCACCGCCAAGGCGTTGTTGTTCATGGCGGTGGGTTCAGTCAGCTTGACCAGCAACACCCAGGACGTGACGGAGATGGGGGGGCTCGGGCGTCGGATGCCGGTGACGGCGATCGCCTTCGTTGTCGGTTCCATGGGTGGTGTGGCCGTGGTGCCCCTGGGGATGTTTTGCACGATGCAGCGTTGGGTCGCAGGGAGTTATTCCTCACCGCTTTGGGTGGTGGCGCTGTTGATGTTGGTGAATCTGTTGACCGCGCTCAACGCTGTTCGCCTTTTCCGGCTAATTTTTTGTGGCAGCCCCCAAGCCAAAACCCGGCGCGCGCCGGAGGTCAACTGGCTCATGGCAGTGCCGATGGTGGCCTTGAGTCTCGTGACGTTGCTCTTGCCGCTGATTGCCCCCAATGGTTGATGTCCACGCTGGCCTCGGTGACAGCCATTATTCCGATGACGCTGATTATGGCGGCGGGTATGGTCGGCTGCGCGATCGGCACGGCGATGCCCCTGGCCCGCAATGGTGCAAGGCCGCTGAATCGCACGCTGCGGTTTGTGCAAGATTTGCTGGCCTACGATTTTTATATGGACAAGGTGTACGATTTGACCTTTGTCGCCCTAGTGGCTTCGGCTGCCAAGCTGTTGGCCTGGGTCGATCGCTATGTGGTCGATGGGTTGGTCAATTTTGCCGGTTTGGCCATGGTGTTTGGCGGGCAGGGCCTGCGCTACAGCGCCTCAGGGCAATCTCAGCTCTACGTCGTGACGATGTTGGTGGGAGTAGGGGCTTTGTTGCTGGCGATCGCCACCTGGACAAATCTCTGGGAAGAGATCAATACCGCGCTCCAGGTGATCCAGATGGCCCTGAGTTCCTAGCTGAATCTATCGTCAATACCCTTAAGTTTCCAGAACAAAAAGTTTCCAGAACCAGCCAGCTGCTCATTAACAAACCAGCTTTTACAACACACGGGTGGACATCACCATGGCAGAGTCCGGTTTAGAAAATTCGAGCTTGCAAAATCCCAGACCTCACCCTGGGGACGCCAATATCGATCGTTTGATCAACGGTGAGGCGCTCCTACCAGATACCCCAGATAACCTTGTGGAAGTGGTAGGTGTTTTAGATGCCTACGGAATTGTATTGGATGCCTACTCGCGCAATTTAAAGTACATTGCAGATCATCAGTGCCTGGTGTTTTTCCCGTTTTTTAAATATTTCGACGGCGAGGTGACGCCCGCCAAGTGGCTGCGCCATATCCTGCACGATCGCATCAACTACGAATACGCCGAATACTGCATGAAAGCCATGCTTTGGCACGGCGATACGGCGCTCATGCCCTACCTCGAAAGCGAAGACTTTGCCCCCCTGGCCGAAGCAGCGATTCAGGCCAGAATTCGAGGGAACCCAGGCTTGATAGTCCTGCACCAGTTGTTTCCGCAATTTATGCCTGAACAGCTTTATCAAATGGTGTATTACAGTGCACTCGGCCAGTTTTGGACGATTATGGCCAAGATTTTCAACACCCTGGCCGAGTGCTATCGCCGGGGCGAAATCACCTCAATTCCCCAGGTGACGGCGCACATTCGCGAGGGCTTGGTGGCGGATGCGGCCACACCGATTACCTACGCACCCACCATTCGCGGGCAGGTTTGTACGCTACTGCCCCAGGAGCGAGGTTTCAAATTCATCAGCGAAACGGCAGTACCCTACGTGCTGGCCGTGTTTTTTAAGGGCGCGCCTTTTCAGGGAACGGTGTCCTATAACTCCCAGGCGTTTCAAATTCCCCATGACCCGGCGGATTTTAGCTACGGGGCGCTCTATGCCGATCCGTTACCCGTGGGGGGATCGGGAATTCCGCCAACGCTGCTGATGCAAGACATGAGCCGCCATGTGCCGGACTATTTGGAGCAGTATTACAGCCAGAAGGGCAGCCGTAAAGGCCGTGATGTGCGGGTGAAGTTGGCGATTAGCTTTCAGCGATCGATGTTTTGCGTCACCTCCGCCACGATTCAGGGGCTGGCTCCTCACCCGTTTAACACCGCTGACCCCCAAGAACAGGCCGAGAATCGAGTCTATTTTCGAGGTTGGATGGACACCATGGCCAAAACGCGCATGGATCGGGTGGTTCGAGAGTCTTTGGCGATGGTCTAATCGCGCCGCAATACTTGGGTATTGATTTCTTCTAACGGACTGTCTTCTTGAGAGAGGTAGGCGTAGGTTTTGGCAATGTGATTGAGGCGTTGGACATCACTGTCAGTGAGGGAAGAGGCATTGGCGAGCCATTGTTCAAAAAATGGTCGAGTGGGTCTAATCGAAGTCCAAACGTTTTGTGGAGATCTGCAAGGCTTAGATTGCGCGTGTTGGTGATCATAGGGCGACAGGAGGAGCTGCTTGATCTAGACCTACCCCGATGTTAACCCTTCGATGTCCGAGGTCTTTCGGGTATAGACAACGCCTGTGGATGGGCTCCATCGGGGGTGCTGGAAGCAGCATCTAGGCAAGACCGTGTGAAGCAGGAAATCTTGGGTGTGAACCCGAGAAGCTCAGTCCCTTCAGGGCTGAGAGTAGTCACGGCAGCCAAGGATACTGACTAAAGTCGGGTGGGCGTTTTTCCAAGAACGCCCGTTTGCCCTCTGATCCTTCCTCGGTCATGTAGTAGAGGTGGGTCGCATTTCCCGCGAGCTCTTGGATTCCCGCTTGGCCATCGCAGTCGGCATTGAACGCGGCTTTGAGGCAGCGGATGGCGATCGGACTTTTCTCTAGAATTTCCTGGGCCCAAGCAATTCCCTCGGCTTCCAACTGCTCTACTGGCACCACCTGATTGACGAGGCCCATGTCTAGAGCGTCTTGGGCACTGTATTGACGGCAGAGGTACCAGATTTCGCGGGCTTTCTTTTGGCCGACGATGCGAGCGAGATAGCCGGAGCCAAATCCGCCATCGAAGCTGCCGACCTTGGGGCCGGTTTGGCCAAAAATGGCGTTTTCAGAGGCGATCGTCAGATCACACATCACATGCAGCACATGGCCACCCCCGATCGCATAGCCCGCCACCAGCGCAATCACCACCTTCGGCATGGAACGAATCAATCGCTGCAAGTCCAGCACATTCAGGCGGGGCGTGCCCGCCTCGTCTAAGTAGCCACCGGAGCCTCGGACACTCTGATCACCCCCGGCACAAAAGGCGTACTTGCCATCAGTATGGGGGCCTGCCCCGGTGAACAGCACCACGCCAATGCGCTGATCTTCCCGCGCGTTGGTGAAGGCATCGTACAACTCCACCACGGTCCTGGGCCGAAACGCATTGCGCTTGTGGGGCCGGTTGATCGTGATTTTGGCGATGCCTTGCTCGCACTTGTGATAGAGGATGTCTTCGTAGTCTTTGGCAACTTGCCACTGTACAGTCGTCAATCGAGATATCCCATTAAGGTCATTGGATCTTCATCGATGATGTCGTTGGGGGCAACGGGGCGATGGCCAAAGGCGCTGTCTGTGCGGAAGATGGGCAGGGTGCTCTCGGCGATGGGGCGGTTGCCAGATATGTTTTCAGTTTTGGCAATTTTGAAGGTGTCGGCGGTAATGGGGCGATCTTCAGGATTGCGGAAGCTTTTGACTACGGCGATCGCGCTCACTCCAATCGGTCGTTTGATGGTGCCGCCATAGGTTCCAGCGATTTCGATCGGGCTTGTGCCAATGGGGCGGTGCTCGGGTAAAGCTCCGGGCTTATACACCGTTAGGCCCGATGCAGATTTGCTGGAAGCCGCTTTGGCTGCTGGTAGGCTGGTCGCTGCGGACTTACGGGTGGTGGTTTTGCGGCTCGTGCTTTTGGGGACAGAGGGATCAGGCATGGAAAGCTCCAATTTTTGAGGTGGGATAGATTTTGCGGTGCTAGCAGCTTGGGGGCTGTGCTGGGTTGCCTTTGAGGCAGCTGATTTCCCAGTGGATTTCCCGGAAGTTACGCCAGATTTTGGGCCAGATTGGGACGCCGCCGCTTTCTTGACCGTTGCGGCTTTCGGGGCTGCTAGGCTTGCGACATCCGGCTTGGCTGTTTTGGCTTTCGAATCTGGGGCTTTCGAATCTGGGGCTTTTGGGTCTGAGGCTTTTGGGTCTGAGGCTTTTGGTTTTGGGTCTGGAGCCTTCGAGTCCGGTATTTTTGGGTCTGGGGATTCCGCCGAAGCCTCGGGAGTTGGGGAGGCGATCGCTTGGAGCTTGGCGGAGCCCATTGCCGACTCAGGGCGTTTGCCCTGATCTGGGGAGGGCTGGCTCACAAGCGCTTCTGACTTCTCAGTTGCTGCTACATCTTTGGCAGCTGACGCTTCAGCTTCTGGGGCCCCCGATTTCGCTGTGCTGGGGATGCTGACTTGGGCTTGGGTCTGGGGCGTATCCGTGCTCACGATGGTTTCTTTGGCTCCGGCGGCAGAACTCCGCTTGCGAGTTCTGGATGGATTGGGCGTTGTAGTACGGCGTGCCGGCATCGGCTCCCTCCGACTTGGGAATGAAAAAACTTGTGAAAAACTTCGAAAAGGAAACGCGTTCGAGGCATGGTGTTTGCCTCTTTTGATTGGCCTTAACGTTTTGCGAACGAGCTTTTTCAAACCCACTCAAAAACTCTACTGGTCTCCTCCTAAACTCTATCATCCTGGCTTCACTCTGGATGAATCGAACTGATTTGCATCTGTTATTGACGAGGCATGAGCTCGCTTAACAGTTGCGATCGCCACCCTGCATCTGCCTTGCGATCGCTGCGAATTTCCAACAGTCGTACCCCTGATGAGGGCAACTGTTGGAGCTGCTGAGCCAGGACTTCCCAGCTGACAATGACGCGATGTTCGATGTCGTAGGTTTTGCAAAGCTGGGCAAACGCGATGTTTTGGGGTGTGGCGAAGAATTCCTCAAAGGGGGGGTCGAACTGGGAAATGGGTAGCAGCTCAAAAATGCCACCGCCATTGTTGTTGATCAAGACGATGGTGAGTGAGTCTGCCGGGTGCGACTTGCTCAAGGTTTTGGCGAGCAAAAATCCGTTGGTGTCGTGCAGCAGCGCGAGGTCGCCGGTAAGCAAAACGCAGGGGCGCTGGCTGCGGTGGGCCAGGCCGAGAGCTGTGGAGAGCGTGCCGTCGATACCGTTTGCACCTCGATTGACGTAGGGCTGGATCTGGCGATCGCCCTTTTGCCAAAACCACTCCAAATCTCGCACGGGGGTGCTGTTGGCGACAAATAAGAGCGTGCCGACGGGCAAGTGTTGGGAAAGAAACCAGGCAATTTTTGGCTCGCGTAGCTCGGGGGTTTGCTGAAAGCGCTGGGCGATCGCCTCAGCAACCTGCTCCTCAAGCTGCTGCCACCTCTGCAAATAATCCCCGCCGGGACGAGCCGCTGTTCGTCCGGCGGTGGGTGGGGTTTCTGCCAGATTGTTTAAACCCAGGCGCAAGTGAATCGTGTGACCATGGAGCGGGTCGAGGTTGTCGGGGCGATCGCTAATCACCCATTGCGGCCCCTCGAACCCCGTTAGCCACTGGCGCAAAAACCGGCTGGTGGGCAGTTCGCCAATTCTGATTACACCGTCGGGCCGCAAGTCGGGCTGCAGGTCGGGCTGGAAGTCGGGGAACGGGGCCTGAGCTTGCGATCGCAAAATCTCATCGTAGTGACCAATTAAGTTGGGGTTGAGCGCCTGAAAATTGCGCAACGGATTCAGCGCGTCGGCCAAGACTGGCCAGCCCAGGGTTGTGGCGAGAGTTGCGATCGCCCGGCAATAAACTTCCGCTTCTTGGGGCTGGGCCAAACCCGCGATGATCAAGCCGCGTGGATATTGCTGTTGAAGCTGTTGAAATAGATGCCAATCTGGGAGCGGGTCACCACCGGGACGAGCAGGGGCGGCGGGGGCCACATGGGCGAAAAAGGTTTCGGCGTCGATGACGTCGCTGAGATCCGACTGGTCAGCAGCGGCGATCGGTGCAAGCGGCTCCCGGAGGGGAACGTTCAGGTGGACGGGGCCAGGGTGGGGAAATTGCGATCGCCCCCAGGCCTGAACCAAGGTTTGCCGCAGATAGGGCAACAGGTGTCGCAGCCGGTCAGTCTCGGGCAGCGCCAATTCCAGTTGCCAAACGGGATAATGGCCGAAGAGTTTGCTTTGGTCAATGGCCTGGCCCGCCTTGCACTGGCGCAGTTCGGGGGGGCGATCGGCGGTCAGAACGATGAGCGGCACGCCGCTTTCGGAGGCTTCGATCACCGCTGGATAAAAATTAGCCCCCGCTGTACCCGAGGTACAAATCAGCGCCACGGGCCGATGGGTTCGTTTGGCTAGACCCAGAGCAAAGAAACTGGCGGAGCGTTCGTCTAAAACCGGGATGGCATCGAGCTGGGGGTGGCGCGCGAGGGCGATCGCCAACGGTGCAGACCGAGACCCCGGACAAATCACCGCTGTTTGTAGCCCCAGCCGCACCAGCGTTTCGGCCATGACCGAGGCCCAGAGCGTGTTGAGATTGCGAAAATCAAGGGACATGGCTGCGCAACGCATAAACGCGGAGAAAAGAAACGCGGGGCAGAGGCCAGATGCCACAATAGGCGGATTCAGATCTTGCGGCAATGCTTTTATGACCCCGGAGCAGCGAAACCCCAATGACCAGGCCCAGAATCCTCAAGCTCAGGTTGAGGCCGGGACACCTTCGACCCACCCACCGGGTTTCTGGTACAAGCAGCGCGAAAACCTTGTTCTGATCGCTGTAGCGCTGGTTTTAGCCTTGGCGATCCGGGTGTTTGTGGCGGAACCTCGGTTCATTCCGTCGGATTCGATGGTGCCGACCTTGGCGGTGGGCGATCGCCTCGTGGTGGAAAAGCTTTCCTATCGCCTGCGCGAACCGAAAACCGGTGAAATCGTTATCTTCGAACCCCCGGCGATCTTGCAGGATTATGGCTATGGTAAAGATCAGGTGTTTATTAAGCGAGTGATTGGCAAACCGGGTCAGATCGTCGCGGTTCACGATGGCATCGTCTTTGTAGACGATCGCCCTGTCACCGAACCCTACATCGCCGAACCCCCTGCCTACGATTGGGGCCCCTATCAGGTACCGCAGTCCGAAATCTTTGTCATGGGCGACAACCGCAATAACAGCAATGATTCCCATGTGTGGGGCTTTTTGCCGGAAGCCAACGTACGCGGTCGGGCATTGTTTCGATTTTGGCCCTTCGATCGGGCCGGGTGGGTCTAGCAGCAGTAAGAACAGGCTAGGCCAACATGAGTTCTGGATAAGCTGAAAGTTTCATTCTGCTGTACCCCATGATCTGTTTAGATTGGCGCAGGAAATACCTCCTTAACCAGAACTGGCTTTGATATCTGTCCAACCATGACTCCTGGTGCACCGAGAACGACTCTTGAAAAAATTGAGACTTCGCGATCATGAGGCAACACAAAACGAAAACAACCAATCGCTTACTTGGTATGGTTGTCGGAATCTTTGCTCTAATGATCAACGAGCTACGTCAGGCGAACTCTGGCTCTGAAGTTGCCGTTATACTCTTTGTCTGTGGAATGTTTATTTCATTACTTACATTCTTGCTTTGGGCGTTTCTGAAATTAGCTCGTGACGTGTCAGACGACTGAGATAACTCCGTTGATTCAATCTCGTCAAAGTCGATCGCCTAGAATAAAGCCATTGCAACGGCTTCCGTTTCGTTTCCGAGTTCTTCCATGTCCTCCCCACAACTCCGCAGTTCCCAGGCTGTAGCTCAGCAGCCAGGGTTGCGGTGCTCCCAGCCAGGGCGACCCGGCTCACCATGTACGATCTGCCCAGCGAATTCCCAGGAGCGCCTGGATTGCCCGACGAATACCACGATCTGCAACCCGAGTTACTCAGTGCGACCCTCGCCCTCACCGCCTACGGAGCCCAGGAGCGGTTTACCGGCACGGACATGTGTCTCTATTAGGATCCGGCACATCCCCTCTGGCACAAGCGTCCCGACTGGTTTTTGGCCCTGGATGTCCCTCGTCTCTACGACAATCGTGATTTGCGCTTGAGCTATGTTGTCGCCGATGAGGGTGTTGTCCCCAGCGTCATTGTGGAGTTGCTGTTACCAGGCACAGAGGCCCAGGATTTGGGTCCGTTTTACCGAGAGGGCGATCGCATCGATCCCCAAGTGCCAGATCAACAGGAAGCGGATGTAGATTTGGTACCGGCAAGGCCCCCTTCCAAATGGCAAGTTGACGAAGAAATTCTCCAGGTTCTCTACTACATCACCTACAGTCGCTACAGCAATCAGATGCGTGGGTTTCGCTGGTTGGAGGGTCGGTATCAAGAGGAAAGCCTGAATTGCGAAAATAACAGCAATGATTCCCATGCCTGGGGCTTTTTGCCGGAAGCCAACGTACGCGGTCGGGCATTGTTTCGATTTTGGTCCTTCGATCGCGCGGGCTGGATGTGAATTTCAGGGGGGGTAGAATGGAGATAGAAATTCAAGTGTTGACCACTCGTTCAGACCCATGAGCCCAAGAGATCTGCTGCTTCACGAAATAGAACAGGCTTCAGATTCGCTGCTGAGGGAAGTTCTGAATTTTTTCCTCTTTCTGAAGGCTCGATACCCGCTGAATGACAAAAACAGTGAGGCAACTGGGCCGGAGGCAGTAGCTTCCGGTTTTAGTGCCTATTCCCTGCGGGGTTTGCCTGTGACGCTTGACAGCCCCTTTGAACCCGTGGCCGAGGAAGATTGGGACGCAGTTGGAATGCCTCTCCAATGATGGGTTGCTAGATTATTCTCTCGATCGGGCGTCTGTTCGCGCAAGTCAATCCGTCAAACTGAGTACCCGGTAGTTGATTGTTCGCTTACTCTTTCGATCGAATCTCTTCTGCATGATTGGGACGTCGATGCATGATTATTTTGGGTACCCACATTTGGGTTTGGTGGGTGCATGGAGACGAAAAGCTCTCTTCAGAACTCAAAGATCACATCCGGATGCACGAAGCAGATGGACTGGGCGTCAGCGATATTTCTTCTTGGGAAGTGGCAAAGCTCGTGGAGCGTGGGCGGTTGATTTTACCGTTGCCCGTCGGTGAGTGGCTTCAGCAAGCATCAACAGAGCCAGGAGTGACGCTGATCCCCTTGAGCCCTCGAATTGCTGCTGAGTCTACCCAGTTACCAGGACTGTTCCATCGGGATCCAGCCGACCAGATCATCGTTGCAACCGCTCGGGTGTTGGGTTGTCCGTTGGTAACGCTAGATTCAAAAATTAGGGACTATCCCTATGTTGTGACGGATCTAAATGTGTCTTAGTTCTGGGAGACGGTGGCGGCGAATGTATACTTTCGTCGTTTTTGTTCGGTGCTGCCTCGAAAACAGCCGGATGAACGCGACTCATCCGGCTGTTTCTGGTCTGGCATTGACACAAGGCCAGTATCGCTGGTTCTAAACCGCAGCCAATTCCCGTGCAGCGTTTTTGCCGTACCACTCGATGGTTCGCTTCAGGCCCTCGCGGAACTCCATCTCAGCGACGAATCCAAATGCGGCCTTGGCCTTTTGCGTATCCAAGCAGCGGCGGGGCTGACCGTTGGGCTGGTTGGTTTCCCAGATCAATTCGCCTTCGTAGCCCATCAGCTCGCAAATCAGCGTGATCAAATCGCGAATCGAAATCTCATAGCCCGTGCCTAGGTTAATCGGCTCCTCGCCGCTGAAGCTTTGGGTACCCATAACGATGCCGCGCGCCGCGTCGGTGGAGTACAAGAACTCGCGGGTGGGGCTGCCGTCGCCCCACACTGGGATAGTGCGATCGCCCCGTTCCTTCGCCTCATGCACCTTCCGAATCAGCGCCGGAATCACATGGGAACTGCGCGGATCAAAGTTATCCTCTGGGCCGTAAAGATTCACCGGCAGCAGATAAATACCATCAAAGCCATACTGCTGGCGATAGGCCTGGAGCTGCACCAGCAGCGCCTTCTTCGCAATGCCGTAGGGCGCGTTGGTTTCCTCGGGATAGCCGTTCCAAAGGTCTTCTTCCTTAAACGGCACCGGCGTGAACTTGGGATAGGCGCAAATCGTACCGACGCAGGTAAACTTCTCCACGCCCGCCTGATAAGCCGCGTGGATCAACTGCGTTCCCATCATCAAATTGTCATAAAACAATTCCGCCGGTTTCTCACGATTGAGGCCAATGCCACCGACGTGGGCCGCGAGGTGAATTACAACATCCTGCCCTTGCACCGCGCGTTGGCAAGCCTCCATTTCGCAGAGGTTGTAGTCGCGCGATCGCACAATCAAAATATTCTCAACCTTCGCACCGGCCTGCAAAAGCTGATCAACGACCTGTTTTCCCAGGAAACCTGCGCCGCCGGTAACCAAAATTTTCTTGTTGCTGAAGTTCATTGCGGGTGACATGACGTGTGCTCTTCCATCTCTATTGTTAATGATTGAGGTGGCGCACCCTTGACTGGAAAAAAATCGAACCCTCGCGACATTCCGTAGGGACGAACCGCGTTCGTCCGGCTGTTGGGACTGGCATTATCGTCAGCCGGACGAACAGCGGTTCGTCCCTACGTTTGAAAATCCCTGCGAGGAACTAGGTGAAACTGCCGACCACCGCCCGAGTGGTGGCAACGTCGCTGATGGGCGAAGGCTGGCTGCCATTGAGCGGCACCAAACCCAGCGCCCGCAAATCCGCGTCCACCATCAGTTTGACTAAGCCCTCAAAGCTCACCGATGGCTCCCAACCTAGCTTTTGCTTCGCCTTGGTCGGGTCGCCAATCAGCAGCTCCACTTCCGCCGGACGCAAATAGCGCTCGTCAAACGACACATAGTCTTCCCAGTTGAGATTGACATGGCCAAAGGCGACTTGCAAAAACTCTCGCACGGAGTAAGTTTCACCCGTGGCCACCACGTAGTCATCGGGCTCGTCTTGCTGAAGCATTAACCACATAGCCTTGACGTAGTCCTTGGCATAGCCCCAGTCGCGCTTGGAATCGAGGTTGCCCATGTAGATCTTTTTCTGGGTTCCGGCGATGATGCGGGCGATCGCCCGAGTCACCTTCCGCGTCACAAAGGTTTCCCCCCGACGCGGTGACTCATGGTTAAACAAAATGCCGTTGCAGGCAAACATGTCGTAGGACTCGCGATAGTTGACCGTTTGCCAGTGGCCATAGACCTTGGCGCAGGCATAGGGGCTGCGGGGATAAAAAGGCGTCTTTTCCGACTGGGGTACTTCCTGCACCTTGCCATACATCTCCGAAGAGCCTGCTTGGTAGAAGCGCACTTCCTTGCCAATGCGCTGTTGATAATCGCGCACCGCCTCCAGCATGCGTAGCGTTCCCATACCAACGGAATCTACAGTGTATTCCGGTGCATCAAAGCTGACGCGCACGTGGGATTGTGCCCCTAGGTTATAGACCTCCTCGGGCTGAACTTGTTCGACAAGGCGGCGCAGCGCAGTACCGTCGGTCAGATCGCCATAATGCAAAAATAAGCGAGCCTCCTCTAAGTGAGGATCGACATACATGTGGTCAATGCGATCGGTATTAAACGTAGAAGTGCGGCGGATGATGCCGTGAACCTCATAGCCCTGCTCCAGGAGCAGTTCGGTCAGATAGGAACCATCTTGGCCTGTAATCCCCGTAATCAATGCGCGGCGCTTCTGGCTCGTCATGCTTGCCTCTTTGTGTCTGTGATAAATGTGTCGAGCGATCGCCCATGGGAACTCTCGCCCAATTGCCGATCTGAACTATCGCCTTGGTTTAGATGCACGGACTCCTTATGACCCTCCGATCTAACGAGCTGCCCAGAAGCGATGTTTCAATATTCTCATTCTTCAGGCTGCCCAAAATACGGACTGGCCCATCGATCACTGTATCAATTTTCTCTATGAGATAACAGACACTGAGGCTTGCTCAGAACCCGCGTCGTGGTTTCTGATGTTGTGGTTTCTGATGCGTTCAAGGCTTGGGCCAGAATTAGTAGGCTCCGTTGCCTTTGGGGAAGAGAACGACCCGCACAGTCTTGAACAAGATCCACAGATCCATGGAAAAGCTATGGTAGCGGCTGTAGGAGACGTCGATTTGAATGCGGCGATCGTAAGGAATATCGTTGCGTCCCGAAACCTGCCACAACCCCGTAATCCCTGGCTTCACTTCAAGCACCGTATGAATCGCACTGCCATAGCGTTTCAGCTCATCGGGCACCAAAGGACGCGGGCCAACAACGCTCATGTCGCCCTTGAGTACATTCCAAAACTGGGGGAGTTCATCCAAACTGGTCATGCGCATGAACCGCCCTAGGGGGGTAATACGAGGATCTTGCTTGAGTTTGAAGTTGTTTTTGAACTCTTGCTGCAGGGCGGGATTTTGGCTGACGATGTTTTCGAGCAGTTGATCGGCATCGACGATCATGGTGCGAAATTTGACGCAGACAAAGCGACGGCCATAGCGGCCTACGCGTGTTTGGGCGTAGAAAATCGGGCCAGACGCCGCCAGCTTGACCAGAATTGCGACCAGAAGGTAGAGTGGCGCACCCAGAGTGAGGGCCAGGGCCGAAAACACGATGTCAAAGGCTCGCTTGACCCCAGGGCCATCGAGATAACCACCTAGCCCCTGGTTTGGCCGGTGGGACGCAAAAAAAATCGGAAAATTTTCAGGCTGATAATAGGTCCGCGATCGCGCTTTTTCTTCAGCAACAGCTTGCCGGTTCGCAGTCATGACGTCTCTTCCTTTCACACCATAAGAAACTATCGTAGAGCAGCGCAGCATTGTCTTTGCTCTGGCGATGAGAATCAGGCCAATCATAGCCTTCATTGTTTGCTTTCTATTGTTCTGTGGACACAATCCATTCTGTCTATTTGCCCAGCCGGATGATTTTCGGTCTGAAGTTTCGGCTGAAACTTTGCCTGACAGCGAGATAAATATCGCAAGTACTGTGTCGCGAATACTGCTTCTGAAAATCGCTCGGCGTTTTGGCGAATCGTGTCTGGATTAAACCGGTGGGCAGTGGTTTCAAATTCTGCTAGGGCTTCGAGCAGGGAGGCTTCGGTTTGGGCCTTGAACAAGATACCGGTGGGGTTGCTGGGGCCGATTTGTCCTGGAAGAGTCGCGGTGACGGTTTCTAGGGCACCGCCACCGCCATAGGCAATCACGGGTGTACCGCAGGCTTGAGCTTCGACGAGGCTAATGCCGAAATCTTCGCAAGCGGCGTAGACAAAGGCTTTGGCCTTCGCCATGTACTGTTCGACGACGGTGTTGGCCTGGGAACCAAGAATTTTGATGTTGCGGTGGGGTGCCGTGCGGCGATCGCCTCGACTTCCCCCAGTTCTGGCCCGCCTCCAATCACCACCAGGGGCAGTTTGATTTGGGCAAAGGCCCGCGCAATCAAGGGCACCCGCTTGTAGCTCACCAGCCGAGCGACGACGAGATAAAAATTTTCTTTGTCTCGGTGCAGTGGAAATCGGTCGAGGTTGACGGGGGGATAAATGACCTTGGCAGGCCGTCGGTAGCAGCGCCAGATTCGACGGGCGGTGTGCTGGGAGTTGGCAATAAAATAGTCCACTCGATGGGCTGAAATAACGTCCCACTGGCGAATTTGATGCAAAAAGTAGCGGGCGATTGGCTCCGCTAAGCTCCGACGGATCGCCCCAGCTAAACCCTGTCCTGCCCGACTGCGCTCTAGGTATTCGTGGGTCAAGTCCCAGGCGTAGCGCATGGGGCTATGGCAATAGCACAGATGCAGCTGGTGCGGCGCGGCCAAAACGCCCTTGGCGACTGCATGGGAGGACGAAAGAATGACATCGTAGTCCCGTAGATCAAGTTGCTCGATCGCCAAGGGCAAAATCGGCAGATAATTCCGGATGCTGTTCTGGGCACCCGGAAAATGTTGCAAGAACGTATGGCCAATCGAACGTTGATAGAGATAGCTCTGGGGATTGCGCGACTCAAAATCAATGAGCGTGAACAGATCCGCATCCACATTGCGTAAAATTTGCTCGACCACCAGCTCCGATCCGCCCGTCGCCTGGGGGGTAAGCCATTCATGAACCAGTGCGTACTTCGTCATGAGTCAACGATATGGATATGCAAAACTAGAACGGAGAGGGGGGGATTCGAACCCCCGATAGGTTTCCCTATTCTTGATTTCGAGTCAAGCGCATTGAACCGCTCTGCCACCTCTCCAATGTTTCGCCGGTACTACTGCCAATTTTCCATGAGCACTGACGACGTTAAACAATATAGCTTACAGCGGTGAGGTTTCTACCTCTAAGACTTCGCGGGTGGGTTGAACGTTGCTAGGGGGAGTCCATTGGACGGCTCCGTCGCGGCCTGTCCAGTAGGCCGGAATGTCTTGGGTGAGGAGCAGACGCAAGGTGTCGGGTTGGAGAGTTTTGGCAGAGGCGATCGCCGCCTCAGGCTTCACCTTGTCTAAAAGCTCCTGAGATAAATCCTCTCCAGACCACCATAGGATATTGACTTTTTGGAGTGGCAGGGTTTTGCGATCGCGGTCTGTTGGCTGCGATCGAGATTAAACACCCATAGCCAGCGATCACTGCCCCGCTGGTAGTGCCAAATATTCGGACTGCTGGGATCCACGGTAATCACCCCTCGCCCGGCGCTCAGGGTTTGGCCGGGCTGGATTGAGGTGTAGGTGGCATCTTGGCTGCTTAAAACTGCTTGTAAGGCCTGTACCATCCAGGTTTCCGGTGCTTCTGCGGTGGGGATAGTCGGTTGATTGGCCTCTGGGCTGCGGGTGGTTGGAGCGGCTAAATTCCCTGGGCGTGGTGTGGCTTGGGGTGAGGGTCTGGCTGGGGTTGGGGAGGCGGCTGGAGCGATCGCCGCATTCCAGTTCAGTTCGTAAAACTGACTCACCGGAATTTCGTTGAGCAGCCTGAGCCAGCCCCGCCGGTCTTCATTGCTTGAAACTGTGGTCACCAGCCAGTCCAAACGATTAATCCCCTGGTGCTGTAAAAACGGAATAATCAAATTGGTGACAGTTGCCGCGTTGCCCGTGTTGATCAAGCCAATCTCGTTACGATCTTGGACAATCAGCAGGGGCGGTTTTTCGCCCAAGGCCGTGATCTGCATCTGGGTCGATTGGGCGTACTGCATCGGCAAAATCGTCACCGTCGCTAGGGCGATGGCGACCACCCATCCCCGCCGTCGCCCAGGGGTTCGTCCCCAAAAGAGCAACAAAATGCCGTAAAGACAGCCTACTTGGGGGAGCGTCAGCTTGCCCAGGGCGTAGCTGCTGCCAGGCAGATTGCCAAAGAAACGGGCGATCGCAATTAGCCCGCCCACTAAAGGCCCTGCCACCATGGCAACAAATTCACCGGCGGGCTGCCATAGCATCGCCAGTCCGGTTCCCAAAAACCGATCACGCTGCTGACCGTGACCAAGGGCGTCGTCAGAATGTTGACTAAAATGCTGTAGGGCGTCACCAAGCCAAAGTGGAAGAGCTGGAGCGGCAGCGTCCAAAGGGTCGCGGCGATGGGAATGGCGATCGCCGCCGCCAGTGGGACTGGCAGCCAGTCCAAGCCGCGCATCAGACCCGGAGACGTGACTAATAATC
Organism: Synechococcales cyanobacterium CRU_2_2; assembly: GCA_012034805.1. Taxonomy (GTDB): domain Bacteria; phylum Cyanobacteriota; class Cyanobacteriia; order PCC-9006; family JAAUQQ01; genus JAAUOP01. The sequence continues at coordinate 3,096 of JAAUOP010000084.1, read as the reverse complement.
CCAGCGTTGCCAAAAAACTCAGCTGAAAGCCCAAATCCCAAATCCAAAGCGGATTGAACAGCAGCAACAGCCCCGCTGCCACGAGCAGCGACCCAATCGGTTGGGTGCGTCGTCGAACAATCAGCGCCAGCAGTGCGGCCTGGGCCATTAAGACTGCCCGCAAAATTGACGGCTGCAAGCCGGTAATCAGCAACAGCCCAATCAGCGTAACCGTTCCGCACCAGAAGGTTGTTTGAGCCGATCGCCGTCGCGTCAATTGCAGCACCAACCCTAGCATCAGCGAGACATGAAACCCTGAAACCGCCACTACATGGGAAAGACCCACCCGACGAAACAAATCTTGCACATCAAAGGGTAAATCAACGCTGCGCTGCCCCAACACCATGGAACTGAGCAGTGGCCCGCGCGGACTTCCCAGGGCTCGGGTTTGAACTTGAATCACCTGGCGGCGCAGTCGCCAGAGTGGGCCGGGTCGCGATCGCTGCCCCGTATCCGCCACTTGGCTCGCGCTCAATCCTGAAAATCCGCCCTGCCGAGCCAAGTACAGCGAAAAATCAAACCCGCCCTCATAGCTCTCGCTCTGGGGCTTGTACAGAACCCCGGTCACATCGACAACTTCGCCGGGATATAGACCCGTGCCCTGCAACAACGGCACGCTGACATAAACCCGCCCGCTAGTATCATCCGTGGTTTGCTCGGCTTTGGTACGGCCCGTAATTTCGAGTAAACGATTGGCTTGGAGCCAAAATTGGACGCGATCGCTACGGTTCAGCCGAGGCGAGCTATCTACCTCCCCTCGCAAGGTCACAATCGGTAAGGACTGCCCTTCCCCTCCGCCGGGATCAGCCGACTGACATCCTTGGGACCAGGCTGAGGCGTACGCCAACTCAAATACAGCGTGGCCACGAAGGCAATCAACCCCGCTAACAACAAAACCCGAGCCGGGGGGCTCTTCCACCACAAGCGCGGCAACGCCAGAGCGGCGATCGCCCCCACCCCGAACAAAACCACCCCCGCCAGCGGCCAGCCATGATAAACCCATGGCAGACCCGTCGCCAGCAAACCCGCGACGTAGGCAAGCAACAACAACCAGCCTTCCCTCGGCTTCATCGGCTAAATGCTGAGCCCCAGCTTCAGACCCAAGAAAGCATGGACAAACAGCAGCACCATCGCTGCACTGCCCAGGTAGGCGTGGAGCGATCGCAGTCGTGGTCGCTCCCCTGCAAACTTCGTCAGGGCAATCAAACCATTCAGCGCCAGCAAACCAATCACCACAGAACCGGCCCAAAATGAGGACTCTCCATGATGGGCTGCTCTTGCATGACCAGCGACAAAACCCCGCCGGTATACCCCGTCGCAATAAACAGAAAAAGCAATGGGGCCAGCTTCTGATGCTCTGCTTTCTTTTGGGCACCAACCTCCGCATCCGTCGCACCTCTCCCTTGCCAACCGGCATAGGCCGTATAGGAACCCATCACAAACACCACAATTCCCATCATGGCCGGATGTCCCCAATGGGTGACGGGCTCTGGAATGCCCAAACTTCTAAAAAAGGCGGCGATCGGCTCTAGCGTTTCCGTAACGTTCATCTTGAGGCTCTACTTTCTACAACTTGGGGCTTAACTTCTCATCAGGGAGCTATTTGGGAGTTAACTTCATCGCTGGGTGTCCAATATTACTGAGTACTCAATGGACAGTGCCTAATGATGCGCAACTCTAGCTGCCTACACAATGATAATCGGCACATTTAACGACAATCGGCACAGCTAACGACAATTGGATACCCACCAATCTCCTTCTCCCAGCCTGTCAAAATCAATTAACAACCCCTGCCGTTGCTGGATCTCGGCTTGAGTCAGCCCCCGACTTAGGCGATCGCTTCAAGAGTGGGAAACCCAATTCCCGCCGCTGCTCAAGCTGCAACTGCGCCACCTGCCTCGCCAGCCCTCGCACACGCCCGATATAGCGAGTTCGCTCCGTCACTGAAATGACGCCCCGTGCCTCCAATAAATTAAACGTGTGTGAGCATTTCAAAACCTGCTCATAGACCGGAATTACCAGCCTTTTCTCCATCAATTGCTTCGCCTCTTGCTCATAGAGCTGGAACAACGTAAACAACAACTCAGGATTAGACGCCTCAAAGCCATAGGTCGAATTCTCGATCTCGCTTTGTAAAAAGATCTCTCCGTAAGTCAAATCATCATTCCACTTCAAATCAAAAATTGAATTGACACCCTGCAAGTAAATCGCCAGTCGCTCTAGGCCATAAGTAATCTCGATGGAGACTGGCTCACAATCCAATCCGCCACATTGCTGAAAATAGGTGAACTGTGTCACCTCCATACCGTCTAGCCAAACCTCCCAGCCCGTGCCCCACGCGCCCACCGCCGCATCTTCCCAGTTATCCTCCACAAAGCGGACATCATGATCCTCCGGCTGAACCCCTAGGGCCCTCAAAGAGTCTAAATAGACCTCCTGGATATTGTCTGGGGAGGGTTTGATCAGCACTTGGTACTGGTAATAATGCTGTGCACGATTAGGATTTTTGCCATAGCGGCCATCCGCTGGACGCCGACAGGGCTCAACATAAGCCACAGCCCAAGGCTCGGGCCCGATCGCCCTCAAAAACGTATGAGGACTTTTTGTCCCAGCTCCCTTCTCCGTATCGTAGGGCTGGGCAATCATACAGCCGCGATCGGCCCAAAACTGATTCAGCGTGGCAATGACAGACTGAAAGTTCACGAGACTCCCCTCAGCGGAACAAATTCCTCATGATTATGACAACAAGCCTGTGCCATCTCCTTAGGATAGTTTGTTCTACAAATGCTTCTTGGCGCGATTTAACCCCAGGAACCCTGCCCACCGCGTAAGGGAATCCGTGTTTTCGAGAAAGTTTAGTCAAGAGTATTGACAGATTGATTGATTCCGCGTTATCTTAGTAAAGCGCTGAAGAGGGCACCGCTCTTGTGAAGCAGCCAGAACCTAGACAGAGAAATAGATTGAGAGCTTTAAGCCAGAGAACTTCGTGAAGGAATAAGTTAAACAAGCGAGTGACTTTAGTCATTGTTTGTTGACATTTTCAAGAAAAAGAAGGAA
>JAAUOP010000225.1 GCA_012034805.1 Synechococcales cyanobacterium CRU_2_2 | reverse complement strand
ATGATTTGCCTCGCTCCGTTACGCAGCAGCTCGCTGAGCGCATCATTGAAGCTCGCTGAACTCGCTGGTGTTTTGAACTCAACTAGATTATCTTGACTCATGGTGTATTCCGGCTCTGGTGTTTTTTACTTCCAGAAGGGTACGCCTTTTTTTGCTCCTAAGCCATACACCAGAAATAGTTATAACTCCAACGCTACGAGGAAGCCCTAACCGACTTCACCCGCGCCACTGAAATCGACCCCAATGACCGCTGGGCCATCCAACACAAAGCCGAACTCCACCTCCTCACCCACAATCCCCAAACCGCCCTCCCCACCATCACCCGCGCCCTCAACCTCGACCCCAAAAGCGACTGGTACCACTACATCCGCGCCCTCACCCACCTCGCCCTCAAAAAAACCACCGCCGCCCAAACCGACCTCACCCAAGCCATCCACCTCTGCCAAAAAGCCTTCGACCAAAACCAAGCCACCTGGAACGAAAAATTCGACCTCCCCCTCTACCACCTCGTTCTCCAAAACCCCCAAAAAGCCAAAACCCTCTACCAAACCGCCCTCAACCAAAACCCACCCCTCGAAAAATCAAAGAAGCCATCCGCGACCTCCAAGACCTGCTCACTATTCTGCCCAACACCCCCAACGCCCCAGCCTTCCTCAACGCCCTGCAGAAATCGCTACAAAAGAGACAAAAGCACAAAAAACCCGCGTCCAGGAATCAGTGAAGATTCGGTGGCGCGGGTATTGAGTCAGGGTGCATCTACCATCTAATACTTCTCGAAGGGGGTGGCTTCTCCGGACAATTTCGAAATATTCCAAAAAACATCCCAAAATTGTCCCAAAATTACGGAGCTGTACCCCCGATCGCTAGCATGACTGTATGAGTATTTCCCCTGGCATCTCCCCCGGTATTTCTCCGGCTGTCTACATTGTCGGCGCTGGCCCTGGCGATCCAGACTTAATGACCGTCAAAGGCGCTCGGCTCCTGGCCGCCGCCGATCTGATTCTGTACGCCGATTCTCTTGTGCCCAGCCAAATCTTGCAAACAGCCAAACCCGAGGCCCAGAAAATCCGCACGGCCAACAAAACCTTGGAAGACATCCTGCCGCTGATGGTCGAGCAGGTGCGGGCGGGTCGGGTCGTGGTGCGGCTGCATGACGGCGATCCCTGCCTCTATGGCGCAGTGCACGAGCAAATGGACGCCCTGGCCGAAGCCGAAATTCCCTTCGAGATGATTCCCGGCATCAGTGCCTATCAGGCGGCAGCGGCGAAGCTGGGTCTGGAGCTGACGGTACCGGGCCTGGTTCAGAGCATCATTTTGACCCGGATCAGCGGACGGACTCAGGTGCCCGAGGCCGAAGAACTGGCTTCGTTGGCGGCCCACGAGGCAAGCCTGTGCCTGTATTTGAGTGCTCGCCATGTGGAGCAGGCCCAGGCCAAGCTGATGGCGCATTATCCGCCAGAGATGCCGATCGCCGTTTGTTTCCGGGTGGGTTGGCCCGACGAAAAGATTTGGCAGGTGCCTCTGAAGCAGATGGCAGCGCTGACCCAGCGGGAAAATCTGATCCGGACGACGATGTATATTATCAGTCCGGCGTTGGCGGCCAAGGGTGAAGCTGGAAAATTGCGATCGCGCCTCTACAGCCCCACCCACAACCATCTCTTCCGAGGCGGTGCGTGACCTCTTTTGGGGAATTGCCTAGGCCGCAACCAGTTTCTTTTTCAAGAAAATATCAGCCTTGGCATGGAGATAAACCGGTTCTGGCTGGAGGGCGATCGCTCGGTCGTAGGATTCCAATGCGTTGCCGTAGGCTCCCATTTCCGTCAGAAGCTGGCCCCGATTGAACCAGGATTGGTGATAGCTGGGGTTGAGGGCTGTGGCGCGATCGTAGGCTGCTAGTGCCTCGGCATAGCGCTGAACTTGACTGAGAGCATTGCCGTGGTTATTCCAGGTTTGGCAATCGCGGTTTCCCTGGGGGCCGCTACATTTGAGCGCTTGAGCATAGGCTGTCGCTGCCGCTGCAAAATCTCCTGCTTCGCAATGTCCCTGGGCTTGGGCACACCAATCGGCGGCAGTTTGGGCTGAATTTGCTGGGGCTGGATTCGCTGGGACAGACTGGGTTGAGCTGGGATCTTTGGGCTGAGGTGCCATCTTCTTGGTCTCCGTAAGTTTGAAGGGTTCCTTTCATTTTGGACAACCAGCGCTCAAATCCAAGTAGCGGATTCCCCGTTACGGTCGGTTCGGTGTCAAAAACAAGCCCAAAAAAGTCTGCAAGAAAAATCTACAAAAAAAATCTGCAAAAAACTGGCGAAAAACCAGCACCTGCGGAACCGGGCAAGAAAGGTTAAGATTCACAAGCTGTTCTTAGTTTTTTCTTAACCTAAATCAATAATGGCCCTGTTTGTTCTCGGACTTGTGAGCTTCGCCTCGTGGTTTTTCAGCATGTTGGCTGGGGCGGGTAGTCCATTGATTTTAATTCCCCTCGTCAGTGCCCTATGTGGCTCGGCGGCAGTTCCTCCAGTGATTACGCTGGGGATGCTGTTGGGCAATGGGCAGCGCTCAGTTTTTCTTTGGGAAAAAATCGATTGGCGGATTACAGCCTGGTACCTGCCGGGGGCGATCGCAGGCGGCATCCTGGGAGCCTACTGTTTTAGTCTGATTCAGATGGACTGGTTGCAGTGGGTGCTGGCGATCGTCCTCATCGCCCTAGCGCTCTACCAGTGGCGGACGGAGAAAACCGAAGCGGTCTTGCGCCTTGAGATCAAACCGTGGCATTTTCTACCCCTCGCCTTTTTGAATGGGATGGGTTCAGCCCTAATCGGCAGCACCGGCCCAATTCTCAATCCCGCGTACTTAGGTTATGGATTAGTTAAGGAAAGCATGATTGCGACGAAGGCGTTCCACAACACGATGCTGCATATCGTCAAAGTCGTGGCCTACGTCTACCTCGGTACGATGGTTCAGGAGCACTTAGTCTATGGTTTGGTGATTGGAGCAGCGGCGCTGCCGGGGAACTGGCTCGGACAGATGGTACTGCGCCGCATGAGCCCGGAGCAGTTCAAAAAGGCGGTTTTAGCATTTGTTGCCTTTAGCGGCTTGTTGATGCTGGGGCGGCAGCTGACGTTGGTTCTTTAGATACCGTTACATTCTCAGCAGCATCATTAGACCTCTTGCACAAACCAAAACCCTCACCCTAAATCCCTCTCCCACCGGGGGAGATGGACTTTGAAGTGGCTCCCCTTCTCCCCTTTTGGGAGTAAGGGGCTGGGGGATGAGGGGGCTGTTTTTTTCATGCAAGAGGTCTATTACATCCCCGACAACACAATCTTCCCGATGGTGTCTCCAGCTTCCAGTTTTGCGTGGGCGCGGGCGAGGTTACTGGGATTGAGTGGCCCCATATTTTCCGCTAGGGTTGTGCGCAGCGCATTGCGATCGACCCACTCTCCCACACGATTGAGCAACAGATGCTGGGACACCATATCCTCGGTCTCATACATGGCCTTGGTAAACATAAACTCCCAGGCAAAGGTCGCGCTTTTGTTTTTCAAAAGATTCAAATCTAGCGGCTGCTGGTTGCCAACGATCGCGCAAATCTTTCCCTGAGGCTTGATACAGTCTGCCAGATTTTGCCAATGATCGTCGGTGCTATGGCAACAGAAGATGGCATCCACCAGGGGCAGACCGACCTTGCGCAACTGTTCCGCTAGGGGCTGGCGGTGGTTGAGCACTTCATCGGCACCCTGGCGCTTGCACCAGGCGATCGTCTCGGGGCGAGAAGCCGTGGCAATCACCTTAATTCCAGCGACTTGCTTCGCCAACTGAATCGCAATGGAGCCCACGCCCCCTGCGCCGTTGATCAGCAAAAGCCAGCGATCGCGATTCTTCGCAAGCTGTTCAGAGTTCTGTTCCTGGAGCTGGCTGGGTTCAAGCTGAAGTTGCTCAAACAACGCTTCCCAGGCTGTAATGCTCGTCAACGGTAACGCCGCCGCCTGTTCAAAGGTGAGCGATCGCGGCTTATGCCCGACAATGCGCTCATCCACCAGCTGATACTCTGCATTGCAGCCAGGGCGGGTGATGCTGCCCGCGTAGTACACTTCATCTCCCGCCTGGAACAAAGTAGTTGTAGGGCCAATGGCCTCTACAATGCCCGCCGCATCCCAGCCCAGAATACGGGGGATCTCCTGGGGCCGCGTTAGCGACGATCGCAGCTTGATATCCACCGGATTCACCCCCACTGCCCGCACCCGCACCAATAGTTCCCGGCCCTGGGGCTCGGGAATATCGACTTCAAACAGTTCGAAACAGTGGGGGTCTGTGGTGGGCCGATAGTGCTGAACGCCGATCGCTTTCATGGGAGATGGGTTTAGGGAGATGGGTCTGGGGAGAGTGTTTTGGGCCAGGGATTTAGCAATTTGTAGGTTGGGTTGAGCCTCGCGAAACCCAACAGAGCCAAGGCGTTGGATTTTGTGCTACGCCTTAACCTAGTCCCAAAGTACCAGGCGTCGTACCCAGTTTTCATGACAATTTAAGTACTTCGATCCAGGTGCATCCCCAGAGAACTTCATAGGATAGAGATGTCAAGCAAACCTGCTTAGGAAAACTTGCTTAAGCAAATCCGCTCAAACCGGCGTTGCCGATTTTCCAGTTCACACCCCAGCTCACATCTAAGAAAATATCCGAGACAATTCCTATGAAACTTCGTTCTCTGCTGCTCCTCACTGCTGCTGTTGTCATTCCTGCGGTCAGTGCCCTTTCGATGTCTGCGGAGGCCCATGGTGTGGGTCAGCGCCTCCAGGGCGATCGCAAGGCCAGGGTGGCTCAAGCGACCTTGGTGGCCCAAAATGCGACTCCTACTGACAAAAAGTATGGCGATCGCGGTAATCTCACCCCCGAACAGCGCCAAGCCCGCGAAGCCAAGCGTGATGCCAAGATGAAGGCAGAACTAGGCCTGAGCGATGCTCAACTCAGTCAAATGAAAGCTGTGCGCGCCAAATATGAGCCCCAGCACGAGGCCCTGCGTGCAGAGGCCAAGGCGCTCAAAGATGGGGGTGCAACCCGCGAACAGATCAAGGCAGCCCTCGGCACAAAGCGACAAGCGCTGCATGATCAAATGAAAGCTGAGATGAAAGGCATCTTGACGCCCGAGCAACTGGCAAAAATGGAGGCAAAAATGCAGGAAATGAAAGACAATCACGGTGGACGGGGTGGCCGTCGTGGGGGCCGTTAGCATGTTTCACGCCGTGGCTGATTGGGGCTAGGTTCTGATCGGCTTGAGAGAGCGATCGCTTTTTTGGGGCGATCGCTTTTTTTGCCTATGAGGGGAAAGCAAAAGCAGAGCGAACCGCATCTTGTTGTCTAGGCAGCTGTGTTCGTCACCATACCGAGCTGTTCACGCGCTTTTTGGGCGATCGTCGCGAAATTTTCTCCAGCGCAGCGTTCAGCAGGCCGACAACGCGCAATCATC
>JAAUOP010000224.1 GCA_012034805.1 Synechococcales cyanobacterium CRU_2_2 | reverse complement strand
CTCGCGCATGTTGACGGTGGTGACCTCCTTGAAGGCTCAGCACCGAAATGTCTTGGACTTTCTCAGTCAAACCTGTGCCGCCACTCGGTTGAGCGCGCCACGGCCATCCTTACTTCCACAAACTGAATATGAGCAAGATGACCCACATCCGGCTCAACAGGAAACGCTCTTAGCTTAAAAAATTGGCTGAGGGACGGTTACCCTGTCCGGTAACTTGAATGCAATGGGCATATGCAATGGGCACACTAGAATCGGGGAACATTAGGATAGCATTGCCCTATCTGCCATCCTGTCGAACAAGGCGCATCGGACGAGTCGCCCCTTCTTGAACGACCCATGAACCTCAAACTGCTCACCTCCAGTCAAATCATCCTCGCCTTAGCCCTGGTCAGCTGCGGCCCGCCTCGGCCCTACCAACCCGACTACATGGTCAACGCCGCCGTTGTTTGCGACTACGACTACCGGACGCCGACCTTGGCAGATGATTGCGATCGCCTCACCGGCTACTACTACCACCCCGGCGTTTATGGTCTCTACTGGCGGCCCATCGGATCTCCAGCGGTGATCGTCTACAATAACTACCGCCTGTATGGCAGCAGCTACAGCCCCGGCGGATCCATACGGCTCAACGAACCGATCGCCACCACCGCCACCGGCCAACCCGTGCGCGACAAACGCGGCAAGTGCGCACCGGCCCCAAGGGTAGCAACTACAACCAAACGCCCCTTTCCTCAGCCCCAAAACCGTCCGGTAGCTACACGCCCACCGTCGCCAAGCCCACCGTCGCCAAGCCCGCCAGCAATACTGCGAGCACTCAATCTAATAGCCCTAAATCTAATAGCCCTAAATCAAGTTCCATGCCATCGAGTACGCCCAAGTCCAGCACTCCCCAAGCCACCCAGACGAGGAAGCCCAGCCCTCCGGTTCGGTCGAGCAACAGTGAGTCATTTAGCAAATCTCCCGGTTCATCCAGTTCCTCTACAGGCAGTTACTCTACGGGCAGTTCCTCTACGGGCAGTTACTCTACGGGCAGTTACTCTACGGGCAGTTCCTCTACGGGCAGTTCCTCCACCAGCAGCGGGGCGAAGCATTCGGCTCCTAGCAAATCTAGTGGCAGCAGCTTCAGCTCGTCTAAGAGTTCGGGAGGTTAGCCATGGACGTTGAAAAACAGATTGACGACATTTTGCGATCGCCCCAGCGCCAAGACTTCTTAACCAACATTCTCAACCCGAATTATGCAGGTCTCTTCGACTTCACTGTCGGCCATGGTGAGCCCGATAGTCCCTACATCATGCATGATGTTTTGGTCTTGCCCGAGTCGTTTTATTTCGAGATTCGCGCCTTTGCTCGCCGAACCTGGGAATTGCTCACGGATGCCACCAGGCTACTCGCGAGCCTGGACGAAGAAGATCTTGTCGACGAGTTTGATATCCCTCGTGATTACTATCCGCAAATCTTGGGATTACAACACATTCCTCCGGCAGATATGCGGTTGGATATTGCGGTGAGGCAAGAAGATTTTGAACAACTGAGGTTCAATCCGCAATCCTTCAAACTCCTCGAGGTCAACGCTGCGACGCCATCGTTCTTTTGGGAGTCGTTTGAGGGTAATCGTTTGCTGTGCGATCGCTTCGCCTGCTGCTGTCCCAATTCAGACCTACTCATTCCCCACACCCAAGACCTGAAAGACTACGTCGATCGCTACAGCAAACACCCAGACAAAAAGCTCTATTTCTCATTTCCCTACTTTGGTGAAAACCAAGAAGACATTCTCTCCTTCGACCTGCGTTGCGGGGCCTATCAGCGACAGTTTGGCGATCAGGCCGCAGCCTTTGTTTATAGCGATGATCTTGTGTTTACGGAGCAGGGTGTTTTCGTGAGGACAGACCAGGGCCAGGAGCGGGTCTATAATTTATTTATGCACCATCCTTCGGAATGGGCGATCGCCGACCGGGGCATCCAACGCAACGACCCAGCGGGCTTGCACACTGACACACCCTGGCAGACGCTGACCGACTTGCTGTTGCAGAACGAACTGAATAAGTTCCCACCCATCACGGCAGATGTGTTGCAGAACAAGGCAGTGCTGGCGTTTTTGTATACCCAGGCCGTGGGCGATGCTTCGGCATCTGGCGGAGGCAGTCGCCTCGATTCCACGACCACCGCCAGTGTATTGAGCATCATCCCACCGACCTATTTCTACTTTGAAGATGCCCAGGAGTCTCTCCAAGATTTTTGGGAAAAGCCGATTTATGGACGGGAAGGGGCGGGCGTTGTGCGGTTCAATCAGGCAGGGGAAGAACTGTTTTCAACCTATGCGGAAAAGTTTGAAGATTGGGATTGGTACCATGACATGAACGCGGTGTTTCAAGCGCATCAAGAACCGCCCCAGCTCCAGTATCAAGGCGACGGCGGCAGTTTAGATTTGATGTTCACAGTTTATTTGTCTGCCTTGGGTCGGCCTACGGGTGTGGGCTGTCGGCCCACAGCCACGGGTAAGGCAGTGGATACGTTTGAGGGGCTTTGGCTGGCACTGGGAATTGTGTAGGACTGGCGTTTTTCGGGCTGGCGTTTTCCGGGCTGGCGTTTTCCGGGCTGGCGTTTTCCGGGCCTTGGCGGGAGATCGCTCGGGGAACAATAGATTAATGGTCGTTATTCTTTGGACGATACTTCCGCTATTTTGAGTCTCAAAATTGCAATACAATTGAAAACTCATGAGATTGACGAGAATTTCGTGAGAACAACAGCGGCAGACTTCCGCTATTTGGCCAGAGGGGCTTCCGCTAAATGTCGCTCAATTAAATGTCGCTCAACGTTTAAATGTCGCTCAACGTTGCGATCGCCTCCGCCGATCGCAAAAATTCTATCCAGGGTTCCCGCAGCTCATACTCCCGCACCCTTGAGGTATCTGAGGTCAACCGAGGCGCAACAAAGCCATCCTCCGCCCAGTCCTTGAGCCACTCGCGTGCCGTTCGGCTGGATATGCCAAACCAAGCGTCTACTTCACTAGCGTTGATTGTCAGGCCTGAGGATGAATTTTCAAGGAGTCGTGATAACAGACGGGTCAAAATCTGTTGTTGTCGGCGGGGCAATCGCTCCCAAGGGGCTGGTTCTGGTTGCCTGGTCGCGTGGAGCGAGGTGGCACGGGCTTCCAAATCTCCAGCAGCTTGGGCCATCACTTCAATAAAGTAGCTCACCCAAGGCGTGTGGTCTGGGTCGTTGCGACCTTCATAGAAGTCTACAGGGAGGCCCATTTGCAGATTACGGTAGTAGCGATCGCGATCGCGATTGAAATATTCATCGAACGAGAAAAAACCGCGCATCCGATAGCTCGATCGCCATAATTCTGTCGTTGCGAGCAATCGTCCTGTCCGTCCATTGCCGTCGCCAAAGGGGTGAATGCTTAAAAAACGGTGGGTCAAGATTGCGGCCCGCACAGGAACGGGTAGGCGTTGAGCTTCAGCGGAATTCAGCCAAGCCACGAGTTCGGTCATCAGCTCGGGTACGTCATTCGGGGCCGGAGGGCCGTAATCGATCCGGCGCGTGACGGTATCCACGACAGGGCATTCGACGATGCGATAGTCGCTGCGGCTCCCTCGGCGGCCCCGGCTGAGAACAATGACGATGCGGTGGAGTTCTCGGATAAATTTTTCGGTGATCGGGGCATAGGTTTCGGCAAATTCTTCGACCCGATTCAGGGCTCGCCAATAGTTGCGTACCTCCTGTTCAGCTTTGGTTCCTCGGCGGTCTCCTGCTGCGATCGCTCGTCGAACGTCAGCTTCGCTGAGCGGGTTACCTTCGATTTGGGTGGAGCTGTGAGTGCTGCGCTGGAGGGCATCGTGGCGTAGGCGCAGACTGGTGTCAGGCGGGAGGGGCAACAGGTTGATGACAGATTTGGCTGCTTCGATTTTGCCGAGCTGCTGCACGGTTGCATGGGTGTAGGAGAAGCGGGGGGTGAAGGGCATGGAAGCAAGGCATGATTATGAGATGCCGTGAGTGACAGGTTAAGATTGAGTTCCAGCAGCGTCATCTGAAATATCCTATCGCAACAGTGTTCTATAATCCTGCGCTGTCCATGCTGCAACAAGCCCCCTCAATGACCAGACCGCTATCCTAGAAAAAGGAGAACAAGACATGAACAAGAGATTGACCAGGAGCCGGATAGATGACCATCACAAATTCAGGGCAGGCGCTGTTGCGCATTGGCCAACTGCATCAACAAAGCGGTGTTCCAATTAAAACGATTCGCTATTACGAAGAATTGGGGCTGTTACAAACTGTAGTGCGATCGGAAGGCGGGTTTCGGCTGTTTGATCCGGTGATGGTGCAGCGACTGGGATTTATTAAGCGATCGCAAACCCTCGGTCTTAGCTTGGCGGAAATTGGCGAGATTCTACAAATTTACGATCGCGGTGAACAACCCTGTGCCAATGTCAAAGCTAAACTCAATCAAAAAGTTAAGGCGATCGACGAACAAATCCACCACCTGAGTATTTTGCGCACACAACTCAAGACCCTATTGCAACATGAACCTGGGCCAGTGGGAGACTTGATCTGTCCGATTATTCAAGGAAAGCGAAAACATTGAACCATTCCAGTTCAGGTTCTAGAAAACTTTAATCTTCACGTTTCAATCTGCACATTTCAATCTGCACATTTCAATCTGCACATTTCAATCTGCACATTTCAATCTGCACATTTCAATCTTCACGTTTTAATAGATCTTTTGCATGAAAAGAAACAGCCCCCTCATCCCCCAGCCCCTTACGCCCAAAATGGGAGAAGGGGAGCAGCTTCAAAGTCCCTCTCCCCCGGTGGGAGAGGGATTTAGGGTGAGGGGTTTGGTTTGTGCAAGAGGTCTAATCTGCACTTCGAAGATGGACGATACAATGGGATTGCCCCAATTCAGACGCTCCGATGTTGTCAGCCTTAGTCTTTTCTTTCATTTTTCTGTAGCGTGATGGAAAATCCCCAAGTCTGGAAGCCCCATGGCCATGAGACTGGCCCAGAGCCCGCCGGTTCGAGTGACGCCGATTCAGGAGATGAGCGGGCAGAATTTTTGGCAAAGTTGCGATCGCTGGATGAGGAAGAGGCTCCGGCGATCGCCCCTCCCCCGCTCCCCCTGCCTGTCCCAAAATCCGCCCCTGCCCAGGGAGATCCGAGTCGAGACGCACTCCTAGAGCAGCTCGCCGCCATCGATCGTGCCACACACACCCAACACACCCAACCAGTCAGCCCTCCCCCGATCCCGCCCCAACCAGCGGTTGTGCGTCCTCCCACCCCGCAATCCTCATCGGTTCAGCCGCCCGTTCAGCCGCCCGTTCAGCCGCCGATTCAGGCCCCTGCCCAGTCCGCCCCCGCCCCCGCGTCCCACCGACTACCCCTATTCCCCAACCTACTTGAGCAACTGAGTCTCTACGCCAAAAGAAAAGCTACGAGACCCCAGAGCCCAACAGACGTCATCAAAACAACAACGAG
>JAAUOP010000083.1 GCA_012034805.1 Synechococcales cyanobacterium CRU_2_2 | reverse complement strand
GCAGCTTCCATGCGGGCTAAATTTTCCCTGGGAGTCGGTGCCGCCGGAACGGCTGCGATCGGCCTAGCGGCAACAACAGTCCTGGGCTTTGCCTGAGCAGGTCTCTGAAGCAAGGCATAGGAGTTGTCGTACCTCGTCCAGCGCTGAACGTCGGGGGATTTCTGCCACTGGGCGCGTGCAACCGCCGTCGTCAGCAGGGGGATAACATTGCCGTGCTGATTCCCTAAGACAGTTACCTTGATGCTAGAGATTTTGCGGTCTTGCTGGAATGCTTGGCGGATGCGATCGCTCACCAAAGCCTCTGCCTGAGCGACCAGTTGACGATGGGAAACTGATTCGTAAATCGGTATTTCTATCACCACGTTGCTCTGATGGATATCCACCGAATGGGTGGGAGCAGGTTTGTCCAGAGCAGAGCTTGCGTTGGCAAAGCTGACAAGAGGGGCGAGCAAGCCAAAACCAACTAGACCGGGTATCAGCGATCGCAGCGGCCATCCGCTGCGATCGCTGATACCCCGAACACAGAGAATCAGCCAGAAACATATTGCAAACAATCACAGGGAGTGATGAACAGAGTCGGCACCAACCGCACCGCTGAAATTACGGATCTCAAAGGCAATGTGCGAAGCGATACAGCATCAATACAAAACCTTTAAGCCAACACCCACAATTATTGGCGGTGAAGATTAATCGAAGGTTAAGTGAAGTTCAAGCTTGCCCTCTTGTTAATAATTTGACAGACAAAAATTGACAAATCAACATAAGTGCACCGACACTGAGCCCAGAGCATTGGAAAGTTTACAGACTAGGGCTTGGCACCTGCTGGAATTCGAAACCTGCTGAAATTTGATATCCAGACGGATATAAATCCCAGATCTTGGGGTGCAGAATTCGTTGAGCTTGGTAGCTTGTGCTTCATCCCTTCCGGGTTCTAGGCCAGCGGAGTAGGCTGTATGCTGAGCTCGGAAGGAATGGCCAGTTCGAATCCTGGGCTATTCAAAATCGTGACTCGGTTGCCGAGACCTTGATCGAGAATGCGATTGCCGCTGCCCAAAAACATGCTGTCGGAAATTACGATGCGGTTGTGGTTGCCTTCAATCAAGATGGCATAATTTGCATTGTCCGTAAAAGTCACATTGGTGATTGTCACAACATTATTATCTCCTTCGACTTCGATTCCATTGTCGCGATGATCGCGAATTCCCACCTGAAATAAACCGATGATGTTATCGCTGCCGTTGATGTCAATCCCATCGGCGTTGTTGGCGATCGTGCTGTTGGTGATCATGACCTGGTTGCCCCGGCCTTCCCCATCAATTTGTAAGCCATCGTCACCATTGCCGGTCAAGGCGCTTTGTGTGATAGTCACAAAGTTATTAGAACCATCAATTTCGAAGCCTTCCTCACGGTTTCCCGCCGAGGTCACACTTGCCCAGCTAACGTTGTTGCCAATGCCGAGGATATCAAAGCCATCATCGCCGTTATTTTCGAACGATGCCTGGGAGACCGAAACAAAATTCCCCATGCCGCTAGCGTCGATATCAAAGCCATCGCCAAGGTTAGCGCTCAAACTGCTTTGGCTGAACAAGACCTGGTTATTGCTGCCATCGATTTCAAACCCTTCTTCGACATTGGCTGTAGAAAGCACACGTTTGACCGTGACGCTGCTGCCATCGCCTTCAAGGTCGATACCATCGTCACGATTGTCGCCAAAGCGCTGGTTTGTGAGGGTTACAGCTGCATTACTCTCGATCCTAATACCGTCAGAGCCGCTACTATCACCAGCATTAACTCCACCGAGAAACCCGGCCACCCCCACCCTTGGATCGAGATCCAGGGGCTTATCGAGTGTCAATTGAATAATCTCGGTGTTATCGATTTCCCGACCTGAGAGATCTCGACCGATAGAGAAGGGATAGTTGTTGTCGTTTGCGACCAGAATCGTCGTCTTATCAATGACGAGAACATCTTCGATCGTTACAAATGGCATCTGATAGATATTGTTGCCATCTTTGTTCAGGTCGTTTGGATCCTGAATATTGAGCAGGTCTGCGATCTCTTCCTTGGCAAAGTTGCCATTCGAGTCTTTCTTGGAAAGGTCGATCTTGAAAATCTTTTTGAACTTGGCGTCAGCACCTTGAGCGCTATCTCGTTCAATCACCAAGTATTCATTAGCATTGATGACAGTCATGTCTCCAATCGCATGGGCTGGGTTGTCCATCCTGTAGAGGCCCTTAAGGCCTTGAAATTCTCCAGTGATTGCATCCACTTCGTAGATGCGCAAGGTTCCAGCTGGATCACCCGTTACGGTTTTTCCAAGAGTGGATAAAGCTTGGTCTGGTCAGGGTTGATGGCCATACCCTCGTAACCGCCAGAACCCGCTAGATTGGGATAAACTGGGTCAGGGATATAGGTACTGCGAGCCGTAAATCCAGTACCAGGGAAATCAGTAAAGAAGCCGTCAATCCCTAGGTCAATGAACTGCTTATATTCATTAATTGGGTTACCCCCGTAGCTAGAGGACAAGAAGAAGCTCTCGTTACGGAGGGTGTAAAGGTGAACTTTGAGGCCAGCAGTGTGGGCATCTTCGACGAGAGTCGTGGGTGTTCCAGTGATGCGATCGCCATCACTAATCTGCCCATCTCCATTCAAGTCATCCGGTTGACCATTGCCATCACGATCAACCGTTGTAAGTGGCACAATTCGTTGTTTATTCGGACCAATTCCTGCGGCATAGGTTGCAATTTCAGCAAGACCTGCGGGAGTACTCAGATCAGTATAGGTACGACCATCACCGCTAACAACAAAGTCGTAGGGCCGACCCGAACCCCCAAACAATTGCACTAAGGGAATATCAATCTTAGCCCCAGGCATGATCGTGTCATTGAGAGCCTTAAGATTATCGACTTCAAAGGACTGAATAAAAACACGAGTCGGATCAGTAAATTTTGTTGCGACCAAGGTGTCAACCAGCAATTGGCTAGTATTCAAGCCTTGGTTTTCAAAGAAAGTTGGGTGCTTCGTTTCAGGATAAATCCCAATCTTTCGACCTGTTTCTTTTTCAACTTGCTGGATTAAGGCAATCACCTCAGTCAGAGTGGGAACTTTCAATCCATCGTTATTAAAAGCAGTCCCGCGAATCGCTGGGATTCGCTCGATCGCATTCAATTCCTTCACCTCAGCAAGGGTGAAGTCTTCTGCAAACCAGCCTGCCACCTTTACCCCATCGAGGGTTTTGATTGTGAGGCGATCGGCAAATTTATCCCGCAGATAAACATCGGTACTAGTGTCAGTGGTATTGATCACAGGCTTGCCGTTAGCCTCGAGTTTAATCGTGCCATCGGCATTCAAAGCAGCCACAGCAAGAAGCGGTTCGTGGCGAGCAATCAAAACGCCATCTCGGGTCACAACCAAGTCAGGCTCAATGAAATCTGCACCATCAGCGATCGCCTTTTGGTAGGCATCCAGGGTGTGTTCTGGACGAGATCCACTCGCACCCCGATGACCAATGACAATCGGCGCTTTGCCATCCAGGGTCTCAAACTCAGCTGTGCGCAAAACGTCAGGATTTTGGGGCGATCGCACCACAGGACTCGTTAGCTGATCTCGGACCTGATCGCCCGTCCGGGGAAAATCAGTGAAGTATGCATCCACGCCCAACTGAATAAATTGCTCAAACTCTTTGGCCGGGTCACCATTATAGTTTGAGGCTAAGAAACGACCTTCATTCCGGAAGGTGTAGGGGTGAATCTGTAGCCCAGCGGCATGGGCATCTTGCACCAGTGATGTGGGCGGTAATGTGACGCGATCGGCATCGTTGATCATCCCATCGTTATTCAGGTCATCAGCCTTGCCATCATTGTTGGCATCAACATTTTTGACCGAGACAATCATCCGTTTCCAAGGGCCAATCCCATCGGCATAAGTGGCAATTTCAGCCAAGCTTGCGGGCGTTTGCAAGTCGCCATAGGTGCGGGTGTCGCCTTTAACGGTGAAATCATAGGGACGAGCGTATTCATCCTGGTACAGTAGTTTGCCGGTGGCGTAGTCCACATCATAGGCATCCAGTAACTGCACCAAGGGCAGATCGGTTTTGGTGTTCAGTTCCTTGAGATTCGAGACTTCAAAAGACTGAATAAAAACGCGACTTGGATCAGTAAATTCAGTTTTTTGCAAGGTGGTCAGTAACGGTTCTTCCAAGGACAGTCCGAGATTGTCATGGTAAGTTGGGTGCTTGGTTTCGGGATAGATTCCAATTTTCTTTCCGGTATCCTTCTCCACCTGCTTGATTAGGTTAATGACCTCTTCCAATGTGGGGATTTGGAAAACGCCATTAAATGCCTGAGTACGATAGCCTTGGGGCATTACAGCCCGCAGAGTCTTGATTTCAGCAAGGGTGAAATCGGAGGCAAAAAATTCATCTTTGTACAGCACACCGTCAATAATACCATCCCGTTTGCGGCTCGCAAATTCGGGACGGCTAGCGACGTCAGTGGTGCCTCCTAGGATGGGTTCGTGGCGAGCAATAAGGACACCATCTTGGGTGGACACCAAATCCGGTTCGATAAAATCTGCACCGGAGTCGATCGCTAACTTATACGCTTCTAGGGTATGCTCGGGAAGCTCACCGCTCGCTCCCCGGTGACCGATAACCAATGGAGCTTGACCGTTGAGGGTATTCAGTTTAACTGGATTGGGAGTCGCAATCGGGGCTTCAAGAAGTTCGCCCTTAGCGTTGAAGTGGAGCAGGTAAGGGCCAAATTCTTCGCCGATCCAAATATCACCTTTCTTGTCAATGACAAAGGATTCGATATCGAAGTCAAATCCTGTTAGGAGGCGATCGCTTGTTCCGTCATTTTGAATCTTGAATGGAACTTCTTGATTGGGATCCGAGAGCTGAATAAAGTTTTGAAAATTGACGCTTACCGTACCATCGCCGTTTGCATCAGTCCCTTTGAAATTCGGATCAACCTGATAAATCCGTAGCAAATAGTCTGCACTATTCCCTTTTGCGCCATAGCCATTATCTGGCATGAACCAAAACGTACTAGAATTCGCGAACTGAACAGCGCTAAAGCCCTGGACTGGCTGGCCCGGAAAGGGAGTTGTTCGACCGTTCGTAGGATTCGCGATCGCACTACCAGAGCGAGGGCCAGGAGCAAAGGTGTCGGCGGACAAAACCGAGAAACTCTTGAGAGTTGTTGACATAATTAAAGAGAGAGGATGGTATTGCATTGACTCTCTTTCTCACCGAAGTGAGAGAAAGAAGAAAACGAGAAGCCGTAACGTCAATTGATCGACGATGAGGCCATTCATCACAAAACGCTACCGGTGCCCTCTGTAAATACAAGAACCACGATAAAGACAGAGACTAACATCCAATAGTTGACGAGTGGGCGACATCAAAGAAAAACTTTCTTTCACGAAGATAATACACTGCTGACTTTACCAATCAATGTGTTTTGTAACACATCAAAATGGCGTAAGTGTTCCCAGTTTTTCCTGTGAGAATTCTGAAGATAACAAGCTAATTGGCCACCAGTTTTTTTCACCAGTTTTGGCCACCAGTTATTTCCAAGTTTCTGGTGGCCAAAAGAATTAGCGATCGCGACATTATTCAGCTGAACCCATTTCAGCGTAGCTAGTAAGTCAGTACCTTGAGCGATCAAAGTATCACCATTGTTTTTGGTAAACGTTAGATTCGAGGCCGTTAAGCCAGCGCCAAGACGAATCTTGTCATTGCTACCCCAACCCCAAATTTCAATGGAGCCTGCACCCGCATTTAAGGTGAAAATATCTGCTCCATTTCCGGCATAAACAATATCATTGCCAGTTCCAAGATTGAGGTGATTATCACCTGCGCCCGCGTAAACCAAGTCGTTGCCATCATCAGTATTGATCACGTCGTGACCTGCACCCGCGTAGATGAGATCGTCACCTGTTCCTGTGGTAATCGTGTTGACCCCTTCTCCGGCATAAATCAAGTTATTGCCATTACCGCTGGTGATGCTGTCATTCCCGGCTCCGGTATAGATGATGTTGTTGCCATTGCCAGATAGGATCTCATTATTTCCTTCACCAGCATAGAAAATGTTGTTGCCATCATCAGCCGTGATGCGATCGCGACCGGCTCCGGCGTAGAAGGTATTGTTACCTGCACCACCGAGTAAGGTATTTGTACCTTCACCCGCGTAGATGCTGTCATCCCCAGCAGCGCCATCAATCCGGTCATTCCCTGGCGTTCCCAAAAGGCGATCAGGGTCTGGAGTGCCGCTAATTGTGCCCGTAACCTTAGCATTCACTTCAAATTGACTCAACACACGAGGAGTTTGATTGGCGATCGCCGTCGGATTCGCCAACAGTTCGGCTTCCGTATAGCTATCGATACCATAGGTTGTGACCGTTAGCATTTGAGAAATCGGGTTGATATCAAACTCGGACCAACTATAGCTGTGGCCAACAAAGTAGTCGCCCTGGATTAGCTTGGCATCAATCAAGCCGTTGGCCTGGGGTAGGTTATTGTCTAAGCCGAGTGGATCGTAACCCAGAGGAGCTAAGAGCTGACTGTTGACAAGCTGTTTAACAAAGTCGTCTTTGTCATCAACAATATCGTCAGTATCCGAGACATTGGGCAGTGCATTATAGAATGAGCGAAGCTGAGCATCTGCGCCAATAAACGTGTTAGCAAGAAACTCACCTGTGGGTCGTTCATAGGCCACTGCACCCGTTGTAATTTCCCAAACATCTGTGGCAATTTGCGGGCCAAACGCACGTTCTTGGTAAGTCAAGTTATTGACAAAGGTCGTGTGAACATCAGCTGCAATAAACACAACATTTTTCAGCTGATTGTCACGAATGAACTTTAATAGCTCAGTTCGCTCGGCATTGTAACCTTCATAGGCATCAGTATTGATCCCAGGGAAAATGTTTTGAATCGGCTCAGGAATCATCACAAATTTCCAAGTGATGCCATTATGCTGAGCGGCAAGCAGGTCTTGCTTCAGATCATTCAGCTGGACTTGGCCGAGCAAGGTGCGACCCGGCGTAAAGGTTTGGGCGATGACTGCACCAACCTGCTGAGGATTCGTAAAGTCCACCGGTCCAGGAATTTCCGCATCCCGGAAGGAGCGGGTATCGACAACGAAGGTAGCCGCATCGCTACCGTAGGTATTGTAGCGGTAGAGTTTACGCTCGCCTGCGGTGCGGGGGTCGCCGGTATTGCCGTAAAAATCGTCGCGCAGGGGGTTGTACTCCTGGAAGACTTGCAAGCCCGTTTCGTATAGAGCAGTATCGTTAATCAATCGACCAGGTGTACTATCTTGAAAGCGCGGATCAGAGGCAGCGAGCTCGCCACCGGCAAAATCATTGGTCACTTCATGGTCGTCAATCGTGGCTAAAATCGAAGTCGAGGCACGCAGGTCAGCCCAGGTATTGTCACCAAAACGCGGACTATAGACCTCAGCATGTTTCGCTCGATATTCTGCTAGGGTTTCGACTTGCTGCTTGGGTGTGCCATCGGGATTGACGACTGCCGGAGAAGCGTCGTCGGCGTAGATCGTATCACCATGTTCAACAAAGAAAGCGAGGTTGCGCTCGTCAGCATTGGCGATCGCGGATAGGGTGCTAGTTCACCTCGCCAGTCCCCGGACACGCCAAAACGCAGACCGGCTTGGGTACCCAGAGGAGTCGAGGTTTCAAACTGACCGGTTAAAGTTGCTCCTGCAGCATCCGTAACACGGTAGTAGTAATTCGTGCCCGATTGTAGCCCTGTGATGTCAACTTTCACCGGTTGAGTTGGGTCTGTCACTCGTGCTGTTTTTGTACCTGCAATTGTACTGAAGGTTGGGCTTGTGGAATACTCGAAGTTGACCAGCCCTTCAAACGTACTGCGAGCCCAAAGTACCGTCGAGGTTTGAGTCGTATCACCACTGGCAACACCATTCGGCAAGGAGTTCGTAATATCAGCACCGAGGGTTAGAATTTGGGTGAACTGAGTTCCATTAAAGTTGTTATCGCTAACCAATAAAATCGATTGGCGACCATCAGCCAGCTTGGGGCCGAAGGTCAAGCCTTCAACATTATCCAACCCGGTCGATAGGTTCAGGCTATTGAGATTGATTAACAATCGTTTTTGAACGGGCTGAATATCATTCAGCTGTGTCGAAGTGAGGGTAGAGAGCGAATCAAAGAAGCTAATATCTGTCGCTCCTTGGAAACTCACTTCATAAAGCTTGATCGTGTTACCAGTGCCTGGTGTTCCAGCCGTAAAGGAGCGCTCGAGAGACAAGAAAGTACCACGATTGTCGATCGCCAACAAGTCAACCAGTCCATTGGTATTAAAGGCTCCGGCTGCTGGCGGAATAGCGACCGAATCCGTTATATAGAGATACTCTTTCTCAGGTTGACCACTCACCAAGTTATACTGAACAATTCGATTTCGCGATCCTGTCGTTGCACTAGCAGCAGGCCCATCCTGAAATAGGGCATTTTCAGTAGCCGTATAAAGGAAACGCTGATCTGGGGTGATGGTTAAGCTTTCAAACGCTAAATTATTTCGAATTCCAGACACTTGCTCACTGTTGGCAATAACACCATCCCCATTCAAGTCTTGGAAAACCGGAGTGAACTTACTGGAAACAGGAAGCGATCGCACCAAATTCCCCGTCGCCAAATCAAATTCATTCACAAAAGGAGACCCTACACGGCCCGCTCCAGGATTGGCTTCCCCTTCCGAGGAGATAAAAATAGTTCCCCGATTGGTCAGTGCAATTCCTTCAGGGTCAATTGTGAGGGCTTCAAACGGATTACCACTAGCATTTTTTAGTGTTGTAACATGGGTGAAATTCACCGCTGGATTATTGCGACCAACATCAGCCGTAAACGTATAGAAACGAGCTGGAGCGAACTGGGAGCGATCGTCGGAAATCGCATAGTAGCGAGTATTGACTGCATCGTAGGTCACCCCAGACAAACCACCCAGCGGCACAGGTGTTCCATCAACACTCCCTGCAGCTCCCCCAGGAATTAGGCCCGTTGGAAATATTTCTTGCCCTTCAAAGCCAGTGCTAGCAATCGTTCTAGCAGGCTCTGTCGAACCCACTTGAATATCAACGAAAACAGCACGGTGATCGGAACTAGGATAACCACCGGGTAGCGTCGGATTAAAGGCTCCCACACTTTCAAAGCTCAAATCAGTATTACTCGGCCAAAAAACCTGGGAATTTAAAATTGGTAAATCCCTAGATGGCAACACATAATCAGCTCGAAGGTTACCAGGAGTCGTATCCGAGAAGTCTGCCGTGTCGAAACTCGGATTGCCTACGTGATTGGCGTTAATCCCACCTTGTAGTTCAGCCTGTTGGCGACCGCCAGGGCTCGTGGGGATCGAGTTGGTATTGAGATTAGGATTGGTAAGCAGTTGAAGAACGGCGCGATCGTAGCTATCACCATCAAAGGGATCGGCATTTTGGTCGCCCATGATTACAAAGCTCGATCCAGGATCAATCCCACCCCGTCCTCCTTTATCATCATAAATGTAGCCACCTTCACCGGGACTCACATAGTCTGACCAGAACCGAATCTCATCATGGTTACGCTTGCCATTTCGATCTTCAGTACCATCAAAAACGGGTGGTGTCGGGTGGCTCACTAAGGCATGAACGACTTCATTTCCAATCAGGATAGGAACATCCCAGTGGCTCTTCGAGGACAATCGCAAAATCGCCTGTTCTTGAGGGGAGTAGAAGCCATCGAGATTTTCATTGACAGGAGTTACCGGATTGTCAACGGTAGGATCATGGGTCAACAGGTTCCCCGGCATATCCTTCCAAAGGAAGTTTTGGAAGGTGCGAACATTGGCCGTATCGATTGGATACTTAGAAAGCACTACCATGCCAAATTGACCAGGGAAGTTGCCAAAGCCAAAGGCATCATCCCCATATCCGGCTGCACCAATACCATTACTGATGGCAGTTACTACCGCTCCATTGTTATTTAAGTCAAATCCTGTGGGGAGTCCCGTATTAGATGGAGCGATATAGAAATAAGGATAATCAACAGGAGTCGCACCATTTTGACTCACATTCAGAAAATTTTTGTTGAACAGCTCAACAGCTTTCTCCGGATCTGTGGAAAAGAAGTCGAATTCATTAACTAAGAGAACGTCGGGGTTAGAGCGCTGAATGATCTCGGCGACGTTTTGAGCCTGCTGAACCCGTAAATCCTGGTTAGCATTCACCCCAAATCCTCGGCTATCCGGAATGGCTGGACTGGACAAATCATTGATAAGTTGACCATCAGCGTTGCGATTGAGGGAAGCATTAAATTGAGCAAAGCGAATAGGGGTAGGTGCCATGGTAGGTCAGAGTAAGAGGACAGGAGGGATTATTTGGATTGACAATCTTGTCGAGAAAATTGAGATCAGAGCAAGAGAAATTCTCTGCGTGACGTATGGCTGAAATGGCTGACACAGATCGCTTCTCTCGCTCGAAAAAACAATCAAATGAAGGCTTACTGTCGAAAAACCAATCAAGTGTGATAAAACAATGCAGCGCGCTTGAGGATTTGACTTTTTCTTTTCAAAGCTTCTAAAAGGTCGTCGCCCTAAAGGATCACAGTTTAATTACAGATTCAGAACAAGTTGAGTCGGAAAATATACATTAGACAGTCTCGCATCCACAATTTAACAGGTGGTTATGCTTTGACTAAAAACGCCTTAGTCAGCATTGCTGAGTTAGGGGGTATTTGTCGTAGGGACGAACCGCCGTTCGTCCAGCTGAGCTGAGACAGTCTGCGCTTAGCAGAGTTATTACGGAGTCATTACGGAGCCGCAAGGGAGCCGTTGCCTGAGTAGATCACCCACTGTGTCTCCGCCAACCCTGACAGCACCGAATCTCACGCTCGCGACCGTGCCGACATCGAAACCCCGTCGGGGGCATGCCAAAGTTGAAAGAACAGGGATATTCGAAGGTCAGAAGTCGAGTAATCCATTGAGATAAGCGCATCGAGGGCGGCGGTCTGAGGGACGCTTTCGGGCTTCCACTGTGCCCCAGGCAACTTGAGACGATGACCGACTTGCTTCACAGCAGGCTCGACCATGCCGGAACCGATAGAGCAGATCTGTTCAGCTTGGCAGTAGCTGCAAGTAGATGGCCTTTAGTAAATGCAGCTATCCGACACAGCACAGACATGTTAGCATAAGGGTTCCAGCCGACATAGGTCAATTTATTTATGGCTTTCTACTTATTGCCGCCAATAAACTGCTAATTTCAAAAGCAATGAAATAAGGTTAAGAGTTCTAAAGAGAATTTAATACGTCGCACAACGCATCCTTCGGTTAGGTGCTATGGCCGTCCAACTTAGTTTTTGAACGGTTCTCGAAAGCCTTGCCCCATATGACAAGGGCTTCAGTCTCCGTATACCGAGAACGGATCAATCCGGACGGCTATATTTTCAGCAAGTATTTTTGCAGAGCTGCGGTCGTTATCTTCAATATTTGATGATCAGTTAGAACTGTCAGCCTTCGATATTGATGCGTGTAACAAGTTCTAACATAACTGTTTCGGCAAGTTCATTGGTGATTTGGCAGGTTCCTGCATTGGCATGACCGCCACCGCAATAGAGGAGCATCAACTCTCCAATGTTGATTTTGGAAGTACGGTTTAGAATAGATTTCCCAACAGCAAATACGATATTCTGTTGATTTAGTCCCCACATTAAATGAGCCGAAATATTGCACTCTGGAAAAAGTGCATAGACCATAAAACGATTACCTGCGTAGATGATATTCTCGAATCTTAGGTCAATAACGATAAAGTTGTCGTAGATTGTAGAGCAGCGTTTGATTTGTTCTATAAAACTTTCTTGATGATCAAAATATAGATCTGTTCGCTCTTTTACATCGGGTAAGTTTAGAATTTCTTTGATGGATAAATTCTTGCAACAATCGATGAGATTCATCATTAACTGATAGTTTGAAATGCGAAATTCTTTGAATCGACCCAGGCCTGTGCGGGCATCCATGATGAAATTGAGTAACACCCATCCTGTTGGCTGAAGAATGTCTTCTAGAGAAAACTGGGCCGAGTCAGCTTGATCGACTGCGGTCATCATTTCTTCAGATATCTCTGGGAAGGCTGCTGCGCCGCCAAAGTAGTCGTAGACGACACGGGCGGCGGAAGGTGCTTCTGGGATAATGATGTGACGATTGTTGTCAATCCGGTTTTCGACGATATTGCGTGTCGCTTCGCTGGCGTGGTGGTCAAAGGCCAGATGAACTCCAGGAACGTAGGGTAGGTTGGTTGTGATGTCGTGCGCGCTAATTTCAATTTTGCCATCCTGCATATCCTTGGGATGTACAAAGCGAATTTCGCCGATTAGGTTGCGTTCTTTTAAAAGAACAGCGCAAACTAGACCGTCAAAATCGCTTCGAGTCACCAACCGATATTTTTCCTGGGTTAGGAGCGTTGCACTCATGGCACGTGTCAAGCGTGGATGGATAAGTTTAGCGTTCCCCGGACTGGGCTGGCGATAAACAAGAGTCAGATGCTAGGGGCTCTTCAATTGTGGCTGATGGCTGCGGGGAGGGCCCCATCCAGGGTGCTGAGCCAGTCGATCAAGCTGTCGAGTTGCTGGCCCGCGCCGAGCATTCCGAGTCCTCGTACAATCACCTTGCCTCCCCCCCAGACAAAGCGGGACTGGAGATGCTTGGGTAGGTTTTCCTTCAGCAGTTTCCAAGCCGGTTCCTCCATAGGAGTTTCGAGGATAATGTGCTGTTTGCCGTCGGGCTTGATCCGCGAGAAGCCCAGTTTTTTGGCGACTTGTTTGAGCTCGATTACCCGTAGAAGCTGCTGGGAGGCGGTGGGGATGGTACCGTAGCGATCGCTCCACTCTGCCGCAATCTGGATTAATTCTTTTTTGTCGACAGCCGCCGCGACGCGGCGATAGGCGCTCATTTTTTCGTCTAGATCAAGAATGTAGTCGGCTGGGATAAAGGCCGTCAGCTTCAAGTCCACCTGGGTGTCGTCTACCTGGGGAATTTCTTGGCCACGAATTTCTTGCAGGGCTTCCTGGAGCATCTCCATGTATAAATCAAAGCCGATTGCTTCCATTTGGCCCGACTGCTCCACGCCGAGCAAATTGCCAACGCCGCGAATTTCCATGTCGCGCATGGCCAACTGATAGCCAGACCCGAGCTGGGTGAATTCTTGAATTGCCCGTAGCCGATGGCGAGCTTTTTCGGAGAGAGAAGATTGATTGGGATAGAACAGCCATGCGTGGGCTTGGATGCCCGCGCGTCCCACCCGTCCGCGGAGTTGGTAGAGCTGGGAGAGACCAAACTTGTGGGCATCCCGAATCAAAATTGTGTTGACGCGGGGAATATCTAACCCCGATTCGACAATGGTGGTACAAACCATCAGATCTGCATCGCCGTTGCTGAAGGTGAGCATGGTGGCTTCGAGTTCCCCTTCTTGCATTTGGCCGTGGGCGATCGCAATCCGAATGCTTGGGATCATCTCCCGTACCTGGGCTGCCACCTCTTCAATTCCTTCCACACGGGGAACGACATAGAAAATCTGCCCACCACGATCGAGCTCCTGGGAAATGGCTGCGCGTACGCTTTCTGGTTCAAAGGGAGAAAGGTGGGTCATGATCGGACGGCGCGAGGGAGGCGGCGTCGTGATCAGACTCATTTCTCGCACGCCTGACAGGGCCATGTAGAGTGTGCGGGGGATGGGTGTGGCGCTGAGGGTCAGAACATCGACTTGGGTTTTGAGGGCTTTGATTTTTTCCTTTTGATTGACGCCAAAGCGCTGCTCTTCGTCGATGGTGAGCAAACCCAGGTCTTTGAATTTCACGGCTTTGCCGAGTAACTGGTGAGTGCCTACCACCACATCGAGTTCACCCGTAGCCAAGCGATCGATAATTTCCTTGCGCTCGGTGGTGCTACGGAAGCGGTTGAGCAGACCGACGCGAATGGGATAGGGAGAGAAGCGTTCTTTGAGGGTGTGGTAATGTTGCTGGGTTAAAATTGTTGTAGGAGCAAGCAATGCTGCCTGTTTGCCAGCGGTGACGGCCTTGAAAATTGAGCGAATGGCAACTTCGGTTTTGCCAAAGCCAACGTCGCCGCAGACGAGGCGATCCATGGGACGCGGGCTTTCCATATCTCGCTTGACGTCCTGGGTTGATTTGAGTTGGTCGGGGGTGGGTTGGTAGGGGAAAGAATCCTCGAGTTCCTGTTGCCAAGGATTATCGGGGGGGAAGGCGTAGCCTTCGTCTTTGCTACGTTCAGCATACAACTTGAGCAAATCTACTGCCACTTTTTTGACAGCTTTGCGAACCTTTGCCTTGGTTTTTTCCCAGGCTTTGCCGCTCATTCGGTTCAGAGCAGGCGCTTCGCCTTGGGTGCCCCGAAATCTTGACAGCGCACCAACTTGATCCGCCACGACGCGCAGCAGGCCGTCTTCATAGCGAAGGACTAAGTATTCTCGAGTTTCGTTGGCAACGGTCATGGTTTCTAGCTTTTCGAACCGACCGACACCGTGGTTGCGATGGACAACGAAATCGCCGGGGCGCAGCTTATTGGGATCGACCTTTTGGGAGGCAGCTCGGCGGCGTTTGCGGATGTAGCTGGGGGTGGCGAGGCTGTGCTGGCCAAAGAATTCGCGGTCTGTAATGATGACGGTTCGAAACGTCGGCAGCACAAACCCCTGGAGTTCTGCCAAGCCGGAATACTTGAGCCCGACGGCTGTTTTGCCCCGAATGAGTTTTTCGATCGCTGGATAGTCCCTAGGGTTGGGAATAAATTGGGCTGTACAATCATGCTCTTGCAACAGTGCGACAGAGCGCGATGGCTGGGCGGAGAGAAGCCAGACATCAAAACGCGATCGCGCTCTTCCTGAATGATCCCAGCCAACCGGCCAAACTGATGCGGCACCGCTGCCACTGGCCGACTGGCCAAGTTGAGTACTGATCCGGATCCAGTGGCATTAAGATTCGACTCATACAACTGACTCAGATGAATCTGTGGAAAAGCCTGTAACTGCTCCAATGCCGTCGCAAAAACGCGATGAATTTGTGGCAGTGGTGCGACCTGACGGCCTTGCTCGCGCCAGTTGGCTTCGATATGCTCGACCCAGCGATCGCTATGGGCCGCGCACTGTTCTGGCTCATCGATCGCCACCAACGTGTCTTCTGGCAGATAGTCCAACAAACTCACGGGCTCAAAGGCCAGTCCCATCAACCGCCGCATACCCTCCAGGGGCTGGCCTTCGATAAATTTTCCGTATCTTCCTCAGAAAAATAGTCTGAAGGCTCAAAAGTGGAACTGGCCTCTAGCCTCGCCCGGATCAAGGGGGCATAGCCCGTGGGCGTGAGGGTGAGGCTGGGAATGGCATCGAGCGATCGCTGCGTACTCGGATCCAGCTCCCGCAGCCGCTCGAGCTCATCGCCAAATAGCTCCAACCGCACGGGTAGCTCCGAGGACACCGGAAAAATATCCAGAATATCCCCCCGCCGACTCCACTGCCCTTCTATCTCAACGGTATTGACCCGCTCATAGCCCAGCTGAGTCAGGGTTTCCCCCAAAGAACCCAACTCCAGTTCCATGCCTTTTGTGAGCCGGAGGACACTGGGTTGAAGCAAAGACCGAGGTGGCAAATGGGGCTGCAGTGCGCGCTCCGTCGCGACGATCGCAAAAGCTGCCCCCGATTCTCTTCCTGCTCCCGCTTTCTTCTCAAGGTCATTTTCTTGACGCTGTCCTCCGCCCTTCTCCAACAGCTCCGCCAATACCTGCATCTGTCCCCAGACTATCTCCTGCTCCGGATCGAAGGCGTCGTAAGGCGACGACTCAGACGTGGGATAAAAGTGAACGGTTTTCCAGTCCATGGCCTCGAGCTGAGCAGCCCAGCGTCCAGCTTCCTCTAGAGTCGCAGCGACCAGGAGCAGGGGGCGGTTTTGGGTTTTAGCGATCGCCGTCGTCACAAACCCTTGGGGCAAGGTCGTGCACCGCCAAATCGCAAAATTCTCTGCTTATCTAGCTTTTGCGACAGTTCTTGGGTCAGGGGGGACTGGATGAAGCTGCGGACGATGGACGAAAAGGCCATGGATTCGAACAGGTGCCCTGGTGATTTGGTTGCTCTTATTATTAGTCACGCCGCGTGCAGTGGCTCGTGATAGCTGCGTTGATCCGAAGCGGTTTTAGTCTGCTGGCCCTTTCACGATCGCACCAAAGTCTGCCAACACCCGTCCGTGATTGCGCAGTAGCCCCAGCAAATTGAGCCGATTTGCCTGCACTTCTGGATCCGCATCCATCACCAACACACTCTGGTCGCCATCAAAAAACTCACGCACCGTCGGCGCAATTTCCGCCAGGGCAGCTACTACTTGGTTGTAGTCTCGGGAGGCTCGGGCCGCCTGGGTTTTGGGCAACAGCGCCACCAGACCGTCATACAATGCTTGCTCGGTGGGTTGCTGGAACTTCTCAGGGTTGACCACCGCTTGGGCATCTAGCTCCGTGAGATTGAGCCGACCCTTGGCGGCAAGGCGACTGGAGCGATTGACGGCTTCGTAGAGGTTGCTGAGGCGACCGTCTTGGCGAATGGTTTGGAGGAAACGAGCACGATCGCCCACATCTAACAAATCCTGGAGTGCCCGCTGGCTATAATCCGCATCCCCCTCGCCCAACACTGCGTTGACGAGGTCGTAATCGATATTCTGTTCCTCTTGGAGCAGCGATCGCACCCGCGCTAAAAAGAACTCTTGAAGTTGCTTGAGCAAGTCTGCTTGGGACGTGGCGAGGGACGGAAAGGCGGTGGTGAAATTGGCAACGGTTTGTGTGAGTAACTGATCAAGGCGCAGGGGCAGGTTCGCAGCCCAGGTGACATTGATGATGGCATTGGCCGCTCGACGCAAGGCAAACGGATCCGATGAGCCCGAGGGAATCATCCCCAGGCCAAAAATGCTCACCAGCGTATCGAGGCGATCGGCAATGCCCACCACCTGACCGGCCAAGCTTTGGGGCAAGCCATCCCCGGCCCCGCGCGGCAAATAATGCTCGGACAGCGCCGCAGCCACCTCCGGGTCTTCGCCACCGACGAGGGCGTATTTCTGGCCCATAATGCCCTGAAGTTCCGGAAACTCAAAAACCATTTGGCTCACGAGGTCGGCTTTGCAAAGCTTGGCGGCGCGGTGGATGCGGGCGCGATCGCCCTCGGTCAGTTTCAGAGGTTCGAAGAGTTGTTCTGCAATGCGAGCGGCGATCGCCTCAATCCGTTGCACCTTTGCTGCTACAGAACCCAAATCTGCCTGAAAGGTCACCGTTTCCAACTTGGGCAACAGCGCTTCTAAGGGTTGCTCAGCATCGGCTTGATAGAAATATTCACCATCCGCCAACCTCGCTCGCACGACGCGCCCGTTGCCCTCAGCGATAATCTCAGATTTGGCGGGATCGCCGTTGGAAATGGTTACAAAACGGGGCAAGAGAATCTCCGTCGCGGCGGTGGCATCGGGAGTGGCTTGGGCACCGGCTCGGAACAACGGGAAATAGCGCTGGTGGCTGATCATCACCATGGTGATCACTTCGGGCGGCAGAGCGAGAAACTCAGCCTCGAATTGGCCGACGACAGCAGTGGGCCATTCGACGAGGTTAACCACTTCCTCGACCAAGGCTCCGGGCATTTCAGCGGTGCTGTTGAGGTGTTGGGCGGCGGCTTCGGTTTGCTGGCGGATGACGGTTTCTCGCTCAGCTGGGTCGGCCATGACGAAGGCGGCGCGGAGGGTGTCGAGGTAGGTGCTGGGGCGCGCGATCGTAACGGTATTGTCCCCAGCGGTCTTGGGGTCATCCGACTGACGAGCCCCATGCAGAACGCGGTGACCTCGGGACTGGCGATCGCTGTGCACCGACTGATGGCTGCCGTTGACGATCGTCACCGCCAGCACCGCTTCATCCAGTAGCGCCACCAACCAGCGAATCGGCCTTGAAAAGCGCAAGTCCCCGTCGCCCCAGCGCATAAACCGCTTACCTTCAAGTTTGCCAATCCATTCGGGAATCAGGGCCGTGAGGATTTCGGCAGTGGGGCGTCCAGCGGTCTTTTTTTGAACAAAAACGAAATCTCCTTTGTCTGTCGGACGGACTTCCAACGCCGACAGTTCGACCCCCTGCTTGCGCGCAAAGCCCTCGGCAGATTTGGTGGGAACCCCATCTTTGAAAGCGGCCTGGGCGGGCGGGCCTTTGATTTCCTCCTCGCGATCGCCTTGGCCTTGGGGCAAGCCCCGCACGAGCACTGCCAAACGGCGCGGCGTGCCGTAGATGTTCACCGACTCGGAGCTCAGGAAATGCTCCGAGAGGCTCGCGGGAATCAGCGCCTGCCACTGACGGATGGCGCTGGAAACAAAGGCTGCGGGCAGTTCTTCGGTGCCCACTTCAAGGAGAAAATCCGCCATGGTACTTGCGTTGAAACTTGCGTGGAGGGCTGGGTTCTGGAGCTGGTTCTGGAGCTGGTTCAATGGACGAGTCGTGCGATCGCGCTTTGTCAGTCTACCAAGATCCGTCGCCAGTCCCTCGCCAGCCCTGGGCGCTAGGCTAATACCCAATTCACCAGCGTCCTGACGCCATAACCTGTTGCCCCAGCCGGATTGTAACCCTCTTCCTTGTCGAGCCAAGCAGGCCCTGCCAGGTCAATATGTGCCCAAGCCGACGTGTCCTTGACGAACTCCTTGAGGAACAGTGCCGCTGTAATCGAGCCTCCAGCGCGGGGGCCGGTGTTTTTGAGGTCGGCAATGGGCGACTTGATGCCGTCGAAGTAATTGTCTTCGAGCGGCATTTGCCACATCTTTTCCCCAGCAGTTTCAGCCGCAGTCTTCAGGGCATCTGCTAAGGCATCGTCCGTGCTCCAGAGGCCCGCGATGTTGTTGCCCAGGGCGACAATGCAGGCTCCGGTCAGCGTTGCCAGATCAACAATCGCATCCACCCCCAGTTGGTCTGCATAGACCAAGGCATCCGCGAGGGTCAGACGGCCCTCGGCGTCGGTGTTGTTGACCTCGATGGTTTTGCCATTGGAGGCGGTGAGAATGTCGCCGGGGCGCATGGCGTGGCCGCTGATCATGTTCTCGGTGACTGCGCTGATGAAGTGGACTTCGACATCGGGCTTGAGTTGGGCGATCGCCTTTGCCGCTCCGAAGGTCGCCGCTGCGCCGCCCATGTCCATCTTCATGGTTTCAATGCCGCTGCCTGGCCCTTTCAAATTCAAGCCGCCCGAATCGAAGGTCAGTCCTTTGCCGACGATCGCCAGTTTTTGCGCAAAGATCCCAGAGCAGGATTGGGTTTGTAAACCAAGTGAATAAACTTGGGCGGCAAATCCGAAGCCTGGGCCACCCCCAAGAACGCACCCATACCCCTGGCTTCACAGGCCTCCTTTTCTAGAATTTCGAGGCTGAGGCCATGGTCTTGGGCCAGGTTCTGGGCAATTTGGGCCAGGGCGATCGGATCCATCTCGTTCGGCGGTGCAGCCACCATCTGACGGGCCAAGGCTACCCCGGAGACGATCTGCTGGGCTCGGGCAATGGCCAAGCTTTGGTCGCCAAGTTCTAACAGCGTCACTTGGGTCAAGCTTTCAGGCTGCTTGTCGTCTTCCTTGGACTTGAACCTAGTGTCTTTGTACAGCGCGAGTTCAAAGCCTTCGGCGAGGGCTTGGGCGGTGCCAGCGGCATCATCGCCAACGCTGGGCATGCGAATGCCGAGGGTTTTGCATTTTTGCGTTTGGGCCGCCTTGGCGATCGCCGCCCCAGCTCGCCGCACTTGCTCTAGCGTCAGGCCTTTTGCCTCGCCCAACCCCACCAAAATCAGCTTCTTGACCGCCGCCTTGCCCCCCACGCGAATCGCCACTGTGCTGTTGCGCTTGCCCTTGAACTCAGCCTCGGCGATCGCTTCCTTCAGGGCTCCTTCTAGGGCCTCGTCTAAGGCTTGATAGGCCTCAGTGGGGGTGCCGTCTTCCCGAATATCGCTTTCCAGTAGACCGAGGGCAAGTCCGTCGCCGGTCCAATTTTGAGGGGAGGTTGAGGCCGATTGAAAGTCCATACTGTTTGCTTCGGAAAATGAACGCCTTTACTAGTCTGACGCCATGGGCGAGATTGAGGCAATCCGTCCTGGGAATTTTGTCTACAAAGTAAAAAATGCAGTGGTGCCGGGCCTCGAGCCGCGATCGCCCGTGATTTACTCCTGAAGCGCCACGAATAAAACACCATGAATAAAACGCCATGAATAAAACGCCATGAATAAAACGCCACGAAGACCTAGATAAAGATGTACCCCTTGAATCTGTCTAGAAATGAAGGGTGTTTAAAGTTTTCAATAATACCTATCAAATAGACGATTAATTTGTTGATATAGGTAAACAGATGGTCTGTTACTCGCGACTCTGAAGCTCGAATAGGCTTGTATTTAAGACCTGTTTGATATTTGGGTAGGCTGCTGGGCAACATCGACTGTCCGGCCCAGTGCTCCTCTATCGTGGTTAGGGCGATCGCATGATTCGTTACCCTAGATTTTTCTCCCAGTCTTTTGCTCAGACCGCTTTATCCGGGGCTGCTGTTGCCGTGCCAGTTCTGGCAGCGCCTTTATCCTTGTTGCTGATTTTGCTTGCGCCACTGCTGTTGGCCAGCCTTTTCGCTTCCCCCGCCTCGGCTCAGGATCAGACCTTACTGACACGGGCTGTGATTACAGCCTTGCGGAAGCAGGTTCACCTCAAATCCCAGGCTCAGCTCCTGCGTCCAGCCCAGCTCCGGGATGCCCTACAGCCTGGCGACACTGTCGCCACCTCCGGCGCTTCCCTCGCAGAGCTGCGGTTTAATGACGGTACCTTGGCGCGCATGGGTGAGCGGGCAGTATTCCGCTTTTTGCCTCAAACCCGTACGGTGCGCTTGAGTCAGGGCACCCTGTTGTTGCTCATTCCACCGGGACGGGGGCGCACACAGGTGGTTACGCCCAATGTTTTGACCGGTATTCGCGGCTCGGCATTGTTTGTGCGTTACAACCCGGAGACCAACACCACTTTGGTGGGTGCGCTGACCACCAGTGGCATCGAAGTTACGACCACGGAAGGGGCTCCACTCCAGGTGCTGGAGGCAGGACAGATGGCTGTGGTGGTGGATGACCAAATTGAGCGGCTCTATGAATTTGACCTGGCGATGTTCTATGAGACGAGCCGTTTGGTTGAAGGTTTGAATCTCGATCGGCCGATGCCTCGGATTGACGAGTTGGCACCCGAGGACACGCTGGAGAACACACCCGAGCTTGGACCCAGGACTGTACCTGGGGCTCAAGCCGGCTCTGAAAGCGAGGTGGGTTCTGTAGACGAGACCATGCTTGATCATGAGGCTGCGATCGCTGCTGTCCGCCAGGAAATTTGGGACGGACTGGTTACCCAATCTCGTTCAGTCCAAGAGCATCCCGGTGAGTTTCAAACCGCTGAGTTTGTCCGCTTATCCGCCGATGATTTATCTATGGAGGAACGGGAGCGGCTTTGGGTTCTCGACCCATCCCAGGAGCAGGTTTCGGGAGCTATGGGCTTGAGTTCAGCCGGCGCGATCGCCCCGGTCGTAGATTTGAGGCTGACTGACGCTATCCCGACCGTCACCTCTACCGCTACCTCTACTGATGCCACCTCTGTTAATTCGGTAACTGATGCTGCTGGGGCCAATCCCTCAGAACCACCGTCTGTCAGTCTACCGGCTGCGGTTCCAGTCGCCCCTCTCGAATTACCCCCGGCCATTTCCCCGGCCATTTCCCCGGCCATTCCCCCGGCCATTCCCCCGGATGTTCCTGTCGTGGTGGAGGTTCCAGCCGCCGCCCCGCCCGACGTTGTGCCGACGATTCCGCCGGTTGTTTCGGATCCTGGTGGGAGCAATGGAATCCCGAGTGTGTCACCGAGCGATTTGATTGATGGTGGGGTGACCGGGAAACTGCAGCCCCCCGCAGCTGCGCCTCCTGAAGCGGTTCCTCCCGAGAGTCTTGCACCGCAAACGATAATTTCGGACATTGCGGCTCCGGTGATCGATCCTGTTCTGCTCCCGGCTGTCCCCCCCGTTGAACCCCCGCCTCGCCCCACTACCCGTGATTGACGAACCCCCGGCTGCTGCGGCTGGCCAGCCGCAGCAGCCAGAACCGCCGCCCGATCCCCCCTGT
>JAAUOP010000082.1 GCA_012034805.1 Synechococcales cyanobacterium CRU_2_2 | reverse complement strand
TCAATCTACTTAATCTACCGAATCAATCCATCGAGGAGAGTCAGTCAAGCATGATGAATATTCACGACGACGGCATTAGCAACAATTCTGGCAATCGCCCTTTTGAAGAGATTTTTCGGGCGAGCCTATCTCGCCGGAATCTGCTCCAACGCAGCGCAGTTTTGTCGGCAACCGGTTTTCTCGGCGCGTTTGTCGGCGAAAGCCTGTTCTCCAAGGCTGCATCGGCCATGGCCGATCAAGCTTCGGGAACCCTGCTCGCCCAAGCCAGTGGCGCGGGGTTGATCAACTTCACACCGCTGACCATCGCCCAAGCCACCAGCCCTGAACCGGGCAAAAATCTACCCATTGCGACGATTTCAGCCGATTATCAGTATGAAGTCCTCGTTCCCTGGGGAACTTCCCTCCAGCCCGGTGGCCCTGAATACTTAGGCAACCCCAGTAGCCGACCCACTGCCGCCCAGCAAACTGAGATGGTCGGTATTGGCCATGACGGTATGTGGTTTTTCCCGAAGAATGAAACCAGTAACAGTGAAGGGATGCTCTGCATTAACCATGAATATGGGGGCAACACCCATATCATTGGTAAAGAAATACCCGCTAGCTTGGAGGACGTGCGCCTCTCCCAACATGCCCATGGCATGACGGTCGTCGCGGTTCAAAAGTCCAATGGCAAATGGGAACGGGTCGCTAGCAAGAACTCCCGCCGCATCCATGTCAATACACTGGTTAAATTCAGTGGCCCCGCCGCAGGTAGCGACTTGCTGAAAAATCGCGCCAATAACCCGACGCTGGGCACACTCAACAATTGCTCCAATGGTCATACGCCCTGGGGTACTTACCTCACCTGTGAGGAAAACTTCAATGGCTACTTTGGGGATCAGACCTACGATGCCGTTGCCAAAAAGGGGACTTGGACTGCCAACGATCGTGAGAAGCGCTACGGGTTCGCTGCAACGGGATTCGGCTACGGTTGGGAGAAGTTTGATCCCCGCTTTGATCTGAGCAATGCTGACTATGCGAACGAGCAAAATCGCTTTGGCTGGGTTGTTGAAGTTGATCCCATGGACGCCAAGCAAACTCCTGTCAAGCGCACTGCTTTGGGTCGCTTCAAACACGAAGGCGTGGGATTGACCGTGGGTAAGGGCGGTCGTGCCGTGTGCTACATGGGCGATGATGAGCGCTTTGACTATTGTTATAAGTTTGTGTCCCAGGCGAGCTGGCGATCGCTTCGTTCCCGTGGCCTTAGCCCCCTAGACTATGGCACCCTCTACGTTGCCAAGTTTAATGAAAACAACACGGGGGAATGGCTCAAGCTTGACATTTCCAACCCTGTGCTCCGGGCAAAGTTCAAAAACCAAGCCGAGGTTTTGACCTACGCCCGTGCAGCAGCCGATAGCGTGGGTGCAACACCGATGGATCGCCCCGAGTGGACTACTGTTGGCCCTGATGGCCGCATTTTTTGGTCACTCACCAACAACAGCCGCCGCACGGCGACCGGGCCTGCCAGCCCACTGGCTCCCAACCCAGATGGCTTTATTCTGGAAATGGTTGATAGCGACAACCATGTGGGTGCAACCTTCACCTGGAAAATTCCTTTCATTGCCCAAGAGACCCATGCCGAAGGCGATGAGCGCACCTTTAGCTCCCCCGATGGTTTGTGGGCTGACCCTGATGGTCGCCTCTTTATTGAGACTGACGGCGAGCAAAAGAAAGGCCTCAATGATCAAATGCTGGTGGCCAATCCTAGTACAGGTGAAATCCGCCGTCTGTTCTCGGGGCCTGCGGGTTGTGAGGTGACGGGCGTTACCGTTACCCCGGATCGCAAAACGATGTTTGTCAACATTCAGCACCCCGGCGATGGCGACCCGAGTGCGACGAACTTTCCAGCGGCGATCGATGGGGTCACCATTCCTCGTGACGCCACGGTTGTGATTACGCGCAAAGACGGCGGTATCGTCGGTTCCTAACCCTTGAGTTCTCGGGTTGGCTGCAGGGGCTTTGTGTTAGAGCCCCTGTATTTTCTGGCTCGAGAATTCAGTAAAAACTGAGCGTTCGATCTTGCAAGCAGCTTCCAGATTTAAGTTACGTTTTTCACCGAATAACTTCACGGAGGAGTCTGTTTTGAATAGTGAAAATACCCCCAGATTCAGCGTCAAATATGCTGGATTTTGGGAAGGCGATGGTCTGGTAAACGGGGTGTTCTCTACCACTCCTGATGCTGCTGCGGATGACGTACTTTCTCTCGGTGAGCTGACGGCTTGGAATCTTAGCTGGAGCGGGAATGAAAGCGTGAGTGCTTTTTCGATCTCCTCGGGCGAGGGAAGCGTCACGGCACTCTTGCCACCGGGTGGCTTTTTGTTGAAGGGTTCCAACACTGCTTTTGGTGTGAATGGCAGCGATGCAGATGGTTTGGATCAGGGTTTGTATGAAGCGGGCGATCGCTCCATTGATCTCGGCGCATTGCTCGTTTTGAATGGGGCAGCAAATACCGTTGCCGAAGGCAGTCTAACCGTAGGCTCTATTTCTGTCAGCCCGGTGGTCGATTTTGGCGTTCAGTATTTGGGATTTTGGGCTGGTGGCGGCGCGGTGAGCGGTGTGATTTCAGCAAGTGAGGCTGATGCTGCGGATGGCGTGATTTCCTTGGATGAACTTGTTGATTGGTCTTGGGATTGGAGTGGCAACAGCGAAGTGGATGCGTTTTCGCTATCTTCGGCGGAGAGTGCTGCGATCGCGCTTTTACCCCCTGGTGGTTTCTTGCTCAACCAGCCAAGTGGAGTCTTGGATACAACTTTGATTGATCCGCAGGGATTGGATCAAGGGCTGTACGAATCGGAGGATGGCGATCGGGCGATCGACCTCGGGGCTTTGCTCATTCAAGACTTCGCCGCAAATCGACTCGCCCAGGGCGACCCGCTCCGGGGCTTGATTACGATTCAGGCCCATGGTGAAAATCCCCAAACGGATGCCGATCGCCTGATCTATGGCAACGGCCAGCTGCTGACTCTGGTGGGGGGGGCCGGTAACGATGGTCTTTACGGCAGCGATCGAGCCGAGGTGTTCTCCGGCGGTGCTGGCAATGACAAGATCTACGCCAACGGCGGTGCCGATGTCATTGATAGTGGTACTGGCCTGGATGAAGTCTGGCTGGGAGGCATGGGCAACGCTACCATCCTCCTTAGCGAAGGCGTAGGCTACGATTTCATTGCCAACTATCAGCAGGGTATGACCCAATTGAAGGGATTTGCTGCCTCTGAGCTGACGATCCGAAACGGAGCCCAGGGCGCTGAGATCTTGAAGGGGAATGACTTGTTGGCGATCGTCGGCTGGAAACTGGTGAGTGAGTTAAGCGGCGCGTTCGCGGCCTAGTCAATTTGGCCAGGTCAAATGGGCTAGTCAATTTGGCCTAGCCCATTTGGCGTGACTGATTGAAGGGATGTTTGCCGTCGGATGAACCGCTGTTTGTCCGGTTTTTGCAAAGTCTTGATCGCCGGGTTCATCCTGGAATTCAGCAACGCTATTTGAAGGTATTTGGTTAAAGGTATTGCTCAAAAATCTGGGTTGAACAGGTTCGCTTCATCCCCGCCTCTGCAAAGCGCGCATAGGCCGCTTCGGCCTGTTCTGTAAAGTCCACCACCCCCGGTACCACCACCACCGAGGTGCAGTCTTCGAGTAAATAGACCTTCTGGGCCAAACGTGGATCGCGCTGCTCAATTTCATTTAACAGATCTTCGATTGTCCAAGCCACGCAATGACTCTTGGCTTGGCCGGCTACCAAAATGGCGTCGAACCCCAAAAGATGATGGATTAAAGCTGTATTTTTCTGGGCATTACCCGCAGGATCAATCCTGGTGCCGCTGAGCGGTTCTGCTAAAATTTCGGGCCGCAGTACCGAATAGTGCTCTGTTAGCGGATGACCACCTTTCAGTTCAAATCGTGTTTGATGTTGTCGCGCAATGTTGTGTACAAAACAAGCTTCTTCAAACGCCGACACCAGAGCATGGCCTAGACCCCCCAGCATGGAATGATAGGGCCAAATCGTGAGGGGATATTTGCCGTTCTGACTGAGACTGCGAGTATAGTGGCGCGCAAATTCTTGGAGAGATTCCAGCGATCTCTGGAGGCTGGCTGCCATGGCTGGGTTAACGCGCCATTTTTCCTCTATAACGTCATTCAACTCAATCAAGGTCATGGGCTCTGGAGGATTGCCGTTGCTATCCACCCAGAAGATGGGATGAAAGATCTGCGTGGCGGTGTGAGTATCTAGGGTCGGCACAATTTCGGTGATGCGATTCAGATGTTGGTAGACGAATTCGCACAGGCGGATGGTATCGTCTACTGCGCTGGTGCCAGAGCGTCCCCCAACAAAGAGTTCGAAGTTGGGCAGGCAGAAGGTGTTTTGGACGTCGATCGCCAAGAGGCAAATTCGCTGTTTGTCCTCCGTAGATGGGGAAATGTTGTGTTGTCGTGCCCAGGCTTTGGCATCGTGGGCGCGGGCTTGGTAAGGGACGCGGTAGGTCTGGCTGACGCGATCGCGATCGAAAAATTCTGGAATTGCCAAGCATTTAGTTGTCATAACAATAAATAAAGGCTTACTCCGAGGACGTTCAATTCCAAGATAGTGTCTAAAAACACTTTGTCAAGTTACAATGCTAGGGCTTGAGTTTTTGTTGTTCCTTGCTCTTGTCCTTTCTCTTTTCTCGTAATGTCTTACACCTACGCCTATGCTCGTCCTGCTCTTACCGTAGATTGCATTGTCTTTGGTCTCGACGGTGGCACGCTCAAGGTATTGCTCATCCAGCGAAAGTCGCCGCCCTTCGAGGCCCAATGGGCCTTGCCCGGAGGTTTTGTAGAACTTCAAGAAACCCTTGACGAAGCTGCACGGCGGGAATTGCTGGAGGAAACCGGTGTCGAAAACATTTTTTTGGAGCAGCTTTATACCTTTGGCGGTGTCGATCGGGATCCACGAGAGCGGATTATCAGTGTCGCGTACTATGCGTTGATTAATTTAGAGGCGCATCCTCTTCAGGCTGCCAGCGATGCTGAGGATGCCCGCTGGTTTCCGGTTCGCCAGCTACCCGCCTTGGCGTTCGATCATGCTGAAATTTTCTGTGT
The DNA here is from genome assembly GCA_012034805.1 of Synechococcales cyanobacterium CRU_2_2. Lineage (GTDB taxonomy): Bacteria > Cyanobacteriota > Cyanobacteriia > PCC-9006 > JAAUQQ01 > JAAUOP01. Next base: position 17,132 of record JAAUOP010000082.1, on the reverse strand, counting down.
GGCGCTCCAGCGTTTGCAGGGCAAGCTTTCCTATGAGCCGATAGGTTTTGAGTTATTGCCCAGTAAGTTTACGCTCACTCAGCTTCAGCAGCTTTATGAGACGGTGCTAGAGAGAAGCCTCGATAAGCGTAATTTCCGCAAAAAAATCCTGAAGCTAGAATGTCTCACGCCACTCCCAGAAAAACAGCAGAATGTCAGGCACCGAGCGGCACAATTCTATCAGTTTGATGAACAAAGATACCGTCAACACCGTCAGCAGGGGTTTGTGTTTGATCTTTGAGCTTGTATCTTTAAAGTTTTTTGGGTACAAAGAGCATACATCTTTACTTGATATTTACATTCTTCTGTGTGATTTGGCTTATGATTCTTGGATATCAAGTCAGTGATCGCACGGAGCCTATGTTTTTCTAGGAGCCGATCGGTTTTGGAGTCAGTTTTTCCGGGTCAGTGACTACCAGTGTTAGCAACTACCCAGATTAGTCATCGTGGTTCTCTATTGAATAGGGGAATAATATTTGACTTGTTTATTTGTCCAAATTGGATAACTTAGGTATCGCATTTTAGTTGCGAAATTTTATATGATATCTCCCTCTCCTTATATTTTTGTGGTTGGTGGTGCCGGATATATCGGTTCCCATGTCGTCAGGCAGTTGCTTTTAGATGGCTATCGAGTGCTAGTGCTGGACAATTTTATTTATGGTCATCGAGACATTTTAGAAAAAGCTTTGAACGTTGAATATATTGAAGGAGACATGGGCGATCGCGCACTGCTCGATCGCTTATTCTCGACTTACAAAATTGATGTTGTCATGCATTTTGCGGCCTTTGCCTACGTGGGTGAATCCGTCACTGATCCTGCTAAGTATTACCAAAACAACGTAGTGGCAACGCTGACACTGCTCGAATCTATGCGAGCAGCGGGGGTTGATAAATTTGTCTTCTCGTCTACCTGTGCGACCTATGGCATTCCAAGTCAAATCCCCATTCTGGAAGATCATCCTCAGTCTCCCATTAATCCCTACGGTGCCACTAAACTCATGGTGGAACGTATTTTGCAAGACTTTGGTACAGCCTACAATCTCAAGTCTGTGGTCTTTCGATACTTCAATGCAGCCGGAGCAGACCCCAGTGGTCAACTCGGAGAAGATCATGGGCCAGAGACGCATCTAATTCCGTTGGTATTGCAAACGGCCTTGGGACTGCGTTCTCACATTTCCATTTTTGGTACGGATTATTCAACGCCAGATGGCACCTGCATCCGGGATTACATCCATGTGAATGATCTAGCCAGCGCCCATATTCTCGGTAGTCAACATCTACTAGAAGGTGGCGAGAGTGAGACCTTTAACTTAGGCAATGGTAGCGGCTTCTCAGTCAAACAGGTGATTGAATCTGCTTACGAGGTGACAGGCCGAGAGATTCCAGTACGCTACGAAGCCCGTCGTCCTGGCGATCCGCCGATGCTGATTGGCAGTGCCGAAAAAGCAAGTCGTGTGCTTGGTTGGACGCCTCAATATACCCAGATTAACGAGATTATTGCCCATGCTTGGCTTTGGCATCAAAAGCGGCATGGCAATACTTCTAGCTTTCTCTCTGGAGATGCGACTGATCGGGAATCTAAAGATGTATTTGATGTCAGGGACGATTCTGGGTATTTCAACTTTCGTCGAGCATCTGCGGCTTAGAGTACAGGGTTTAAGTGTAGCTGCCACCTTATTTCCAACACTATCTTTTTCCCATGCGTAAACCGACTTTAGCGCTCTTCTATCAGTACAACCCTTGGAATTGCAGCATCGGGGGAATTCAAACCCTGATGAACTCTTTTATTAAATGTGCACCATCTGAATTTGATTTGCGGTTAGTTGGTACTGGCTACGATTCTAAGCAAGCTGCTGGGCAGTGGCATTCCGAAAGTTTTGATGGGCGGAAGCTGTCTTTTATGCCTCTGTTTTATCTGCCGGACGACAATGTGCGCCGACTGGTGCCGACGTCTGTGCGCTATACAGCTGCCTTGCGTAAGCATGATTTATCCGCAGATTTCATGCATTTTTATCGGCTAGAATACGCCTTGGCGACAAGCTCTTGGCAAGGCGAGAAGACACTATTCATTCAAAATGATATCCGCCAGCAAGTGCTGCTGAATCAGGACAAAAGTGCAATTTTGTGGCAAAAATTTCCGCAGCTTTATTTCTCTTTGGAGCGTCGAATGCTGGGGCAGTTTGATCAGATTCTCTCTTGTAATGCCAACTCTACGGCGTTTTATCAAGAGCAATATCCGACGATCGCTAACCGAGTCCATGCCTTTAGCAATACTGTTGATCCAGAAAAATTTTATCCGCTAACGCCCGCCGATCGTGAACAACAGCGTCAGCAGTTTGCTCAGGAGCTGGGCTTACCCACCCGCACGAAGTTTATTCTGTTTGCAGGGCGGCTGCATCCCCAAAAGGATCCGCTGCTGTTGCTGAACGCGATCGCCGAGCTGCAAACTCAACTCCAGAACACTGATGCGCATCTTCTGGTTGCCGGCGCTGGGGAACTCGACGGCGCAATGCGCCAGGAAATCGATCGCCTGGGGATTGGCCAGCGCGTAACAATGTTGGGGGCGGTACCTGCAGCCCGCATTGCCCAGATCGACCAGATCGCCAGCGTCTTTGTGTTGTCGAGTGCCTACGAGGGCTTGCCCTTTGCTGCCCTAGAGGTATTGGCTAGCGGCACGCCGATTGTCACCACACGCTGCGGCGACACACCGAAGCTGCTCTCCGAGAACAACGGTGTGATCTGTGAGGAGCGGACGCCCATAGCACTGGCCCAGGCTTTGAACCAGATCTTAAGTCACCCCGAGTGCTACCCAGCTTCGGCCTGTGTGGCAGCGGCACAGCCCTACAGTGCTCAAGTGGTTTTGGGGCAGGTGTTTGAGGATATGCTTGAGCGCTGGGCAAGTTCACGTGGATCTGGCGTGACTGCTCCTGCACCGCAGCCTCGTCTCGCGGTTGCATCTTTGCCCTAGGATTTTCCGAGAAGAAAACCACTAGCGCGGCCTTTGGGTTCTTGCCCCCTGCCCAGGATCCCTGGGCCAGGGGGCTTTAGGCTTCTACAATGATGGGGTCATTTCGTTGTTGAGATAGAAGTCGTGACGTTTAAGGTTGGTTTGCTGGGGCTAGGCACCGTCGGCACGGGCACGGCTGAAATTTTGCTCGATCCTGCTCAGCGACATCCGCTGGTCAAGGAGTTGGAGATTGCTCGAGTCGGCGTTCGATCGCTTGATAAGCCTCGCACCGTGCCTCTTGGCCAGGATCTGTTCACTACTGATCTCGAGTCGATTGTCACCGACCCGGAGATTGATATTGTGGTCGAAGTGATGGGTGGCTTGGAACCGGCGCGATCGCTCATACTCCAGGCGATCGCCCATGGCAAACATGTGGTGACGGCGAATAAGGCGGCGATCGCCCTCTATAGCGACGAAATCTTTAGCGCCGCCGAGAAAAATGGTGTCTATGTTTTGCTGGAGGCTGCTGTCGGTGGCGGCATTCCCGTGATTGAACCCCTAAAGCAGTCACTGTGCTCTAACCGAATTCACTGCATCACCGGCATCGTCAACGGCACGACCAACTACATCCTCAGCCGCATGAAACAGGAGGGAGGTGACTTTGGTGAGATTTTGGCGGATGCCCAAGCGCTGGGGTATGCCGAAGCCGATCCGACGGCGGACGTCGATGGCTTAGATGCGGCGGATAAAATTGCAATTTTGGCATCGCTGGCCTTTGGGGGCCGGGTCGATCGCATGGCAGTTTATAGTGAGGGCATTCGCCAGATTACGGCGGCGGATATTGCCTACGCCAACAGTTTAGGGTTTGTGATCAAACTGTTGGCCTTCGCCAAACGACGGCCGGGTACCGAGCAATTGGAGTTGCGGGTGCATCCGACCTTGGTGTCCAATGCGCACCCACTCTCCAATGTGAACGGCGTCTATAACGCGATCTTGGTGGAAGGTGACCCGGTCGGCCAGGTGATGTTCTATGGGCCGGGAGCTGGGGCTGGGCCAACGGCTAGTGCGGTGGTGGCAGATATTTTGAATATTGCCGCGCTGTTGACGGTGGAGCGAGGGGATGCCAAGCGGGCCGACGGAACGCCGCTGTTGGATCCGCTGTTGGCCTGCCGCCACCAGCAAGATTGCACGATCGCCCCATCCACGACACGCGAACCCGATTCTACGTGCGGTTGCTGACAAAGGATCAGTCAGGGGTGATTGGCTTTGTTGGCACCTGTTTTGGTGATCACGATGTCAGTCTGGAATCGGTGGTTCAGACCAATCGCCAAAACGACAGCGTTGAGATTGCTGTGGTCACCCACGATGTCCAAGAAGGCAAATTCCGCCAGGCGCTCGATCGACTCCGTAGCAATGACAGCGTCGAATCGATCGCCAGCGTAATTCGCGTGCTCTAGAGGCTGGGTTTAAGGCCTTAGCTCCGCCCCACCAAATGCACCTCAACGGCTTCGGCGAGGTGCCCAGTCCAATATTCGACCCGCTCGGCGTCCTCCGCTTCGACCATGACGCGAATCAGAGGTTCTGTGCCGGAGGGACGGACGAGGATGCGACCGCGATCGCCCATCTCAGCTTCTGCGGATGCGATCGCCGCCATCAGCGGCGCGCACTTTTGCCAGTGCAGCCGCTGGTCGCGATCTTCGACTCGTACGTTGCGCAAGAGTTGTGGATAGGTTTTGAAACTCCCAGCAACGAGATCTGCGAGGGAAGATCCCGAGGTTTGTAGCAGCTCGGCCAAGTGGAGTGCCGTGAGCAGCCCATCGCCGGTCAATCCATAGTGGCGACAGAGAATATGACCGGACTGCTCCCCGCCCAGCATCGCGCCCAAACCGTCCATTTCCGCCTGCACATGTTGGTCGCCCACTGCGGTGCGGACAAATTGGCCGCCGGTCGCCTGCCAAGCTCGCTCAAAGCCTAGATTCGCCATTACCGTCGTGACGATGGTATTGCCGGGGAGCTGGCCGAGCTCCCGCAAATGGCTACCCCACAGATAGAGAATGTAGTCGCCATCGACCACTTGACCCTGGTGATCGACGGCCAAAACACGATCGGCATCGCCGTCAAAGGCAAAGCCCAAATCCGCGCCGTGACCCCTGACGGCCTCTTGTAGCCGGTGGAGGTGGGTGGAGCCACAGTTAACGTTGATTTGCTGGCCGTCCGGGCGATCGTGCAGACAAATCAACTCCGCACCCAGCGCTCGAAACACCATCGGTGCCAACACTGCCGAGGCCCCCCAGGCCAGATCCAAAACGATCTTCAAGCCCTGCAAAGAATCAACGCTGAGGGACTCGCGCAGCGACAGCACGTAAGCTTCGATCAGCTCTGGGCGGTGCTCAGACCGGCCGAGCTGTACCACGGGAGAGAAGACAGCGTGGGCACCGCGAATGCCCTGTTCAATGTCTTGCTGAAGCGCCTTGGGAATTTTGGTACCAGCTGCGCCAAAGATCTTGAGACCGTTGTCCTGGGGAGGATTGTGGCTGGCGGAAATCATCACGCCACCAATGGCGTGGGTGGTGCTGACCAGGTAGGCAACCCCTGGTGTGGGGCATAGGCCCACGTTCCAAACATCGACCCCGGCTGCTGTGAGTCCGGCGGCCAGTGCCATGGCCAGCATGTCGCTCGAGCTGCGGGAATCTTGGCCGATGATTACGGGGCCGATGTGGACTTCACACGCTGCAGCAGTTCCATCCGCCGGGTCGAACTGCTGTGCCTGCGGCCGCAAGACCTGTTGCCGCAGGATCTGGCCGGTCCAAAATCCAACTTTCAGAGCGAGGGCAGCGGTGAGTAGCTCGCCGACGCAGCCCCGAATTCCGTCGGTTCCGAAGAGGGGGTTGGCGGGGAGCGTGCGATCGCACCATTGCGATCGCTCCTGGTCGGATAACGGAATCAACTCAGGAATTAATCTGGGAATCAACCCAGTCAAGATATCCGCTGGCTTGAGCATGGGCTCAGCCACCGAAAACGGATTCGCGGGTTGCAACACAGAAGCACCCGAGCTTGCACCTTGGGGACGGGACACGAAAGAAACCATTTGTGATTAACTCCCTCACAAACACTGCAAAGGCACGTGTATAGTGGCCATGGCGTCATTCGCCTAGGCGCTCACAACGTGCCTGCTCTGACTCTAGTTTCAGGGGCAGAGTCAGCGTTTCAGAACAAATACGCAATCTGCACAATAGCATCAACGACGAATGGCGTAGGGTGCTTCAAGCAACCTTGACAATTTCCGGGGAATTTCCCAGGAGTTGGGTCAGCGATCGCCGGTTCCAGGTGAATCCGGCCTCAGGTTGTTTTAGGTGGTTGAGAGCCTTTTTCAGTGTTTTCTCGGTGTTCTTCTCGGTGTTCTTCTCAGTGCTTTTGCGGGTGATTGGGAGCCTGTTGTGGTCGATTTTTTCACATTTCTCCGCCACTTAACCTGGTCGACCTGGGTCAAGGCGATCCGCAGTGCCGGACGTCAAAGACTCATGGGACTTGCTTCGGAAATGGCCTATAATGCCATGCTGGCGCTGTTTCCCGGTATTTTGACCTTGCTGACGGCGATCGGTCTGTTCGATGCGCCTCGAACGGCGGTTCAGCGGCTGGAAGACCAGATTCAGGCGGTTGCGCCTGTGCAGGTGGTATCGCTGATTCAGGATTTTGTCTCAGACATTACCAGCCGTAACCAAGGCCTATTCTCTCTCAGCGCCCTGGGGGCCTTGTGGGCCATGTCCAGCGCCATTGGTGCAGCCATGGTGGCCATGGATCAAATTCACCAGGTGCCGCCTAAACAACGGCGTCCGTTCATCCAGCACCGCATTCTGGCGATTTTTGTTGCCCTGGGCAGTATTGCAATGATGTTGGGCGCGATTTTTCTGCTGTTTGTCAGCGATGTGGCGGTCAATATGCTGGCCAGTCAGAGCGGTTCGTTTGAAAAGTTTTTGTTGCGGCTGTGGCAGTGGCTGAGCCTGCCGATTGCCTTGGGGCTGGTGGCGATCGCCTTCTCCGTCATTTATCGGTTCGGCCCCAGCCGCTGGAAACCCGGTACGCCGATCTTGCCCGGAGCCATCCTCGCGGCGCTGTGCTGGGCATTGCTGTCGATGATTTTTCGGAATTATGTCCTAACAATTGTGGACTATAGCCTCACCTATGGTGCCCTCGGAACTGTGATTGTTCTGTTGATCTGGCTTTATCTGGGCTGCTTGGTGATGCTAATGGGCAACCAGCTCAATATTAGCGTGGGTAGCAAGCTTGGGGTCATTCGTAGCCCAAAGGCAGAGTCCAAAGGGTTTCGCCTAGGACGATCGTCGCGGTCGAATCGTGGCCAAAATGCCTATAACGAGGGTGAAGAAGAGGAGTACCCAGAGTACTAGGCCCTTCACGAAGGTCAGGATGCCCAACCCTCGCAAAATCCAGAAAGATAGGGTTACAACTAGGCTAGCGAGGAAAAGAGTCAGTCGAGGGGAAAGGTTCATGGGGGAGAAATGTCTTAGAACATGCCTTAAGAAAACGCCTTAATTGGGCTCTGCGCCGAATTTACGCTAGCACGCTATCTTATTCATCAGCCTGCTCAAAGCCCTTTTCCGCACCAGTAATTTCGCGAAGACTATCCGGGTATTTGCCCGATGCTCCTAGCCGATTCGCTTCAGGCAAGCGTAAATCGCAGCCTTCCCGTTCAGGCTCTTCTCAACTCTCTCCTGATTCTCCCCCCATGCTCAAGCACCCTAAACTCAATTTTATTCTGCTCGCCAGTGCTGCCACCGCCTTGACCCTAGGCGCAGCTGCGGGCTTTTTGTTGCCCACCCTCAATTCGGTCAAGCGGAATGCGGCGACCCTGGAGTTGGCGGTTGGCTATCAGCCCGATAGCGAGGGGCTGAACAATTTGAGTGATTTGCAGCTTGAGTTGATTGCCAACCGCCCGGACGCGGATCTGGCCCGCAGTCGGGCTCGCTACATTTTGGCGTCGAGGGCCTTGGTGGGAGCTCGGTCGGAGGACGCCTTGACTTGGTTGAACGGTCTTGAGCAGGACTACACCCTGCTGGCTCCCCAGATCCTCAGCCTGCGTGCCCAGGCTCAGACTGCGTTGGGTAATGAAAATCAGGCGATCGAAACTTGGAAAGTTTTGGTGGATCAGCACCCCCAGAGCCCGGTCTCAGCTGAGGGATTGGTGGCGTTGAGTGGGCAGGAGAATGATTATGGCGATCGCGCAATTGCTCAGCATCCCGCCTATCCCGCCACGGTAGATTTGGCCCTCCAGCGTCTCAAAGGTTCGGATTTGAAAGCGGCCAAGCAGTTGCCGCTGATGCTGCTCGTGGCGCGCTACGGCCATAAAACCGAGCAACTACCCAGCATTTTGGAGGCGCTCATTCAGCACCATGGCGCTCAGCTCAAGCCAGAGGACTGGGAGGAAATTGCCTTTGCCTACTGGGAAAAATTGGACTTTAAGGGGGCGGCGATCGCCTACGCCAAAGCTCCCCGCACCAGCCAACAGCTCTATCGCACCGCCCGCAGCCTCCAACTGAGCGAACAGCAGAGTCAATCACGCCCCGTTTACGAACAGGTCGTCCAGGAATTTTTCAAAACCGATGATGCGGGCTTAGCGCTGAAGCGTTTAGCGGAAATGTCTGAGGGGCCTAAAGCTTTGCCCTACTGGGAGCAGCTGATTGCAGACTATCCCGATTTCAAGGCTGAAGCCCTCCTCAGTAAGACGAAACTGCTAGACAAATTGGGTAGCCAGGAGTCTGCCTCGCAAATTCGGCAATATTTGCTCGACAAGCTCAGTGATTCTGACGCTGCCGCCGAGCTGCGCTGGGAACTGGCCGAGAAATATGCCGCTGCTCAGCAGTATAAAGAGGCTGCCCAGCTTGCCAGTAGTATTGCCAAAAATAACCTCAATCACGAAATCGCGCCCAAGGCCGGGTTTTGGGCGGCTCGCTGGTACCAAGCTCTGGGTCAAGAGCGCGAGTCGGCTCAATTATTTGAGACTGTGTTGAGACAACGTCCTGAATCCTATTTTGCTTGGCGATCGGCGGCAATCTTGGGCTTGCCCGTGGGGGATTTTCTCTCGGTTAGGTCGTTGACGCCGGACATGGTGAAGCATACCCAGCGAGCGGTGCTGCCTTCGGCCTCAGATGCCGCACGAGAGCTATATTCCTTGGGCGAAGATGCCGCCGCTTGGCGGCTGTGGCAGGTGGAGTTCGTCAATCGTAAAGCGCCCAGTGTCGCGGAGCAGTTTACTGATGGCTTGCTGCGTCTGGGGGTCGGTGACAATCTGGATGGGCTTTATATGATTGGCAGTCTGGCCAACCGAGAAAAGCCGGAGGACAAAAAACAGTACGAGGCCCTGCGTCAGCAGCCAGATTATTGGTATGCCCTCTACCCGCTGCCGTTTTTTGATGATATTCAGCAAGCTGCGCTCAAACAACAGCTTAATCCCCTGCTGGTAACGGCGCTGATTCGCCAAGAGTCGCGGTTTATGCCAGGGATTAAGTCGAGCGTTGGAGCCGAAGGACTGATGCAGGTGATGCCAGAAACTGCGGAATGGGTGGCACCTCAAGCAGGACTTGGGAAGGAATTTAAGCTGAATGACCCCCTTGATAATATCCAAATGGGCACCTGGTATCTGAATTACACCCACGAGGAGTGGGACGGGAATTCGATGCTAGCGGTAGCTAGCTATAACGCTGGCCCTGGGAATGTCCAAGATTGGGTGAAGCGGTTCCAGCAGCTTGATGTGGATACGTTTGTGGAGCGAATTCCGTTTCCGGAAACTCAGGGTTATGTAGAGTCAGTATTCGAAAACTATTGGAACTATATGCGGCTTTATAATCCAGATACAGCGAAACTGGTTGCGCAATCTGCGTCGGAGTTTGGCAAGGTCGCGAAGCGGTGAGTTATTCCATGTCAGAGCAATTGTCAGAGCAATTTTCACTTCAACCGGGTCATCGGGTCGATCGTCGCTACACCATTTTGCAGCAGCTCGGCCATGGGGGCTTTGGTCGAACTTACCTCGCGACCGATAGCCGTCGCCACAATGAACGCTGTGTTCTGAAGGAATTTGCCCCGCTGGTGACCGCCTACGCCGAAGATATCGAAAAGGCACGGGAGCTGTTTCGGCGAGAGGCGGCGGTGCTACATCGCTTGCGCCATCCCCAGATTCCCGAATTTCGCGAGGAATTTGAGGTGTTTGAGGCGGGGCAGACGCGCTGGATGTTGGTGCAGGAGTGGATTGCGGGTGAGACGTATCTGGAGCTGTTGCGATCGGGGCCACTGCTAGAGGTTCAGGTGGTTCAGTTTTTGCTAGATTTTTTGCCGATTTTAAACTACCTCCACAACCACCAGCCACCGGTGATCCATCGGGATATTTCCCTCGACAATATTTTGCTGAACAGCGTCACTAACCAACCGACGCTAATCGACTTTGGCACCGTCAAACAGGCCATGCATCAGGTTTCTGGTCTCCCGGTGGAGCGACCGACATTGATTGCCAAGCGCGGCTATAGCCCGCCGGAGCAGACCCTGGGTGAGGCTTATCCGTCCAGTGATTTGTATGCCTTGGGAGTCTGTGCGATCGCCCTCCTCACCGGCCAGCGCAATCCGGTGGTTTTGTATGATGCCCATGGCGATCGCTGGCACTGGCGTGCTCATGCTGCGGTCAGTTCAGGATTGGGAGCCATTCTCGATCGCCTGGTGCAAAGTCAACCTCGATTCCGCTACGACAGCGCGGCGGATGTGATCCGCGCCTTAGGGAAACTTTCGCTCGCCTCAGAATGGCGTCCCACCCAAACTTTCTCCGGGTCATCTGCCCCGTCATCTGCCCCGCCATTGACCTCGGCTTCAGCGGCAAGACCCCCGGTTCCGCCGCCGATTTCGGTACCCTATCGCAGTATCCCTGGCAGTCGGGGATGCCGAAACCCGCTACCCAGAGACAGGCCCGTCAGGGTCATAGCGGCGATCGCCAGTTGCCTCAAACCCAGCAACTGACGATCGCCGTCGGTCGCGCGGTTCCCCAGGAACGAGAGGCGACGCAATTTATTTGGCCTTTGTGGGTGCAGCCCCTGTTGTTTGTACAGCCGCTGTTGTCCCTGCTGGCGTTTCGGGTGGGGCCAGCGCTCTTGATCGGGTTGTTGGTGTATGGAGGAGTTCGGCGTCTGCCATCGGCCAGCCAGCCATCGGCCAGCCAGCCATCGACCATTAAGCTTCCGACTATTCAGGTTCCAGAAACCCAGTGGCCTGCGATCGCATTGCCCTCCATCGATCTGTCGGAGGTCAATTTTCCAGAGATGAACCTCCCGGAAATACGATGGCCCAAACAGTGGCCCAAACAGTGGCCCGAACAATGGCCCGAGGTTGATTGGTCTCAGGTGAAGCTGCCGGAGGTGAAGCTGCCCGAAATCAAACTGCCCGAAATCAAACTACCTGCCATTGATTTAGCTGCGAAACCAGACGTGGGTCAAGGTTGTCGAGCAACTGCGATCGCTCGTTTTAACCAGTTGCCTCCAGAAAAAGCTTCCTGGGACGAAGTGGACAAACAATTTTCAGCCCGCTATCCCGATTATCCAACGCCCTTAGAACCGACAAATCCCGAACACAAAGTTTTTATTGAGTCTTGGTGTGAGGTGGCCAATGCTTGGTTGGATCAGGCGCAGTAGTTTAGGTTGGCTGTTAAACGGAAATCTTGTCCTTGAGCTCGTCTTTGAGTTTGCCGGCATTTAGTTTGCCCGTGTCAAGTTTGCCAGTATCCCCGATTTTTTCGGTTAGATCTGTTAGAAAACGGTCTTGATCAAATTGATAGTTATCCCCCAAAAATGACATCAGTCGAAGCGTGTCATCTTCGGCGTTTTGGAGACAAGTTGAAGCACCGGGAGAAGGGGTGATATTGAAGAGAATGCGATCGCCCAAAATCTTGGCTTCCCCCATTTCGAGCTGACGCGTTTTGAGATTAATGATCTGGGGCCGTACACCACCGTATCCCTTGGCAAAAGTGAGGTCTTTGAGCTGAATTGATGGCACAATTTGTCGCACTTTGTGGATAAATAAGCGCTTGCCAATCCAGGGTAAATCGTAAATGAAATTGAGCAAAATATACTTGAACACAACCCAATCAGAGAGGATCTTAAAGAAGCTCAAAAACGCCGCTGGGCTCAATCCAGCAGTTTTGAAATATTCGTAGACCGTCGCATAATTGTGTCGTTCCAGTAGGGGTAACACCTTGGCCGTTGGCCCAAAGCGAGTTTGACTGGGATCATGCACTTCGGGATCGCCATGAATCGCGGCAAAGGGTAATTTTTTCAGCTGTACGGTGTAGACCTTGCCGTTGAGCGTGGCCGGGGCGAGGTAGAAACTGCCTGCGACGCTCAACAGCGCCAAATCCTGGCCGTAGCCCATGGATTTGGCAAAGAGAAGGCTGTGGGCTCCGGCGGTAACAGCAACTGCTTTGGCGATGATGGTTTTACCTCGGCTGGTGATGCAATAGTGCCCCGTCCCTGGCTGCTGCGTGATTCGGGTGACTTGGGTGTCCATGAACACGTCGATGATTTTGCCCTTGGCTAGGTTTGAGGCTGGGGTTGGAGTTGGAGTGGAGGTATTCAACAGCGATCGCCGCAAAAACGACTGAGAGAGCTGATGAAAATCGATCGTATACCCCTCTTCCGTAAACAGAGCCGTGACCTCTTCATCGGCGGGTCTGCCTGTCAGTACGTTGGGTTCGAGTTGGGCGATCGCGGCGCGATCAATGATGCGCAAGTGAGGAAAGACCTCCTCAAAGGCTTCATACCGCTCCCGCAACTTGGTGGATTGGTCGGGGCCAACGGCCAAGACCATCTTGTGATATTTACTGTAGGCTTGTTGTTCAGGATCGTTGTTCAGCAGATAGTATTTGACTAGGCTGGCGGCACGGTTGACCTGGGCAGCTTTTTCGAGGGTATAGTTGGTCTCAATATCGCCGAAGTGGAGCGTTTGGCTGTTGCTCGTTTTTTGGGAGTTGATTAGGGCAATGTCTGTTTCTTTTTCGATGAGGGCGATCGCCCCCACGTTAGTATAGTTGCTGAGGCAATAAAGCAGAGCTGTCCCGCAAACACCTCCTCCGATGATGGCAACGTCGTAAATGCTTTGCTGCTCGGATGTCGGATTCGAGGCTGAACTCGATGCCGGATTGGTCATTGCCTCTGATGCCATCGCCAACTCTCTGTAAACTGCTGGATACCCTCTAATTATAAGGTTCCCAAAGCTTAAGCTTCGTCATGCTGCCATAACTGTTTAAGCTTCGAGAACCTGGTGGGCCCTAGATCGGTGTTGGGAGCGTGCAATGGTCTTAGAGAGATTACTTTTCAGAGAGAGTACTTTTTCTCGGAGACGGCCTCTTCTAAATGCCGAAGGAAGCCTGGGGCACAAATGTTCCTGGAATGAGGAGATCATCGGGCTCCACTGTCAAGAACCGGGCGGCAGGGGCTAAGCTGCCCGTCGCAAGAGACTGACTGACAATGCGGTTGGTGGCCGCGTCGTAGCGAACCCGAAGGTCGTCAACGGTGAGCGTCGCATTGAGACCGCTGCCGCTGACGCTACCCACTGGTGCTGTGCCGCTGCCGCTGAGCATGGCCACCCAGAGATCGCTGTTGACCCCTGTGGTTGTAATCCTGAGCGGGTCTCCTGCCGACAGCGTTGCATTGCTGGGCTCGAGCACCCAACCCTTGACATAGTCACCATCGGCAGAAGTGAGCAGGAAGGTTTGCAGTCCGCCCTCGCGCCCTGTGGTTACCGAAATACCGCCGTTGTCCAAGGCTTCGCCGACGTTAATTTGCCAGGTGTAGCTGTGGCTCGATTGATCCCGCACCCGATCTAATGTTGAGAATAGCGTGCTGCTATCGGCTTCAAAGTCCACCAGGAGGTGACGCTGGGCACTATCTAGGCCCAGGTTCTGGTAGGCCGTGCCGCCATCAACGACGACGTAACCCCCGTCCTCGTAGGCTTGTTGAAAGATTTGCTTGCCCGTGTCCTTCACATTGGGCACCTTGCCATCGACGAGCAACGTGCTGTAGGCGGCGGCATCGGTGCGGTCTTTGGGGCCTGCAATGAAGCGATCGCCATGGGCAAACAAGCCCAAGTTAAACACCTCGGGTTGGTTCCAGGCGTTGGTCTTGGAGGTGTAGTCTCCCACTAGGGTGACGAGAGTATCATTGGCATCCTGCCAGCGGTTGCGGAATACATAACCGCCTTGATCTTGGCTGGCCAGCAGGGGTGCAAAATTGCCTTGATCTGGATCGATCGCCGTACTATTCGTTGGGTAATAAATCAAAGACCAGGGCGTCGCGGCTCGTTTGTCCTCAAATTTATCCGCCGCCGCCGCCGGGTTGTTCACGCCCCTGGCCGAATCGTAGGCCGATTGGTAATAGCCCAGCTGATCCGCTGGAACATCCGCAAACAAAAAGCTACTCCAACCCTCGGCATTAAACCGAACATTACCCACACCATACTGAATCGATTCTTGCTCGGCATTAAACGCCGAGCCATACAATGGCAGCTTCCAGAACTCTTTGGTACGGAATGCTGTGTCTAAGGAAGTATCGCCCACGCTGCGTAGGGCGTTCACGGCGGTGGCCAGAATACTGCCACCATAGGTTAAATAGCCGTTTCCTTCTTGGTTGAAGCCGTATTGCCCGTAGCCGTTGCGAATGTGCAGCTCTAGATCGCTTTTGATTTTGGTATAGCGAGCCGAGCGGGTATTTTCCTCACCGACGGCCAGCATCATCACCAGCTCCGCGCCACGAGTGACCGCTGTCCAGTTGGAATGATAGGTGCCACCCGTTTGGGGCACGTTGGGATGGCTAAAGCTGGGCCATGAATTCAGACCCTCGATGATTTTGCCCTTGACCCAGCTGCGCTGCTCTGGCGTCCAGCCTGCGGCGGCCCAGTCGTAGGCGATCGCAAACCCCAAACCCACCATTGCTTTGGTTAGCCCCTTGTCAGATTCCAAGTTCGCATCGCCGACTTTCCCCTGACTATAGACTTGCTCCAGCGCAGCAAAGGCCGTCTGGGCATAGCGAGGATCGTTGGTGAGCTGATAGGCCATCGCTGCTTCCCGAGCTAGCCAGGTGCGGGCGTAGTTGGTGTTGGTGTCGCTAGGACTTTCGTCGTAAATGCGCCAGTCGTTTTGATCAACGCGGACTTTCATGGCGGCGAAGGCTTGCTGGTGGTGGGAGCCAGGACGGGCGATCGCCCCCTTAATCTCAGCAATCTTCGCGCTATCGATAAACAGACGTGGAACCAGACTGGTCTCATCGTCCACAATCGAGAATGTCGCAGTGGCCAAGCTGCTGTCTAGCGTTGCGCCGCCGGTGGGGTTGAGCAGGGCGAGCTTAAAGCGCTCGGTAGATTCTGTCAGGGTGTCGTTAATCAGCGGAATCGTGAGAGTTTTCGTGGTTTCGCCGGGTGCAAAGGTGACGCTGAGGGGTGTGGCGTTAAAATCGAGGTTGGCGATCGCCGTCTCCCCCGTGAGCTGAACTAGGGCGCTGACACTGCCCTTGGTACCCGCGATACGTTGGACCGTGATCTGAGCTGTGCCATTTTCGTTGGCGATGTAGCTATTTTGGTCAAAGGCTAGCCGACCAGGACGCGTGGATAAATCTACAGGAACAAATTCGATGTAGTCCACAGCGGCGCTGTCGCCGTCCTTTTCTAGGCCCATGATCTCCAAAGCCGTACCTGCGGAAATCTGTCTGGCCTCGGCCAGTTGACGTCGGACAAAGTTACCAGTGTTCGGTTGACTATCGCTGAGGTTTTGGTTGAGAACCCAATATTTCAGGGTTTCTCCACCCAACTTGACGGACATCTGGGCTTGTCCGTCCGCTTCGTCAAAGTAGCCGATGTAAATATCGTAAAAACCGTCCAAATTGAGGTTGGTCGTAGCCTTACCGCGTTCGTTGGTTTCGCCATTGGCCAAACTGATGATCCGTTGTCCAGAGCTGAGGGTTTGCGTGCGGTACGCGGACAGGTTGAGGCTCTCAGCTTCGAGACGAATGGTGGGGACGGGGACGGGAGGGACGGGGGGCGTGGTACCCGTCGAGACAAATTCAATATAGTCAAACCGAACGGTTTCAGGCCGTTTACCTTCAAAAGCACGAATTTCAAAGGTCTGTCCCACCGACAGTGCTTGATTTGTCGCAACCTGGCGACGGATGAATGTATCGTTTGAGATGCCGCTGCCTAATTCTTTATTGAGAACCCAATAGTCCAGCGTTTTGCCATCCAACTTAACGCCTAGCTGCCCATCTCCTGCATTTTGATCGTAGTACCCCAAAAAAACATCGTAGCTGCCGGAAAAATTGAGGCCGAGCTGAGCAATGCCAGGGCTGCCAGGGGCTCCGAGCAAGCTGACCAGTTGCCCTGCGGAGGCCAAGCTGTTTTTTCGATACCGAGATTAAAGAGCCGAAGATCTTCAGCTTCAAAGCGCAAAGTTTTCATAGGAGTGGGTTTAAACTGTTGTGAATTCCAAAGTACCTTGAAGCACTTTGACTGAAGTACAGACCTGAAACACTGAAAAGCACGTGGCTGAAACATCTACTTGAAACAATTCAGCTTAGGTACGTAAGCTGAATCGCTTGGACTGAATCGCTTGACTCTAGAGAACCCTTTTCGACCTGTGAATAAAGCATTCTTGCCTCAATTCTCTTAGATATTTCTCAAAATCAGATACCGTAGGTCAGTCTCTACTAACTCTTTATGCAGGCTTCTTTTTTCTCCTGTAAAAATGAACTCTGCTCGATAAAATCAACTAAGTTTTCTGTTAAACAACAACAATAAATTACGAGATTTGTCGTACTTACGGAACTTAAAATACTCAGTAAGCGTCAGGATATTCTATGATTTTAATTATTTCTTCTATAGGAAGACTTTGTGAGAAAATTTCTTCAATAAAATTTTTCTCACAAAGTCTTCATGAAATGAGGACTTAGCACCGATACCTGTCCAAGTGTTAATTATTGCTGAGACAAAAGTCTGGCCGTAGAAACGTGTGGCTTTTTGGGATCGCGCACCAGCGGGGGCTTGTTTTTCTTCTTGCTTTTGCGAGGTTGCTTACAAAACAGCTTGAGATTAACTCGTTTGGCTAAATCCTGAA
>JAAUOP010000081.1 GCA_012034805.1 Synechococcales cyanobacterium CRU_2_2 | reverse complement strand
CGGATGACGGGCTAAGAACTCGCTATAGCGCTGGGCCATCGCTCGCAGCGCCTGGGGATCTTTGGCCGAGAGCGTGAGGAGAAAGTAGGGCAGAGCCGTCTTCCCAGGCTCCGTTGATGCTGGTATCTGGGAAGGCGTGAGCGCTGTAGCAGCGGTTGGTGGAGAATCAACCTTTGACGGCGCAGCCAGAATAACGTGGGCATTGGTACCCCCAAAGCCAAACGAGCTGACGCCAGCCACCTGCTCGGACTGAGGCCAGGGGCGGGGTTGGTCGGTTACGGCGATCGCTCCCGACCAGTCAATGTGGGGACTGGGCTGCTGAAAATGAAGATGCGCGGGCAGTTGCTGATGCTGCATCGACAGCACCACTTTGATCAGACCCGCAATCCCTGCGGCGGCCTCCAAATGACCAATATTGGTTTTGACCGAGCCGATCTGGAGCGGCGTTTGGCGACCTGCGGCAAACACTGCAGACAGTGCGCCCACTTCAATCGGGTCACCCAGTTTGGTACCGGTGCCGTGGGCCTCGACATAGCTGACCTCTGCCGCTTCAGCTTGAGCCGCCTTCAGGGCGCTGCGAATCACCCTCTGCTGAGCGGGACCATTGGGAACCGTCAGCCCGCCGCTGCGACCGTCTTGGTTGACCGCAGAACCACGGATGACTGCCATCACCGAATCCCCCTGCTTCACCGCATCCGACAGCCGCTTGAGCACCACCACACCGCAGCCCTCACCCCGGCTAAAGCCATCCGCCCTGGCATCAAACGTTTTGCAGCGACCATCGGGGGCCAGCATTCGAGCCTGGGAGAAGTTGATGCTAAACGCGGGGGAGAGCAGACGATTGACCCCCCGCGATCGCCAGTTCGCACTCACCCTGCCGCAGGCTTTGGCAGGCCAGATGAACCGCCACCAGGGACGAAGAGCAGGCTGTGTCCACGGCTAGACTGGGGCCTGTAAAACCAAGACCAAACGACAGACGACCCGCCGCGACGCTGTGGGCATTGCCGGTCGCCAGGTAAGCATCAATGGCCGTCTCTGGTCGGCTCAGCAACCGTTGGGAATAGTCATTGCTGCTCAGGCCGACAAATACGCCGACGGGCTTTCCCAGCCAGTTCTGGGGAACCTGATTGCCCTGCTCCAGCGCCTCCCAGCTCACCTCCAGCAGCAGCCGCTGCTGCGGATCCAGGCTGTTTGCTTCACGCGGTGAGATACCAAAAAGGCAGCGTCAAATTGGTCGGGGCGGTCAATAAATCCACCGTATCGGGTGATGATTTTGCCAGGGACGCCGGAACGATCGCTGTAATAGGCGTCGGCGTCCCAGCGATCGCTCGGAACCCTGGTAATGACATCACGACCTTCCGCCAGCAGGCTCCAGAACTCAGCGGGACTGCCTGCCCCTGGGAAGCGACAGCCTAAACCCACAATTGCAATGGGTTCGTACTGAACAAGCTGCGCTTCGACCAGCTTTTGCTGCAAGCCTTCGATCATCGCGATCGCTTTCACCATCCGCGCCTGGTTGAGGCTAGATGCTGACTGAGCCGACAATTTAGACATGGTTCCCACCTCCGGCGTCCAGCAAGGACTCTAGATCCGCTAGCTTTTGATCCAGCAGCGTTTCTAGCTCCGCTTCGGACTGATCTGGCGAAGCAGGTGCAGTTACATCTGAATCTACAGTGTCCACAGCTGAATCTTCAGGATGGGGGGGAGCACGGCGATCGCTCGCTAGAGAAGCTGGGCTGTCGGGGATTTGAGTGAGCTGCTCAGCCAGATAGTCCAGCAGGGTGGCCAGGGTCGGATAGTCAAAGGCCAGCGTCGTAGGCAGGCTCAGGTTCAGGCTCTTTTGAAGGCTGTGTTTGAACTCTAGCGCCGTCAGCGAGTCCATGCCCAAATCAAAAAAGCCAGCCTGTGGATCAATCTCGCTGGGGTGGAAGCCTAAAACTCGGCCCAAAAGCGCAAAAACATGGGTCTCAAGTCGCGATCGCCGCTGACTCAACGGTACTGTCTCCAGCTCTGTCAAAAAACCAGAATCAGCTTCAGATTTCTCTAACGCCTCCGCAGCCTGAAACTGCGAACCACCGGACTGAAAGGCCGCAAAGAACGGATCGCTCAGGCCCTGAGTCATACCGAGCTGAGCTATACCAGGCTGAGCCCTACTGGGCGCAGGCCATGCATTCGAGGCGACAGCTTGCCGCAGAAACCGCGACCATCGGATCGGCACAGCACCCACCTGGGCTGCGGGCACCGACCAGAGTTTTTCCAGCAGTTCCAGACCCTGATTCGGCGAAATGCGTCCGATCCCAGGCAAGCCCAGCAGTTCTCCCGCTTCATTCGTGGCGTAGTTCGCAACCGAACCGATCTCAGACCAGGCTCCCCAGTTGATACTCAAAGCCACCAGACCCTGCTGCTTGCGAGAGTGAGCGAGACCGTCTAGGAAAGCGTTGGCCGCCGCATGGCTGGCCTGTCCAGGCGAGCCCAGCAAGGCCGCAGCGGAGGAGAATAGCACAAAGCAATCGAGGGCCTGATCCCGTGTGAGCTGGTGTAGATTCCAAGCGCCCCGAATCTTGGGCGCTAGGACAGACTGAAACTGTTGCCAGCTCAACTGCTGTAGGCTGCCATCCTCTAACACACCCGCTGCATGAAGAACACCCGCCAAGGGATAACTTGATGCAGCAATAGTATCGAGAACTGAACGAACCTCCTCAACCTCACAGACATCGGCCTGAACCAGGGTAACCGTGCTGCCTTGGCGCTTTTGTTCTAAACGCTCGATCTGCTTTTGCACCGAAGCCTTTGGAACACGACGGCTCAGCAGAACGAGGTGTTTTGCCCCTTGCGAGAGCATCCAGTCTGCGACCGCTAAACCCAGGCCCCCCGTGCCGCCCGTAATCAAGTAAGTTCTGTCGTTTCTCAGTCGAGGACGTATGTCCGCTGCGGACTGGGTCAGCACCAGTTTTCCGGTGTGCTTAGCCTGCTGCATTGTCCGGAAAGCTGCGATCGCATCCTCTAACGCAAAGCTCTGATAGGGCAAAGGTTGCAGCATCCCCGCTTCAAACTGAGGCTGTAAAGTCTTAAGAAACTGCTGAATCAAACTTGTTTTTTGACGGCAAGTTTCCACCAAGTCAATCCTAAAATAGTCTGCATGCGGCTTGGATTTTTCGGCCTGTTCTGGACTCCAGATATCGCCTTTACCCAGTTCGAGAAAGCAGCCGCGATCGCCAAGACTTTGCCAGCTGCGATCGCGAAACGCTCCTCCTAGGGAATTGAGCACCACATCCATCCCTCGCCCTTCAGTCAACACCTGAATCTGATCCGCAAAGTCCAGCCTGCGCGAATTGAAAACATGCTTGACCCCCAGAGCCTTTAGAGCCGGCCATTTACCTGGACTTGCTGTGGCATAGATTTCTGCCCCCGCCTGCCGAGCCAGTTGTATGGCGGCCTGCCCCACGCCCCCAGCTGCAGCATGGATCAAAATGCGATCGCCCGATTTGATACCGGCTAGATGAACCAGCCCATAATAGGCCGTCAGAAATGCCGCCGGAATCGTCGCGGCGGCGGCGGCCTCCAGCGTTGTGGGCATCACTAAAGCGGAATCCACCGTCACAAACGGGCCAAAGCTGTCTGGCGCGATCGCAGCAACGGTTTGACCCACAACCCAATCAGTCACTTCAGAACCGACGGCGACAATCGTACCCGCACATTCACAGCCCAGCGGACCCGCCTCACCGGGATATTGACCCAGCGCATTGAGCAGATCGCGGAAATTGAGACCCGTAGCCGCGACTCGAATTTCGACCGATTGCGGATCGGGCGATCGCCGAGGCCGTGGTTCAAATGCAAGGCTGTCGAGCGACCCCGGTTCTGTCGTTACCAAATGCGCGGGCTGTGCGGGATCGAGCGGCTGGGGCAGCGAGTAGGGCATCAGCCTCGCCACCTGACGCCGCCAGCCCTGCGCCGTCGCCGCGCTGAGACGAACCCAGGGCTCAACGCTGTCGCTCAACAATTCTTCGACCAAAGCAGAGGCTGCACCAGGATCAGCGGGGTCTGGGCTTTGCCACTCGATCAAGCGGCACCGCAGCTCCGGATGCTCTCGGGTGATGACCTTTGCAAAGCCATGCAGCGGCGACTGCGCCAGGGCTTTTTCGCTCTCTGCGTTCACGGCTTCTTCTGCCTCCGCCGTCCTGCCGCCAAGGGTCGAGAGAACGATGCTGAGCTGGGGGGTAGACGAGAGCGTCGCTCCCACTGGGGGTTGGATGCTTTGGATCAAATCCAGCAAGATTTGACAGTGCTGTTCTGCCCAGAGCGCGATCGCCAGCGTCCCAGAAGCATTTTGGGGCAAGACCTCTGACGTCGAGCCCTCGACAAAGTAAACGACCCGCAGCGGCTCTCCCCGCTCAGCACCCAGCGGATCTCGCTGACCCCATGGATCCGACCCGTCTGAGGGATTGAGCGAGTCAAGGCCGATGACTTGGGCAGACTGGCTTTGAGCGTTTAGCGCCGAGGCGAGCTGCTGAGCCTGCGCCGACTGAGCGACCACAGCCGCGATCTTCCAGACCTGCCGAGGCTTTCTCCTGGCCTCTGGCGAAGGCTGCGGATCACTCCTTTTTCTTTGGGCTAGAAAAACAGTTTGCGACAGCTCCGAGGCATCAGCTGGCAGCAGCGCCGCTGCCTCAAAACCGCAGTGTCGCAGCAGATCGAGCCATTCGCTGCGAGAAAGGAGAGGATGGTGAGGACGGCGGTGGCGATCGCAGAATTTCCACCATCCCTCAGTTAAGCCAAAAACCAGGTCTACCCAGCGCAAGCGCTGGGTTCCTTCCAACAGCACCAGCTTTCCCTGGGGAGCCAGCAGAGTTCTGACGTTGGCCAGCGTTTTTTCAAGATCAGCAGTTGCATGAAGAACATTCGCTGCGATCGCGAGGTCAAATTGATGGGCTAAAAATCCCTGCTTTGTGGGACAAACTTCAATGTCCAAACGCTCATATCGCACAAAGGGAAACTCAGCGAAGCGTTCCTGGGCTTGAGACAAGAACAGCGGTGAGACATCGGTGAAGACATACTCGGTTGCTGATGCATCAAGTTGTGGTAGGAGCTGAGCCGTTGTCCCCCCGGTGCCTGCGCCGATTTCGAGGATGCGCAGAGGGCGATCGCTCTGCTGGAAATGCTTCTGGGCGGGGGCGATCGCCGCAGCCATCACCTGCTCCAGTCCCCCATTGATCACTCGGGCACCTACTGACCGCTGATAAAGCTGCGTCAGGTCGCTCAAATCACCGTCTGGAAAAAGCAGCGAGAGCGAATCCACCCGGCCCAGCAACACAGACGCGAGATTCTGTCCGCAGCGCCGCAACAGCACCAGCTCTCGCTCAATTTCAGTCGCGTTTTTCGGTAGTTCGACCGCATCGGCATCGGCCCTATGAAGTCGCTGGACGATCTCCCACTGTTGTCCCACGGCTTGGAGATAGCCTGCTTCAGCGAGGATGCCGAGCAATCGACCCCACAGCGGACGATGCTGGGGCTTAATCCTTAGGGTTTGGCAGAGGGCCTCGGTGGCGCAGCGCTCACCCACAGCCGGTTGCCAACCTAATTCGTCCATGGCTCTTAGGATGTGATTCAGACTGAGCGCCTCTAGCTCCGGAGCCAGGGATTGATAGCGGATGAAATCGGCCCTGTGGACTAACTGGGTAAACTGCGGCTGCACCTGCCTGCAAACAGCCTCAGGCTCAATCCATAGGTCACCAGCGCTTGTATCATCAACGGATTTTTCCAGGGGCTGAGATTGCCAGTCCACCCGATAAAGATAGTCTTTGAGATTTTCGGGTATTGAGGACTGCGGGCGATCGCCCCCAAGCGGATCGCTCGCCCCATGCCCAGCTTCCGCCGAGTTCTTTTGTCTGTTCTGTCTCTTCTGTCTCGCCAGTGAGTCAGTCACCTGGGCAGGCTCCACCCGCTGAAGCTGAAGCCCATCTAGTTGAACAGCGACTTCCCCTGATTCGGTTAAAAGCTGTAGATCGATCAACACCCTATCGGCCTCTCCAGAGCGCTGCTGTCCCCAAATCCACCAGGAATGGTCTTGCTTCAGGGCCGCTTCTATCTGCGGTGTGGGAACAACCAGCAGCTTCTCGATCGCAGTGGGTAAATAAACGGGCTGGCGCGGCTCGTTCATCTCCGCCTCTGGCTGGAGCAGGATTGCGCCAGCCAGCTGAAGTATGGCATCCAGCAAAATGGGGTGAAGCCAGTAGCCCGCACAATTCGTCTGAACCGCTAAAGGAATCTTGGCCTGGGCGATCGCCTCTCCAGCTCCACACCAAACCTGCTCAATCGTTTGGAAGTGGGGGCCATACTGAATGCCCTGAGCCCCGTAGGCTGCATAGAAGCAGGCTGAATCGAGATGGCGATGCAGCGATTCTGTTCGGGCCTCAAGCACTGGAGCCACACGAAGCTCTGATATGAGCGCCGGCCGCTCCAAACGCTCAATTGTGCCTTGGCTGTGGCAAATCCAGTTGGATTGCCCAGACTGCTGGCTGAAGATTTGAAATAGTTGACGGTGGGAAATTGCAGGGGCGAGACAAGTTTGAAGACGACTGGGTTGCTTAGACAGAGAAAGCGCCTGCACAAAGGAAATGTCAGTCAGTTGAAACCCGAGTTCATCGGCCTTGTCTGCCATCTGACGGCCCGCTGCAAAAGCAATCTCACAATAGGCTGCTGCGGGGAAAAGCACCCGCTCAAAAATGCAGTGATCTTGCAAAAATCCGGGTTCATTCTGACTAATCCAAGCTTCAAAATAGTGGCTCGATTGAGCTGCCAAGGAAAGACGTTTTCCGAGCAAGCCGACCTGAATTTCAGTGCCTTGATCAAACTGACCTGGATCGATCCGATCTTGATCAATCCAATAACGCTGATGCTGGAACGGATAGGTCGGCAGCGAAATGACATGCCGACTATACGGCTGCTCAAACCCAGCCCAGTCAATTTCTACACCTTCTGTATACAGCACCGACAGGCTATCGAGCAGCGGCTTCCAGTCATTCTGCATCTGCGAATCGGACGGGGGCCGCAGGCTGGGCAGCCAAATGCGCCCAGACTCCGACTCGGGCAAGCAGGCAAGCCCCATACCCAACAGCGTCGTCTTGGGACCAATTTCAATCAAGACGTCGTAACCCAACGTCGCAAGACTGTGCATTCCAGCTTCAAATAGCACGGGTCGTCGCCCATGCTCTACCCAGTGCTCTACCCAGTTGTGATCCCAAGGGACTGCTTTTCCAGTCAAATTTGAAATGAGTTCGCGCTGCAGTGGCTGATAGGAAATCGCGGAGGCCGCTGCTCGTAGCTCATCCCAGATAGGCTCCATCTGAGCTGAGTGAAACGCATGGGAGACTTTGAGCAATTTTGTTTTGACTGATTGGGTTTCGAGTGAACGGAGCAGGGCTTCAACGGCTTGGCGATCGCCCGAGACCACAATATTTTCGGGACCGTTAACCGCTGCAATTTGAATTGAACCATCGGTCGGGAGCTGCGATTCAACTGTTGCGAGATCTGCCGCGATCGCTGCCATGGCTCCTGTCGGAGGCAGCGCCTGCATGAGCCGTCCGCGTATCGTGACGAGACGCAGAGCATCCTCTAGGGACATCGCACCCGCCACGCAGGCCGCCACATATTCACCCAGGCTGTGGCCGAGCACTCCCTCAGGCTCGATGCCCCAGGACTGCCAGAGCTGCACCAGCGCATATTCCAGCGCAAACAGCGCGGGCTGTGCATACCGGGTTTCGTGAATCTGCTCGCTGTGCAGAAGCTGGGTCAGCGGCAGATCGAGTTCGGGTGCAAGGATGGCTGCACAGCGATCGATCACCTGGCGAAACAGAGGCTGCGAGTCGTACAGCGACTGACCCATGCCAACGAGCTGCGACCCCTGTCCGGTGAACAGAAACGCAATCTTACGCGGCTTTGGGGAGGCCGCCACTTTCCCCTGGCGAACACCGCTGGCGATTCCGGTCTCTAAATATTCCGTGAGCTGTCGCTCAAGCTGCTGTGCCTGGGTAAAGCTGAGTGCAAGCCGGTGCCGGAAGTGCGATCGCCCCGTGTTGGCCGTAAAACAAAGATTGCCCAGCCTAGCCGCCGCAATCTGACAGTCTTGATCCTCAGGTTTGTGAGCATCAGGCTGTTGATCGCCAAACGCCTGCTGCGCCAACCAAGTGCGATAGCGCGCTGCCACATCCCGGAGTGCGGCCTCGCTACGAGCGGACAGCGTCAACAGATGCGCGGGGCGATCGCAGGCCATAGGGGCCTCTGCCTCCGAGGCTTCTTCAACAATCAGATGAACATTGGTGCCGCTCATGCCAAAACCGCTGACCCCAGCCAGACGACTGCCGCGACAGCTCCAGGGTTCGAGCCGGGTCGGAATCTCTACCGCCAATCGTTCCCAGGGAATGTGAGGATTAGGCTGGCTGAAATGGAGGTGAGGCGGAATCTGGCGGTGCTGGAGCGACAGGATAACTTTGATCAGACTAGACATGCCCGCTGCGGCTTCGAGGTGACCCACATTAGTTTTGGCCGAGCCCACCCAGAGCGGCTGCGATCGCTCAGCCGTGTGCATGGCTTCACCCAGCGCCACCAGCTCGATTGGATCGCCCAGGGACGTTCCTGTGCCGTGGGCTTCCACGTATTGAATCTGATCCGGCTTGACCCTGGCATTGGCGATCGCCTGCCGAATTACTGCGGCTTGGGCCGTCCCGTTGGGGGCCGTCAGTCCGTTGCTGACACCGTCATGATTGACCGCAGAGCCGCGCACAACCGCCAAAATCTGATCCTGATTCGCCAGCGCATCCGAAAGCCGCTTTAGCACCACCATGCCGCAGCCTTCGCCTCTGGCATAGCCATCCGCCGCCGCATCAAACGTCTTGCAGCGTCCGTCCGTTGCCAGCGCTTGCAGCTTGCAAAAGCCCACCATGGGCTCGGGCGACAGAATTAGATTGACCCCTCCGGCTAGGGCCAGGTTCGACTCACCCCGTCGCAAACTCTCGCAGGCTAAATGCACCGACAACAGCGACGAAGAGCAGGTCGTATCCAATTGTAGGGTCGGCCCCTGAAAGCCAAAAGTATAGGCAATCCGGCCAGCAGCGATGCTGCGGGCGTTGCCTAGGCTGCTCTGGGCATCAATTTGCGTGAAATCCCCCGAGCGTACGCTGAGCTGGGCATAGTCATCAAAACTAAGGCCCACAAAAACCCCGGTGCGGCTGCCTTTGAGATCAAAGGGAGCCTGACCCGCAGACTCCAGGGCTCCGTAGCTGGTTTCCAAAAGCAGTCGCTGTTGAGGATCGAGCGCTTTGGCTTCGCGGGGCGAAATGCCAAAGAACTGCGGGTCAAACTGATCGACTTGATCCAGAAAACACCCCTTGCGCGTGTACATTTTGCCGGGAGCATCGGGGTCGCTATCGTAATGCGCTTCGACATTCCAGCGCTCAGCCGGAATCTCCCCCGTCGCGGATCTTCCCTGACTCAACATCTCCCAATAGGCTTCAGGAGAATTGCTACCGCCTGGGAAACGGCAGTCCATTCCCACAATTGCGATCGGCTCGGTCTGACGCTGGTGCAGCTCGCTGAGTTCGGCTTTGAGTGCCCGAATCTGCCGCGTGGCGTTGCGCAACAGATCGCGATAATTACCGGGGTTTTGAGGAGAAACAGAGGAATGTGTCATGACTGTCGCCCTCCGGAGGTCACAGCGGTGTGGGACGATAGAGCTAGCTCGCTCGCCAAGATTTCAGCCAGCTCTGCTTCCGAAAGTTGATCTAGCACATCGACTTGAGCGGTCTCGGTCGGTTCAACGTTGAAAGGAACCTCAGCCTGCCGAGCGACATAGTTCGCCAACGCGGCGATGGTGGGAAAGTTCCAAGCGACCGTTGCATCCAGCGGTGTGGGCAGACAGAAGCTGTCTTCTAGATCCTGGGCCAGCTCCACGGCAGAGACTGAATCTAAGCCATGGTCTGCAAAGGTTTGATCAACCCCAATCTGCTGACACTCAATGTTTTGATGTCGAGCAATCCAGTCGATCAGCCAGTGCTGAATCCTCAGGGATGTTTGGGCAGGCGGGGGCGGCCCAGAGGATTGATCCGCGACGGCTTTCGACGGAGGATCTAGGTCTTGCTCAACCTGGTTGGACGGCGGCTTTTCCTGAGATTTCCGGAGGTAGGCATCTAGACCATAGTCTTCACCCGCTAAGTTTTGCTCAATCTCTCCAATGGTTGATGGGTAGGTTTCAATCTGCGCGATCGCCTGCTCTACAGAAAGGGTTGCCTGTTCATCGGCAGAAGCTACCCGCGCAGCGGACAGTCGCTGCTCAAACTGAGCCTTAGCCCAAGTCAGGGCCTGCTTTTGAGAATAGCTTTCATTTCCGATTTGAGGTACGGCCTGGACGGCCGCCCAGAGAATTGCAAACGATGCAAGCTCCCCGATCAAAAGCGTCGCCTGCTGGGTTTTAAACGGCTGTTCTGCCGCTGAGGCATGGTGTTGCGAGGAGGCTGAGGCCGCGCGGAAACGCTCTAGAACCTGCTCAGCTCCCTCAAACAAAGCGCGAGCAATTCGGGGAGCATTGAACTCGGTTCCGATCAGAGCCTCCACGGTTCCACGGGTGTGTAGCACCCGCGACCCCAGATACATTGCCAGCGTTTCGGTCGGCCCTTCAAAAATTCTCAGAATGCGGGCATCGCGCAAGATCTGCGACGCGCCGTTGGTTTCGATATAGCCCCGACCGCCCAGGCCCTGAATCAGATCATCCGCAGCTTTCCAATAGAGCTCGGGTGCGAGAATTTTGCAGGCGGCATAGGCTTCTGCGGACACCGGTAAGGACTGATCCAGTCGAACCGCGATCGCCTCCACTAGGGTCTCCAAGGCGGCGATCGCCGCCGTCATTCCCCCCAGGCGTACCAACACCGCTGGATTGTGCAGCAGCCGTCCCGTGGCAACCTGGCGGCGGTTTGCATATCGCAGCAGGATTTGAGCACAGCGCTTCATACCACCGATACTGGCTGCCGCGATCGCCAGTCGCCCATACATCATGGCGTCTTGGGCAACGGCCATGCCGCCCGCTGCTGTCCCTAGCCGCTGCGCAGCCGTCACTTCAACTCGGTCAAGACACACGGTATTTTGCACCATGCCCCGCATCCCCAGGGTCAGCGCCTCTGGCCCCTGTCTGAGTCCCGGCGTGCCTCGGCCTACAGCAAACCCGCTCACCCCCAAACGCTGTCCAGCAGCATCCTGTTGCTGGACAAACACATTGGTCACTCCCGCCCAGGCTGCCGAGCCGCTCCAGATTTTTTCGCCTGTCAAGCACCATCGCCCGACACCTATGGGTTGGGCCACTGAACGAATGGCAGCAGGGTGCGATCCGGCAACCGCCTCGGTCAGCGCGAAAGCCGCCAGTTCCCGCCCTGCAGCGAGCCTGGGCAGCAGCTCATCGCGAAGCGGGGGCTGAGCAGAGTTCAGAATGGGACGGATACCGAGCACATTATTGAGACCGACAAAGAGGGCCAGGGTCGGGTCGATCGCGCCAAGCTGCTGCAAAATGCGGAGCGTATCGCGGTGGCCCAGTTCCAGCCCGCCATAGCGTTGGGGCACCTGCATTCCGAGCAGCCCCTGATTGCCAAAGTCGAGCACGATCGAAGGCGGAATACAGCGGCGCTCGTCAATGAGCTGAGAGTTAATTGCAGTGCTGGCATAGTCGCGCAGCCACGTGAGGCGATCATCGGTGAGCTGGCAGGAGCGCTCGCTGGCGGCACAGGGCTGGGGCATAGAGCGAACCTTCGAGGGGGGTGGACTCTTCTGCTCCACCTCAATTATCTGCTTCATTATCTGCTTCACCTCAATCAGTTGCCTGGCCTCAAAGGCTGCTTTACAGGCACTACGCTGTATTTTCCCGCTACTGGTTTTGGGCAAGCTCGCGGGCCTAATCAAGCGAATACACTCGACCTGAAGGCCATGCTGTTGAAACACGGCATGACGAATGCTTGCCATGACGGCATTAATCCTCCCGTCTGACTCTCGAAGAGAGTCAGACGGTTGACGCAGCGATCGCCATCCCGCCCTATTCAGCTCCTGTACCACCACCAGGGCTTCACTCGTCTGCTCGTCTGCTTTTGCTGTAACCGTAAAAACGGCACAGCCGTTTCCAGCGAGCAGCTCGTGGCTGCTGCTAACGGTCTGTTCAATATCCTGGGGATAAATGTTTTGACCTCTAATGATTATTAAATCCTTGAGTCGTCCCGTTACAAACAACTCACCGTTTTGCATCAATCCAAGATCACCGGTTCTCAGATAAGGCCCTTTGCCTGTAGCCAAATAAGCTCGAAACGCTTCCTGCGTTAGCTGCGGCTTTTCCCAATAACCTTGGGCAACGCTCGGCCCAGCGATCCAAATCTCACCGATCGACCCTTCGGGCACAAGCATCCGAGAGTCTGGATCTACAATCTTGAGCGATTGATCGGTGGCAGCAAAACCAGAGCTGACCCACACAGCTCTACCGCCTGTGGTTTGCAATTCAACAGGAAGTTCAGATCGGCGAGTCGGCGCTGAGCCGCGATCGCCGCCCGTCACCAGCAAAGTTGCTTCAGCAAGACCATAGCAAGGATAGAATGAATTCTCCTGAAACCCACAGTGGCTAAACGCCCTAGCAAAGCGATCGAGGGTGTGAGCACGAACTGGCTCTGCTCCCACAAAGGCCACCTCCCAACAGCTCAAATCCAAGTCTTGGCAGCGCTCTGGACTGATCCGCTGGACGCAACGCTCGAAGGCAAAATTCGGTGCTCCGCTGGTGGTTGCCCGAAAATGGGAAATGGATTGAAACCAAACCAAAGGCTGCCGCAAAAACGTCGCCGGAGCCATCAGCGTCACCGGAAATCCCGCGTATAAGGGCTGCAAAACTCCCCCAATGAGCCCCATGTCATGGTACGGCGGCAACCAAATGACTCCCTCGCTCTCGGGGGAGTGGCCAAACCACGATTGGATCATCTGAAGGTTGTGCAACAGATTGCGATGGCTAATCTTGACGCCCTTGGGTTGCCCAGTAGAGCCTGAGGTGTATTGCAAAAAAGCTAGCCCGTCTGGGTCATAAGAGCTTGGCATCTCAATCGAGCATTCCCCCCGTTCAGTCCCAGGACTCCAAGACTCATTCCAAGACTCGTCTGTAGCCCAAAATCTAACAGGCAAAGTAGATGAGGCGATCTCACCACACCAGAAGGACTGCAGTTGAGGCAACAACGCTTTTGTAGTTAGAATCCACCGGGCACCACTATCACCAGCCAGATACTGAAGACGCCCCAACCGCTGATTTGGTCGGGGAGGATAGGCCGGAACTGCGATCGCCCCCGCCGCCAAACAGCCCCAAAAAGCTGCCACAAAAGCTAGCCCAGGGGGGTAAAGCAGCAAAACTCGCTCACCCACTGCGTCCTGACGCCGGAGTTCCTGGGCGATCGCCCCCGCCCATTGCCCTAAACTGCCATAGCTCAACAGCTCGACCGTTGCCGGGACAAACTCAGCGCTATCCGCTAAAAAACGGTAGGCAACTCGTTCCGGAGTCTGGCTGACTCGATCCCAGAAAATATTCATAAGGGAGCGAGACAGTGATCGATTAGGCATCAATGGCCTAGCAGATGGCAACACAATTAGCAAACCTATTCCGACCAGGAATGTAATTTGAACGACAAGCTAGTAGTTTTACGGGTCATGGCTTACGATAGCATATCAACAATATTTCTCAATAATGATCCGAAAAATGAGCCGTATAGCTGGAATGGTTCGGAATTCCAACGCTTGCCAGAGCAAGACCTTGGGCTCGATCCGGCCTAACCCCAACTTGTGAATTGTTTTACATTCTCAAGGCTTCTAGCCTCTAAAAAAGCCTGTAGAATAACCCTACGGCTTTCACTGAAATGCTCTGTAGAAGTACTGACACAGGTGCAGTCCCTTCGTTTGTTGCATTTTGTTCCAAATCGCATTGCCAATCACTCTTGCAATGTTCTATTGTTTGTGTCATGTGGAGAAATATGTCATTGAGGTTGATTCAGTCTTGGGCTGGCTCCGATTTAGCCAGTTTGAGTTTGTTGGGTTGCCGTTGGTTTGGTGTGGCTGTCCTCGGCGCAACATGGGTCGTGGTGGCCCAACCTGCGATCGCCCAGGTCAGTACGATTTCTGAATTCGTGGTCGAGCCCTCTGACAGTGGCTTTGTCATGCAGCTGCGAACCTCAAATGTGACCGCCCCCAAGGTGTTGCAAAGTCGAACCTCAGATCAACTGCGCATTCAGATCCAGGGTGCAACCTTGACGATACCGCCCGAGCAGCGGCGACAAATGACCCCTATCCCAGGCGTTGATTCAGTCGAACTGCAGCCTGCGGGCGAGAATGGGGTCGTGATCATAATCATGGCCCCCGGATTGGATGTTTCGACGCGCTTGCAACGACCCGCCGGGAGTCTGCTGTTTAATGTGGTTGTTCAGCCAAGGCCAGAGCAAGATCTGGCCCCGTCCCAAGTCGAGTCTCCGCCAGTGGTTCCTCCGTCATCCCCAAGCGATCGCTCCTCTTCAGAATCGGATGATGATTCGCTTCGCATTACCGTCACGGGGGAGAAGGAACCCGGCTATCGTGTTCCTTCGTCCTCCACGGGCACCCGTACCGACACTCCCATTGAAGATGTTCCTCAGTCCGTTCAAGTCGTACCTAGCCAAGTCTTGGAAGAACAGGGAGTAACAACCTTAACCGACTCCTTGCGTAACTTTAGCGGAGTGACAACTGGCGATATTGCCTCAGGCAGTTCGGCCACCTCAGTCATTATACGTGGCTTTGAAAGTAACAATATCGTACGTAATGGACTTCGGGATCAAACCCTACGGTTCAACGCAGGCTCTACAAATATTGATCGCATTGAAGTCCTGAAAGGGCCAGCTTCTGTGCTGTTTGGAGTCGGAGATTTGGGCGGACTTGTCAATATTGTGACCAAGCAACCCCAAAGTGAACCAGAATATAAGCTGGAGTTTCTGGGAGGAGCCTACGGAAACTATCGACCCTCTCTTGATTTCACTGGTCCCCTGACCGCTGACGGCGACGTCAATTATCGACTCAATCTTGCCTACCAAACCCAGGGCAGCTTTAAGGATTTTGAAGAGCGAGAATCCTATTTCTTCGCCCCGTCGATTCAAGTGATTGACACCGATAGAACTAAGCTATTGCTGGAGTTAGAATACCTAAAGGAGACCTTTGAAGGACTTGCGCCTGAGCTGCCAGCTACCGGTACAGTGATCAAAAACCCCTTGGGTGAGGTTGATGTCACAAAGAATCTAGGTGAGCCGAGCTTGGCTAGAGGAGAAACAACTCAAACGCGGTTAGGATATCGTTTGTCCCACGAGTTAAGTTCAAATTGGTTGCTAAATAATGAATTCCTCGTCTCCTTTCAAGACAGTCCAGAGTCAACAGGAATCACGCCGATTAATTTGACCAATAATCGGTTATTGCGTCGATTTCTCACGGAGAATCCTAGTCAATACACAAATTATACCTTCAATGCCAATTTGATTGGTGAATTTCCAACGGGGCCTATTGAGCATAAACTATTACTGGGATTTGAATGGGCACAGGAAAAATCTGACGATACGTTCAGTCTTAGGCTTTTGCGAGATATTGATATTTTCAATCCCATTTATCAACCTGAAAGCTTAAGCGCTCGACCCATTACAGCTTTTGGACAAGATGCCACGACAGAAGTCTCATCTCTAGGCTTGTATGTTCAGGATCAGATGAATCTTTGGTCCGATCGCGTCATTCTGCTATTAGGGGGACGTTTTGATATTGCCAATCAAGATTTTGTTGATCGTTTTCGCGCAATTCCAACCGCATTCGATCGCCAGGATCAAGCCTTCAGTCCGAGAGTCGGCCTAGTTCTAAAACCCTGGGAAAACCTTTCACTCTATGCAGGTTACAATCGCTCCTTCAAGCCAGCCATTGGCCAAAACTCCCAACGAGAAGTTTTTATTCCTGAAGAGGGCGAACAGTTTGAGGTAGGCTTAAAGGCGAAGTCGCCGAACAATCGCCTCTCTAGCACCCTAGCATTTTATAATCTCAAACGTAGCAACGTCACAACTCAAGATCCTGACAATCCAGGTTTTCAATTACAAGTGGGTGAACAACAAAGTCGGGGCTTTGAGTTTGATCTTGCAGGGGAGATAATACCTGGTTGGAGTCTGATTGGAACCTATACTTACACCGATACAGAGATTACCAAGGATAATCGCTTTGAAGTAGGAAATCGTCTTGATAACGTGCCAAAACATGCTGCGAGTTTATGGACAACCTATCAAATTCAATCGGGAAGTCTAGAAGGATTGGGCTTGGGTTTTGGAGTCTTCTTTGAGGGCGATCGCGCTGGTGACCTCAACAATAACTTTGATTTACCGAGTTATACACGCACAGATGCCTCGATTTTCTATCGACGCGATCGTCTCACCGCCCAACTCAATTTCAAAAACCTCCTGAATACGCGCTATTTTGAAAGTTCTCGAGATGCCTTCCGGGTTAATCCAGGTCCTCCTTTTAGTATTCAAGGTACGCTCTCTTGGAAGTTTTGAGGATATTAACTCTAAAGATATCGACTCTGAAAACCTTCACTCTGAAAACCTTTACTCTGAAAACCTTTACCCTGAAAACCTTCACCCTGATAATAGCAACTTGGATAATGGCTTTGATAGAACTAAAAATTGAGAAAAACTTCATGCACAGCTTAAATCTGTTCATCCTAATCCATGCGTACCTTTATTAAACTTTGGTTGGGCCAATTAGTGTCCACGATTGGCAGCTATATGACCGTTTTTGCCCTGATGATTTGGGTGTGGCAAACGACCGAGTCGGCAACAACCTTAGCCATGGTGAGTTTCTTTTCACAGCTTCCTCGTATTGCGGTTATGCCGATGGCCGGGCTTATTGTGGATCGAATACCACGTAAGCTATTGATTCTAGTCGGGGATATGGTAGCAGCTCTTTGTACTTTAGCGATCGCCCTACTCTACATCTCTGACCAACTTCAGATTTGGCATTTATTCAGCGTTGTGGCAATCTATGGTGGTTTTGGCCAGCTCCAAAATCTTGCCTACTCTACTTCGATTGCTCTCTTGGTTGAGCCTGACGACTATGCCCGAGCAGAGAGCATGGTGGCAGGTGTCAACTATAGTGGTGCAATTTTTTCACCGATTTTGGCAGGTAGTCTCTATCCCCAAATTGGTTTAGAGGGGATTTTTGGCATCGATCTTGCAACATTTGCAATCGCACTAGTGACGTTACTGCTATCGCAGATCCCTCAACCCCTTTCCCTGTCTGGAGATCCTGCTAATTCTGATCAGGACGCAGCCCCGGCAGTATTGACGTTTTGGCAAGACTTGAGTTTTGGATTTCGGTATATTTGGCGATCGCCCGGTCTGTTAGCTCTGGTGATTTGTTTTTCCCTCTTTGCCTTGCCGAATGATTTGGGCAAAGCCCTCTATAACCCCATGATCTTAGCCCGCTCCGGTGGAGATCCCACGGTGTTAGGTCATGTCACAACAGCCGCAGGTCTTGGCGGCGTCTTAGGGGCAATTATCATTAGTGCTTGGGGAGGCTTTAAGCGACGAATCCACGGCATGCTACTAGGGTTCATGCTTACAGGATTGTTTAAAGTAATACTTGGAATAGGTGCATCCGTGAGTGTTTGGACTGCCGCTCACTTTGCCGCCACCCTCGCCATACCCTTGTATTACAGCTCCAGTAATGCCATTTGGTACTCTAAAGTGCCGCCACAACTCCAAGGGCGAGTTTTGGCGGCTGATCAGATGATTGGTCTGACGATTGGTGCAACAGTGCCTTTGCTGGCTGGCCCTTTAGCCGATCGGGTGTTTGAACCGGCTATGCAACCAGAGGGATGGCTCAGCCCCTACTTATCGGTTTGGTTTGGCAGTGCTCCAGGCTCAGGCATGGCTGTTCTCTATGTACTAATGTCGCTGAGCATGGTGCTAGTTGGTGCTTTTGGCTATGGGGTACGGTTACTCCGTAATGTAGAAGACGTCTTGCCCGATTCTAGCTCTTGCCCAGCTACATCCACCCACCACTGAAACTTGGGTCTTTTGCTTGATTTGTCGTTTAAATATCTTTCCGTAATAAACTATTACAAAGACTCAGACTCATGATTGCTCTCCTCCAAGCATTAGCAGCTCACTCTCACACCATTCTGTAAAAGCCCTATAGAATGCAGCTTTATGAGCTAATTGCTTAGTCTGGTCGGCAGTCTGAGCAATGGAGCTACCTGTCGTCGCTTCACCAAAGCTTCATACAAGTATCTTTGCGCACTAATAGGGGAATGCTACGATGCAGGGGTAGAAATTAATCATTAATGCAACAAGTTCTCAACTGCTTCTTTGTCAGAGGGCAATTGTTTCGTTGGGCTGTACCAGATGTCAAAGGGGATCATTGGTGCGAATGAGCGTCGGATTAGTCTAGATCATCCAGTCTTGTGGGCCTCTGCCAATGACGGAATGGAGAGCCGACTTCCTTCGCTTTACTCGAAGACCCACTGTTGCCTTCTTGAGCTGCTTCTCTGAGAAACCATTCTCGGATCGTTATCCCAGCCCTACGGCTATGGGCGAGTGCTCCGAAATTTTACTCCTGCAAATCGCTGGATTCGATCGGGTGTTTGCTGATAGTGCTTCTGTTTGTTGCTTACCTTTCGTTGTGAGTCCTAATGCCAATGCAATCGTCAATGCAATTTTCCTCCTCTGCTGTTGTGCAACGTCCATCAGCTCAGTCTGGCGCAGTACGTTTGTCCGGGAATGATGCCCTATTTGAACTTGAGGCTCTGTCCGAGCCTCGATTGGCTAGCCTCGTTATTTTGGATTCTGGGTTAGAGCATGTTCAACAGCTTTGGGCTGATGTGAACGCTCGGACGATGGCTTGTGTCTTGCATCCCGAGCAAGATGGTGTTGAGCAAATAACGCAGATCTTGGCGCGATATCCACAGATCATGAGCTTGCACCTGGTTTCTCACGGCCGATCGGGACAACTCCATTTAGGGACTAGCACCCTGAGTTTGGAGACATTGCCTCAGTATGAAGCGCAAATTGCTCAGTGGTCTATGGCATTGCGTGGGGTGGATCTATTGCTCTATGGCTGTGAGGTTGGACAGGGGGCTATGGCCCAAAAATTCCTCCAGAAGCTACACCAACTGACTGGAGCCAATATCGCGGCTTCCAGTCAGCGCGTGGGTCAGACAGGGCAGGGCGTTCAGTGGTACTTGGATCAACGGGTGGGTTCTGTGACTGCCGAGGTCATTTTCTCGGAGACATTGCGGCAAGCCTATACAGGTAGTTTTGTGCAGGTTAGTCTCAGTACCTCTAGCAGCTTCGCCGGTCAGCCCAATACGATTGTAGAAGATCAAGGGAACCGTTTGACGTTTCGGTTTGACTTGGATCAAGCGGCTCCGGCAGGAGGGCTGCGAGTTTATGTAGATAGTAACCTAACTCAATCTCTGAATCGCCTGGATCTGCAAGCGGCTTTATTTGATCCTGCTTTGGCGACCAATATTGACTCCGCTTCTTTAACAGGGGATTTTGATTTCACAGGCTTTGCCGCTACGATCAATCCTGGGGCAACTTCCGCAACAATCACCATTCCCGTTTTTGATGATGTTGAGGATGGAGATCCGACCTTTGATGGCCTCAAAAATGTCACCTATACCGTCAAACCCCGAGATCAGATCGCGACCAATGATCTGAATGAAGTGGGTGCGGTGAGTGAATACACGGTTGGTAGAGCGTCTAGCACGGTTACCTTTGTGGATACAGCCAGTCAATTGCCTGCTGCGGCACGCCGACGGTGAGTCTCACCTCAGATATCACCACGTTAGTGGAGGATGAAGGGACAGAAGCCACCCTGACGATTACCCTAAGTGAGCCGCCACCGGCAGGGGGCTTGGTTGTTGGTATTGGCACGGGTAAGCCCTTTGCGCTGGGAGATTTTGATATTTTCCCGCCCCCCCCTCAGGCCGCTGTGACGGGGGGAACCCTGGCAGCTGGCTTTAGTGACAACAGTGGTTTTAATTTCCGAATCACCTCCCAAACGGCAACGATTAGGCTGCCTATTTTTAACGATCCCGACCGTCCTGCAGCGGATCCGAATGCGACTCGTAACGATGATATTGGTGAAGAGCAAACGACGTTTAGCATTTTGCCAGGAACGGGCTATAACGTCAGTGCAACGACAAGTTCTGTAACGCTAACGCTGAAAGACACCAATGTGGTGAATGCACCTCCGGTGGCGGATGATGATGCGTACAACACAGCTTTCAATACAGCGTTGACGGTGACAGCAGCCAACGGGGTTTTGAATGGGGATACAGATCCCAATGGGGATAATTTGACGGCGCGATCGCCACCCAACCCACCAATGGCGCAGCCAGTCTCAATGTCGATGGCTCCTTCAGCTATACTCCCAATGCCGGGTTCAGCGGCAACGACAGTTTTACCTACACCGCTAACGATGGCAAAGGTGGCACGGATACGGCAACGGTAACGGTGGCAGTCGCAGGGCCAGTGAATACGCCTCCTATTGCCAATAATGACACCGCTTCGACCAACGAAGACACCCCTGTTAGCGGCAATGTGCTGACCAACGATACTGACGCCAATGGGGGTGTGCTGAGTGTGACGGCTATCAATGGCAGTAGTACCAACATCGGTACTCCCGTCACTTTGGCTTCCGGCGCTCAGGTGACGCTCAATGCCAACGGTAGCTACATCTACAATCCCAACGGTCAGTTTGAAACACTCAATGATGCTCAGTCAGCAACGGATAGTTTCCAGTACAGCCTGTCTGACGGTCAGGGGGGAAGCAGTACAGCGACAGCGACTGTAACGATTAACGGCGTGACCGATGCCCCGGTGAATCGTGCGCCTGTGGCGGATGATGATGCGTACAACACAGCTTTCAATACACCGCTGACGGTGACAGCAGCCAATGGGGTTTTGAATGGGGATACGGATGCTAATGCGGATAGTTTGACGGCGCGATCGCCACCCAACCCACCAATGGCACAGCAGCGCTGAATACCGACGGCTCCTTCACCTATACCCCCAGTACAGGTTTTAGCGGCAACGACAGTTTCACCTACACTGCTGCCGACGGTAAAGGCGGAACCGATACTGCGACGGTGACAGTGACCGTTGGATCCAATACCACACCCACAGTTCCTCAAGTCAGTCTTAGTACGAGCACTAACTTCAGCGGTTCTGAAAATGCGGTCGTTGAAGATCAAGGGACTGTGCTCACCGTTCAATTCAACCTGAGTGCTCCAGCACCAACAGGGGGCTTGCGGGTATTTGTGGATAGCAATGTAGAGCAAATTATCAATCGCCTGAACTTGCCTAGCTTTGCTTTTAACCCCCAGGTTCAGAACATTAACCCTGCTACCTTCAACACCGATTTTGACAATTCTGGCTTTGTCCTCACGATCAATCCAGGGGCAACTTCGGCATCCTTTAGCATTCCGGTGTTTGACAATGTGGAGCCAGACCGTTCCTTGCCTGCAACCTTTGACGGCAAAGTAGATGCTTTGTTTTCCTTGAAAACGAAAGGCCAGGTTTCCGCCCAAGATGCTAGCGACGTTCAAAATGTGAGTGACTACACCGTTAGTGCAACGGCGAGTTCAAGCACAGTCATCTTTGTGGATACGGCCAGTCAGCTTTCCTCTACACCGGTCAACCAACCCCCAGTGGCCGATGATGATAGCTATAGCACAGCGTTTGATACGCCTTTGACGGTGACAGCAGCCAATGGGGTTTTGAATGGGGATACGGATGCTAATGCGGATAGTTTGACAGCAGCGATCGCCACCGCGCCCACCAGCGGTACCGCAGCCCTCAATGCCGACGGCTCCTTCAGCTATACCCCCAATGCGGGTTTCAGCGGCAACGACAGTTTCACCTACAGCGTCAACGACGGCAACGGCGGCAGCGATACCGCAACGGTGACGGTAGCGGTCGCCCCCGAGCAAGGTGGCGGTGGCGGTGGCACCACTCCGGTTGTGAGCTTTAGCAGCACCCCTGGCATCATCAGCGAAGCCGATGGCACTGCCCTAGTGATGAACTTCAGCGTGGCTGGTGAGATTCCTGCGGAAGGTATCACCGTCAATTTGCAAGGCGATGCGGCTCGCATCATGCAGCAATTCACCGTGGCACAAACCCGGTTTAATGCAGCCGGTGAACCGTTCTATCGCTTTGATAATG
>JAAUOP010000080.1 GCA_012034805.1 Synechococcales cyanobacterium CRU_2_2 | reverse complement strand
AATATCGCCCATCACCCAGTTGGCTCACCAGTTTCGTCCGTGGCC
Organism: Synechococcales cyanobacterium CRU_2_2; assembly: GCA_012034805.1. Classification (GTDB taxonomy): domain Bacteria; phylum Cyanobacteriota; class Cyanobacteriia; order PCC-9006; family JAAUQQ01; genus JAAUOP01. Next base: position 22,580 of record JAAUOP010000080.1, on the reverse strand, counting down.
CCGGTGGCGATCGCCGTCTCAAAATATTCTGCGACCGTTCGCTCATCCGTGAGCACACGCGCATCGTAGGGCGACAGACCCAGCTCATCTTCATAGCGGTGTCGTTTGCTAGCCGGTAGTTCGGGCAATTCAGCCAGCCAAGCCGCCTTTTGTGCCTCGGAAACTTCAATCGGCCCCAGATCGGGCTCGGGAAAATAGCGATAGTCACTCGCGCCCTCTTTGCTGCGCATGCTGCTGGTGCGCTGGCTGCCTTCGTCCCAGAGGCGGGTTTCTTGGACAATGGTGTTCGCTTCACCGCTTTCGATCGCGGCAATTTGGCGTTCAATTTCGTAGTCGATCGCCTTTTGGATCGCGCTAAACGAGTTCATGTTCTTGATCTCGACCTTGGTGCCAAACTGCTCTCGCCCCTTGGGCCGCACCGAAATATTGACATCGCATCGCAGGGATCCCTCTTGCATGTTGCCATCGCTTACGCCGAGATAGCGGACAATTCGGCGAATTTCCTGGGCATATTCGGCAGCTTCACGGCCCGTACGCAGGTCTGGCTCAGAAACAATTTCGACGAGGGCAATCCCCGCGCGGTTGTAGTCCACGAGGGAGTGACTAGAACCCGCTAGACGGCCACTTTGCCCGCTGCTGGAGGACGCGCTACTGGCGTGAACGAGCTTACCGGCGTCTTCTTCCATGTGTAGACGGGTGATGCCGATGCGCTTCGTTTGGGCTTTGCCGTTTTCGTCCAGCAGCGGTTCGCCTTTGCTGTCGGTGAGTTCAATCTCAATGTGGCCGTGCTCGGCGATCGGCAGGTCGTACTGGGAGATTTGGTAGTTCTTGGGTAAATCTGGATAGAAATATTGTTTGCGATCGAATTTGCTGTAGGGCGCAATCTCACAGTTCAGGGCCAGCCCGGTTTTGACTGCATACTCCAGCACCGTTTGGTTGAGCACTGGCAGGGTACCGGGCATCCCCAAGCAAATGGGATCGATGTGGGTATTGGGCGTGGCTCCGAAGGCGGTGGAGCTGGGGGAAAAGATTTTGGTGTGGGTGCTCAGTTGGCAGTGGGTTTCGAGGCCGATGACGGCTTCGTATTCGGTTTTGGCAGGGGCGGCGACGGTCATAGGCTTTATCTGGGGGGCTGAAGGGTTTTTGAGGTGTTGCTGGACTATTGGGGAAAACTGAGATTCACACTGAGACTTGCATTGAGATCTACGGGCGATCGATTGGCAATCTGAAAAGGTCTAAAGACTTTCTATTTTAACGTGAGTTCGACATCGGTCAGACGGCATCAAGATTGACCCCAAGATTGACCCCAAGATTGACGAATTGCGCCTCACGACCGCCCGAGGTTGAAAACCCCAGGCTAACCGAACGTCAGTTTCGGATAAGGAAAGGGGGGAGAATAAGCTGAAACTAACCAAAGCCATCAGCGCTCCCCTCCTATGCATAGCTTAGAAGACCTGTTCGGTTCTTCGGCTTCAAGCTCCATCTAGTGGTCAATGAACGAGGCGAACTTCTCAACATCACCCTCACCCCAGGCAACACCGATGACCGAAAGCCAGTGCTGGGTTTGATGCAAGGACTCTTTGGCAAGTTCTTCGCTGACCGAGGCTATGTTTGCCAGTCCCTCGCTTTAGAGTTGCTCCAAACGTCCGGCATTCAGTTCTATGCCAAGCCCAGACGCAACATGAAGAACAAACTCATGCGTTTGACGGACAAGCTCCTGGCCCGCAAGCGTTCCATCATCGAGACCATTATTGACCAGCTTAAAAATATCTTCCAAATTGAGCATTCTCGTCACCGCAGCCCGGTCAATTTCTCGGTCAATCTCATCTGCGGCTTGATTGCATACTGCCATCAACCCAAGAAGCCCTCTCTCAACCTTGATTTTGCTCTTCCTGGGGCAGCGTCTTAACCGGAACTGACGTTAACCGACACCGTTCACGAAAGGAACTCAGGACGAACAGCGGTTCGTCCGGCTTTTGCTTGGGATTGGTTTACAGCGCCAGTCGCCATTGGCAGGGCGGATGCAGCAACCCCTCCAACACCACCGAAGGCTCTACAACCAGGGTATGTACCTTGTCCTGATACTCCAGTAACGATTTCCAATTCTTGCCGTGAACCCCGACATGGGCAAAATACTGGCCGCCATTTAAGTCCAGGCGTTCGATGCACAACTGAAGCGTACCACTCCCTTTCAGCTCGTCAAAGCGTAGCCCACCGTTGCGGGTATTGACCTCAAAGCAAACCGCACCGGTGTCGTGGGTGAGGCGAAACAGAAAAATCGGGTCTTCCACACCAGACGAACAGGCGTAGTCCATCTCAACCACCAGCGGGTCACCACTGCGGATGAGGCCGGCGGGACTGAGGCGAACCTGGGTAATTTGAATGGCTTTGCCGAGGGGGGCCAAGGCTTGGCGGGAGGGCAGCCGGGGTTTTGATCCGGATGCATTGCGGCTTCGTATTCTTGGATGACGGTTTGCGGGTCGCTGTAGGCCGCGATGCGGCCTCGGTTGAGGAGGAGGGCGCGATCGCAAATCTCCAAAACTTGCTTCGGACTCTGGGAAATCAGCACAATGGCGCAGCCGCGATCGCGCAATTGCCGCACCCGCTTCAAACACTGGGTCTGAAACCCAATATCACCCACCGACAAATGTTCATCGACTAACAGCACATCTGGAGCGGTGTGGATAGCGATCGAAAACGCCAATCGCATACCCATACCCGTACTATAGGTGCGAATGGGATTATCAATGAAACTCTCCAATTCAGCAAATTGAATGATTTCCGCCTGACGATTCAGTGCTTCTTGACGGGTTAGGCCCGCAATTAACGCCGTCACCATCAAGTTTTCCCGCCCCGTCAAATCTTCGTGAAAGCCTGCCCCTAAATCTAGCAACGCACCGATTTTTCCCCGAATTTTTACCGAACCTTCATCGCTATGGCCAATGCCGCCGATCAGCTGAAGCAAGGTTGATTTCCCAGCTCCATTATGGCCAATAACGCCAAGAATTTCGCCAGGCTCTACGGAAAAACTCACATTGCGCAAGGCCCAAAACCGATCCGTGGCCCGAAGGTTTCGCAGTCCGGCCAGGGCCGCCTGCATGAGTGTGCGAGGGCGATCGCTAGCATAGGCACTAAAGCACTTGCCCAAATTTTCGACAACAACGGCACTTCCCATGGGCTTAAATTTCGCTCCTAAAGCTCCTCCACAAATCGTTCGCTCTGGCGCTTGAAAATCTGGTAGCCTAGGGGCAACAATAGCGCTGTGACCAGCCCCATAAAACCCAATAATTTCCAGTTGAGCGAAGCCTCGGCTAACAATGAGGCTTCGACCCCAATTTTGCCAAAGATATAGCGATAGGACTCAATCAGACCGACTAAGGGGTTGAGATAAAAGATTGCGCGATATTTTTCCGGCAAACTATTGACTTGATAAAATACACCGGACAAATAAAATAGCATTTGCAATAACACTCCCAGGGTATGCTGGGTATCTCGAAATACCACATTGATGGAAGCCAAAACGTAGGCTAAGCTGATTGTAAAGGCAAATTGCAGGATTATTAAGAGCGGTAATAGCACAATCGAAGCATTCAGTTGAACCCCATCGATCAACAAAAACAGCAATAAAATTGGTAATGACAGTAAGAAATGAATTAACCCTGTGGTCACCGTGACCACGGGCAAAATCGCCACCGGAAATCCGGGCTGACGAATGAGCGATCGATTGTGCACGATCGCCCCCGTGGCCTGGGTCAGTGAACTCTGGAACCACGTCCAAACCAACAGTCCGCTAAAAATAAATGAGGCATAATTCTCAACGGAATTATTCGGCAAAATCAGGCCAAACACAAAGGCAAATACCGCCAACTGCATCAACGGATTGATCAGCATCCAGGCAATTCCCAGCGCCGAACGGTTGTAGAGCAACTTAATTTCGCGATCGACCAACCCACAGAGCAAATCCCACCGCTGGGTGAGCGATCGCCCCCAGCGGCCAGAATGCAGGCCAGCTCTCGGGCGAGAGTCATGGGACAGGTCATGGGACAGGTCATGGGGCCGGTCATGGGACAGGTCATGGGGCATGGGATTGGGAGCCCTGGGCTCGCGAGGAATGGGGTGGCTCATGGGGCTGATGATCCGGAAATTACCTGGGTGGAGGAGCGTCGGTACGACGAGCTCTCGGGCTCACGGCTCGGAGTCACGTTTCCCCGCTCTGCAACAGGCACATAGGGGGTGCTGCGGCCTTGGCGTTGAACCGCCTGCAGCGACTGACGATACCCCCAAACACCGCTCACCGCACCTGCGATTTCAGCCCATAAAAACGACCAGGGTACCTGGTGTTTTCCCTGAACTCGCTCGAGCAAGCGCTGGGCAAAATAGCGCGGCAAAGACTGGGTCAGCTGCTGCAACCCTCGTCGGTCTTTGTCCACGGTCCAGAGCATCAGATGGTAGGCCGTGCCGCCCATCATTTGCCGATAAATTTGGTAGCGCAGTTGGGGGACGGTGCGGCGGTGGCGGTGCCAAACGTAGGCAGAAGGTTCGTAGACGAGGGTGTAACCCGCTTTGAGAATTCGATAGATCAAATAATTTTCTTCTCCACCGCCAACCGGAGTCCCTGGCCCCAAGACCTCCGGCATCATTCCAATTTCGGAGTGATGAAAAATGCTGGCGCGGAAGGCTGAATTCGCGGAAACGCCCAAGTCCCAAACCGGCGGTGAATAATTAAACGAACTTAACCATTGGCCATCGACCTCAAAGGCTTCAAAGCCTTCGCTCAGGCCACCGTAGAGATCTTCGTAGAGGCGCTGGGCTTCGGTTTCTAGCTCTCGGGGTAACACATTGCCCGTCACGACCATCACCTCGGGCCGAGCCATGGGTGCGATGAGTTTTTCCAGCCAGTCGGGGGGCACAGTGACGTCGTCATCCACCGTCGCGACGATCTCGCCCGTACTGGCGCAAAAGGCCGTGTTGCGACCGTAGGAGCCGCCGACGCGGGGCTCGGACACGAGCTTGACCCCCGGAAATTCGGCGACGATTGGCGGTGTGATTCCAGAGGCGGGACGGTTGTCCGCGACGATAATTTCGACCTCGCGCGGGGTGACTTGGGCCAGCAGATGACGCAGGCAGTTGCGCAGGTCTGTGGGGCGATCGCAGGTGGTCAGAATCACAGAAACCTGAACCGAACTGGGTAAAGGGGCGATCGCGCCATCCTGGAGCGGTTCGCTTGCCAGTGGCCTGAGCCAATCGCTCACTTGGCCCATGAGCACCTGCTCAACTGTGGCTAAAGGGCTAAACAGACGTGGCCCTAATCCCTTCACAATCGCCTGGCTGAGCATTTCAACCCCCAACGGCCCATGGTGATTCTCCAGATCCACCGAGCCCAGGAGCGTTCCCTGGCGGGTGACAAACACACGGACGCGCTCGTATTCGCCTAACCGTTCCAGCCGAGCCAGGGGTTGACCAATATCGACGCTACAAACTGCCATAGGTGTTTTTGCCACCGTTGCGATGTCTGGCCCAAATGTGATGTCTGACCCCAAACTGGCTTCTGGAGATTCTGCCATTGGACTTTGCATCGACTGCTCCGCCAACCGCAGTGCTAGAGTGACATTTGCAGCTTGGGGTGCCGGGGCGATCGAGTCCGGCTGTGCCAGGAACAGTTGGGTTCCTCGAGAGAGAATTTGACCCAGGCCCGCGATCGCCCCTGTCACCTGGGCGGCGTGGAAGGGTCTGAGTTCCGCACGATCCATCAACCAACAGCGCATCGACCAACGCAATCCGCCCAAACTCTCCTTGAAAAACGCCCAGCGGCAGCCCGCCGGAACTGCCCCTTGTTGGAGCCAACCCTGGGCAAAATAACTCGCTCGGGCGATCGCTCGTTGCTGTACCTGAGTTTGGAGTGCCGCTGAGGTTTGAGCCCGATGGCTGTAGACCCACATCCGGGGTTCGTAAAGCACGGTTTTGCCCTGGGTAACCAGTGAAAACGTCAGGGAAGATAGGCTGCCCGCGAGATCCGCAAAGGCGTCTGGCCCCACGAGGGCGGACTTGCGGAGGGCAAAATTTTCGGGATTGAGACCGGATTGGAACAGGACTTGGGCTGGGTCGTGTTGGGGGCGATCGCCATCCGGCAGCGTTGGCGCTCCCAGCCCTGGGCCCAAAGCAGATGCTGTTCCAGCAGATTTAGGCTAGCCGTGATTTGTTTGCTCGGCACCAGCGGCCCACTCACCGCTGCAAGGCTGGGATCCTCCACAAATGCCCGCACTAGTCCCGCTAGCCAGCCGGGGGTCACCCGAACCTCCGGCGAGAGGAAAGCAATGATGTCGCCTTGGGCTTGGGCGATCGCCAGGTTGCGCAGTTGATTGAGATCCAGCTCCGCCGAGGGAAGATAGCGATACTGGAGGTCAGCGACCAGTGGCGGAGCGGGAGCCCCGACCACAAGAATTTCTAGGTATTGTTCTGGTCGTGCGGACTCTGGCTGTTTGGATTCTGGCTGTGTGAATTTTGATCTCTCGGGAGTGAGAACAAGGTTTGCGATCGCCGCCAAACTCTCTGCCCAAACCGCGTGCTCCCCAGACGCACTCCCAGCTGAATCTACACCGGTATCCACACCGGTATCCACACCCACCTCAGCAATCGGCCAACACAGTGCCACCGTCACTCGGGGCCGACGCTCCAGCTCAGGCACAGACCCCACCAGCGCCAGCAACTGTGGCAATGCCATCCGCTCTAAATCCGCCCCCGCCGCCACTCCCGCCGCCAGCAGTCGAGCCACCAGGCGTTGTCCCTGTTCTGCCAGAATCGCCGCCGCCAGGTCATCCCCACGACATTCCCCATCCTTGACGGGTACGTCCACCCAGCCCAGCGGATCGCCATAGAGCTGCACCAGCCCTCTCACATGGCCAAATCCCTCTAGCCCCGTCACCGATGCAAGCGGCTGGCTCAGTTCAATTTCAATCACTCGGCTGGGTTTGATCATAAAACCGCTCTCGGGAGTTCAGGATATGGATGCGGGCTTCGAAACCACCCTCACCTCTACGGGCACATAGGGCGCACTCCGCCCTAGCCGACGCACCCGACGATGGGAGCACCACAGACTCCAGGGGCCCACACAGTAGCCCACCACATCCCACCAGGCCAGAGACAGCGGGTAGTCCAGCAGCCCGAGAGCTGAGGAAATGAGGCGGCGAAGGTAGTGCAGGGGCAAGGTCCAGAACAGCGCTTTGATCGCGCGCGATCGCCATCAAAAATCCAGGTCGTCAAATGATAGGCCGCTGCACTCTTGCTGTAGCGGTAGGTCTGCTGTCCCAACGCCCGCAAATCCTGACGGTGCTGATGCCAGACGAACGCCTCCGGCTCATAAACCAATGTATGGCCCGCTTGCACCACCCGATAGAACAGGTACGGATCCTCGCCCGCACCCACCGGTGTCCCGGTTCCAAGGGTCTCTTCCATCATTCCCACTTTGGGGTCACTAAAGATTTCCGCTCGAAAAGCTGCATTGGCCGTCGCCCCCAAATCCCACCCAGCCACCGCTGTTTTGGACGCTGCAAACCAGTGACCATCCACTTCAAACCGTTGCGTCCCACAGCCGAGCCCCCAATATTGCTCAAACAGCTGCTCCGCCTCTGCCTCCAAACTCAAGGGCAACAGATTCCCCGTGACCACCCCCACCTCAGGCCGCTGAAAATGGCTGAGGAGCGTCTCCAACCAGTTGGGCGGAACGGTGACATCGTCATCAATGGTGACAATGAATGGGCCACGACTGACCGCGATCCCAGTATTGCGGGCGTAGGCCGCCCCCGTCCGCGCTTCACTGAGGTAGGTCACCCTGGGAAATTGGGCTACCGTCGCAGCGGTCAAACCAGAGACCGGGTGGTTATCAATCACCAGGATTTCTAGGGAGCGATCGGTGGCCTGACCCAGCAGACTCTCCAGGCAGTGGTGCAGGGCTGCCGGGCGATCGTAGGTCGCAATCACAATGGACACGTCCACTGGCGACACGTCTGCTCGCGATGCCTCCGCTGGCGATGCTTCCGCTGGCGATGCTTCCGCTGGCGATGCTTCCGCTGGCGATGCTTCCGCTGGATTGTTGGGCATGGATGCATTGGGCATGGATGCGGTTGACATGTAACCCCAATCAACTCGGTAAAGAAAAATTTTTGTCTGGCCCCTTGCCCGGCCCCTTGTCCGGCCCCTTGTCCGGTCCTTTATCTGCCCCTAGGGTTCGTTCGATGACAGACTTGAAAATTAATTTTGTAAAAATTGATATTGATTTATACATGAAAATCTAAGTCTATTTACTTAATTCATGAGTCGTTCATCCAAGCAAAAAAAATAACCTGACCAGGGATTAAAAATTTACCAGGCCAAAGACTCCCGAAAATTTCCCGGAAAAAATCTCCCGGAGGTCTCCCGGAAATTTCTCGAACTCAGTATATCGCTGATTACAGTATGCCCAGTTTTTAGGGGAGAGCTGCGGCTATCATGCGTCCTAGAACCCACCGACCCAAATCGTCAAACCTGCTGCAAGTAAATAACTTTATGAGAACTTCGTGACGAATTAAAGACTAGATGAGCCGACAGAAATTGTTAGGATGACAGGGCTACGGTAGAAGCACGTAGATGTTGGGCAAGTATTCCCCATCAATACCGCTTCTTGATTTGGACTATCTGGGGTTTACTCGGACATGGCGTCTCTATCTTCTCCGCTTTCCTCTCCATTGAAGATTCCTTCAGTAAAGGTTTCATTAATCATTCCGGTGTTCAATGGTGGTGAAGACTTTCGCGCCTGCTTAGCAAGCATCGTGAGCAGCCGTCGCCATCCTTACGAAGTCATTGTCGTCGCCGATGGTGACACCGATGGTTCTTGGCAAGTTGCAGAGCGCTTTGGGGCCTACGTCATTCGTGTAGCCCAGTCCGAGGGGCCAGCGGCGGCTCGCAACCGAGGCGCTCAGGCGGCCCAGGGGGATCTCCTGTTCTTTTTAGACGCAGACGTGACGCTGCATCCCACGACCTTGGAGCAAGTCGTCGCTGTATTCGAGCAAGACTCTGATATCGACGCCCTGATTGGCTCCTATGATGATGCCCCCGGTGCACGCAATTTTCTGTCCCAATACCGCAATCTGTTGCACCACTACACGCACCAGATCTCTTCCAGTCAAGCCTCAACATTTTGGGGGGCCTGCGGTGCCATTCGCCGCTCTGCTTTTATGGCTGTAGGGGGGTTTGATGCTCGCTACCGCAAACCCTGCATCGAAGATATTGAGCTGGGCTACCGCCTCAAGCGCGCAGGCTATCAAATTCGCCTCTGCAAGCAGGTTCAGGTTAAACATTTGAAGCGCTGGCGACCCTTGCAGATGATCCAAACTGATATTTTTTGTCGGGCGTTGCCCTGGACCGAGCTGCTGCTGCGCGATCGCCACCCCATGAACGACCTCAACCTTCAAGTCAGCAACCGCCTCAGCGTTATGTGTAGCTTTGCTTCTGTGCTGGCGATCGCCCCGGCTTTGTTTTACCCCTGGGCTTTGGGTGTTTCGGCCTTGGCCTTGGTGGTTCTATTCACCCTAAATTTTGGCATTTATAGTTTTTTCTATCACAGTCGCGGTGCCCGTTTTACGGGTCAGGCAATGCTGTGGCACTGGCTGTTTTATGTCTATAGCGGCGGGGCTTATGCCTTGGGGATGGCGAGGCATCATCTGGGAGTCAGCCAAATTCCGGCTCCGCTGACCATGCCCTTGGACAGCGGGGATGAGCAGGCTTGGGAAAGTCAGTCGGTAGGCGGTCGTTCTGGCTTTTCCCGTTCTGGCGATCGTCGACTGATCTCAACCCGCTAAGCTTTCAACCCGCTAAGCTTTCAATCCGCGAATCTTTCGATCTACCCATCTTTCCACCGGCGAACCCGGCGGAATCGGCATCGGGTTCCACAGTAGACAACCCGCCATCGATCTGGCATGGTTTTACGTTCTCCATCCGTACCTTCCCTAGGGTATCCTCCCCTGTAACCAGTCGCACTTTAGGATTCCCTAGGACTGTTTCTGTTGGAGCGTCGATTCTATCGCTTGCCATGTTTTACTTCCTGATCTGTTGGAGTTCCCTCATCGTGATTTGCACGGTGATCGGCGGTGGTGTCCTAGATTTGATTCAGCGCAGCGCCATTCGGCGGCTGGGCGATCGCTGGATGATCGCCATTTGGCTCGGCATCCTCGCCCTCGCCCTGTGTTTGCTTTCTGCATCATTTTTTCTGCCCCTGACGCCCTGGGTCGGGATTACGCTCATGGCACTGCTGGTTGGGCTCGCTTGGCGGCGTCCGGGAGCGCGCCAATTACTCGGGGCTGTGCGGGCCAGGGCCACCGGGCGGAAGACTTTGCTGGTGTTCCTCTTGATGCTGGTGATTAGCGTGCCGACAACCCAACCGGTCATTTGGTATGACACAGGGCTCTACCATTTCGGCGTCATCCGTTGGCTCGCCAACTATGGTACAGTCCCCGGCCTATCGCTGTTGGTCAGCCAATTTGGTTTTTTTGCAACCTGGTTTGCCCTCGCCGCACCCTTCAACCCAGAGGAATTGAGCACACGTGGCACAGTGGTAATTAATGGATTGATTACGTTCGTGAGTTTGCTGCATCTGAGTCTTGCGATCCTGCGGCTTGCCCAGGCCAAGGGTCAGTTAGCGGACTGGTTTTTGCTCGGTTTCGGTGTTCTGGCTCTGGGATTTCTGAGCATTTCTAGCTTCATGCGAGAGGTATTTGTTTCTCCGTCCACTGATATCCCAATTTTGATGTTGACGGGACTGTTGGGCTGGGTTCTGGTGATTTTGTTTCAGTCCCAGGGCGCAATAACAGGTGCAATAACGAAATCGCCAGAGGTCTTTGATCCAGAGACATTTTGGGATGATCGGGCCATTTTACTTTTACTCGGTGCCGGTGCGCTGTCGATTAAGCTGACGGCGCTGCCGATTTTGCCGGTGGCCTTGCTAGCCTACAGCGTGGTTCAGGGAAAATTTCGTTGGCAGCGCGCCTGTCTGGGTCTTGGCCTGATCGCGATTGTCATGACTCCTGCCATGGTCTACGGCGTGATCACCTCGGGCTGTCCGCTTTATCCAGCCCAGGCGCTGTGTCTGAATTTGCCCTGGTCGGCCCGGCCCGAGCAAATGGCAATGGAAGTGGCTCGAGTGACGGACTGGATGGATTGGTTTGGGGAGCCACCTGCAGGGGTCGTGCGTTGGCAATGGGCCTTGAAGCAATGGTTTGTGACGACGGCTTCGAATGTGGTGATCGTGGGGTTGGCGGGGTTGGCGATCGCTGGGGTTGCCGTTTTGTGGCGCAGATATCCTCTGCGGCAGCTGGATGATCAGGTCTGGCTGGTGTTGCTGGGTCTCCTCGGTATGGTGTTCACGCTTACACGTACGCCAGTGGTGCGACTGGGGCTGGGCTATTTCTTGATTTTGCCCGCATTTTTGGGGGCGCTGCTGTTGGCGGCTGGATTGGGCGATCGCATCCTCGCGCCCCTACGCCATCGATTCACCCAGAGCTGGCCCTGGCTCCAGCGCTATGGCAATGGGCTATTGTTTGCAGGTACGACGCTGCTGGTGTTTGGGGTTTCGATCCAGCCCGGATTTGCCGAGCGCTTGTTGCTACCGCCGCCCTTGCCGACGGTGGCGTCGGAGCGTGATCAAATCAACAATTTGACCTATCGCTATCCCGTTGATGCAGAGGTTTGCTGGGCGATCGCACTTCCCTGCATCCAAGAGGGCATTAGCCACCAAAAGGGAGCGATTCTAGAAGACAATTTGGTGCTGCGCGATCCCGATGCGGGCCTGGCGGGTGGATTTATGCTCCAGCGTCCCTAGTCAGCTCAGGAGAGACCCAGTTAACGAAGTTCGCCATAAAGCTGCTGGAGCTGATGGGCGATCGCACTCCAGCTATACTTTTCCCGAGCACAGCGTGCTGCATTTTGCCCCCGCACCTGCCGTTCGCCCGCGTCCTTGAGTGCCGATCGCAACTGATCTCGCAGAGAATCCACCGTGCATTGGCTCACCCAGCCCGCTTCAGCGGTTTCAATATCGCGATAGATATGCACCTGGTCGGAAATCACAACCGGCAGGTGAGCCGCCATTGCTTCGGCCACAGCAATGCCAAAGTTTTCGTAATAGGAAGGTAGGACGAAGAGATCTGAGGCGGCGAGGAGCGCGAGTTTGCGATCGCCCCATACAAACCCCGGAATCGTGGTGCAAGCCCGCAGCGGTGAAGCGGCAATTTGTTGCTGAACCCTGTGCTCATAGCCCGGATCTTGGGGATTCCCTCCAGCCAGAACCAGCTGAAACGACAACCCTTCAGCCAATAGCTGCTCAAGCGCGGGGAAAAGTAGATCGAGTCCTTTTTTCGGATCGATGCGGGAGAGGAAAAGCAAAATCGGTCTGTCGCTCGGCAACTGCAACTCCTGGCGCAGCGATGCGATCGCTTGCTCAGGCTGGTCGAGCCGGGGCAGTTGTACCCCCAAGGGCATCACGATCGCTCGAGGGTTCGTCCCAAACCGTTCAGACACCTCACATTCTTGAGGACTGGTAAAGTGAACGGCGGCGGCTCCGGCTAGGTTTGGCTTTTCCAAAATGGCGGCATACAGTTGCTTGATCTGCTTTTTCTTTTGTAAATCTGCTGGGTCAAGTGTCCCGAGGGGGCGCAAAATGTAGGGCAAACGGTTGCGTCTACAAATACTTGCAGCAATGCTGCTGACCGGTGAAAAGAGCGCGTGGATATGAGCAATGTCGTATTCTTGGGCGTGGTCATTGAGCCAGCGAAACAGCGGCAGCGAGAACTTATAACGCTTGAACGGCGAGCAGCGAAAGTAGCGAATTCGATAGCCATTTTGTTCAACTGGGCGATCGAGCGGCACATCTAGCGGCGCTTGACCGCTATCGCCATTGGAGTCAGTCGTCAAAATTGTTACCTCAATCCCCTGGGCCGCCAGCGCCTCGCTCAGCCCCAGCGCCATCTGGCTCGGGCCACCGTAAATCAAGGAAATCGATGGAACAATTTGCAGAACACGCATGGGATTGCAGGGGTAATTCGGTGAATCAGAAAACAAAAATCTAGGGTAACCCCCATCAACACCGCTGTAGGGACGAACCGCGTTCGTCCGGCTGTTGCTCGGGCTGTTGCTCCGGTCGTAGGTCTGCTCGTAGGTCTGCTCGTTGATCCAGCCCCTGGGCCACGACCAAATAATCCTGAGGCTGGATCAGCGCCTCGTAAAACTCAAGTTGAGCTTTCGCTAGCGCTCGGTTGGTATAGCATTGCATCGCCTTTTCATAGCCCAACTGACCATACCGCTGAGTGAGCTCTGGATGCTCCATTAGTTGTCGGAGGCGATCGCGCAAGGCCTCCACATTCCCCTCCGGGAACACCAGCCCCGCCTCACCAATCACATTGGGAATTTCACCCGAATCCGAACCAATCACCGGCACACGGCTACCCATCGCTTCGACAATCACATGGCCAAATTGCTCCTTCCAGCCCGCCGCCGTCATCGTTTTGAACTGATAGGTTGTTTCTGAGGGCAACAGCAACGTACTCATCAAGTTGATATAGTGCGGCACTGCGTCGTGGGGAACACTTTCTACCAAAATAAAACGATCTCCAAGACCTTCAGCTTCAGCCCACTGCTTCAGCTCCGTCTCCAGCGGCCCGCGTCCCAGAACCAGCCATTTCCAGTGATATTCGCGTAATCCGGTCAATGCCTTCGCTAATGTCATCAGCCCTTTTTCGGGCACAAAGCGACCGACAAATCCGACAACAAAATCATCTGGTTTAATCTGATATTGAGCCGCTAGTTCCGGTTGAGATTGAGGTCTAAAAATACGCTCGTCAATGCCGAGCTGGGGCATGATGCGCATAGGGCCGGAGTAATGGCGATCGCGCAGCACCTCAAACCCATCCCGATTACCCACCACAATACCATCCGTTCCCTTGAGGTTGTAGGCCTCCAGCAGCGAAATTGGAAACTTGAGCTGATAGGGCAAGTTCCACCAGGTAAAAAACAGCATCTTTGCCTTGAGCCCGAGCAATCGATTGAGCGTGATCAGTTGGGCATAGGCAATCGACTTAGATCCTTGTTCCACCTGAATCACATCAGGTTTGAATTGCCGTAGCAAGCTAACGAGTTCCCAGCCAAAACAGAGGATCCCTTGATTGTTTTGACTAAAATTTGCAATGGGAACAATTCGAAAATTATCTTCATTTTTGAAGATTGGCTCAATGACTTTATTCTGGACTCCGCCCGGTCGCCAACGTTTTGGAACTACAACGGTAACTTCTACCTCAGAGCCATCATGCGTATATAGCTTTGCCAACTCTCGCAATTTCTCACAGTTGAGATCGACGATATAAGTATGGCTGACGACGAGGATTTTCATCGGAATTTCAGGAAGATTCTAAGGAAGAAAGATGACTCAATAGATGCGATGATTAGACGAATACTACTCTCAACTCAAATAGGGAAAAGCAGGTAGAGAAAGACTTACTTGATCAAACTGGCTCGACTAAACTGGCTCGACTAAACTGGCTCGACTAAACTGACTTGATTACACTGACTTGATTACACTGGCTTGATTAGGACGATTTGGCAAACAGCGGATCTTGACGACTATAAACTTGCCCCTTATCCCAGATGGATTTCAAGACTGTTAGCCCAGCTTTGAGCGCGCCCAGTCCGTAAAATGTACCGCGTACCAGGGTCTTTTTGAGCGATGTGCTCTTGTTGCAAGGCGGATGGCCTAAAACATGGCAATCGAAGAGCTTGGCAAAGAACCGCAGACATTGAATCGGCGTTAGATTCTTAAACGCCATCAAAAAGTGGTTGTGGTAGAACGTGAACTGATAGTTGAGCGATCGCGTACTCACATCGTGGCACCCCCCGCTCTCTTCGCCAATGTGAACCAAATGAGCCTTGGGCTCGTACCAAATTTGATAGCCCGTCCTACGAATCCGCAAGCAAAAATCGGACTCTTCGCGAATGGCGCTGCCCTCAAACCGCTCATCAAAGAAGATCTGATGTTGGGCAAAAATTTCGCGACGAAACGACATGTTGCATCCGCGCGTGGTCAGCACGGGCTGGGCTTTGACCGTGTGCACAAGGTCGAGGTGGTACCAGGCGATCGCCGGATCCATGGCCTCGGGCGGCAAATCCTCGACGACGCGTTGAGCTTGGGACTCATCCCCACCGCAGCAATCCGCCGATTGGGGTTGACTGGCAGCTTGGCAGGTATTTTGGGAGACATTTTTGGCGTCTTCGCGCTGGGCATCGGCGAGCTTCATGCGATCGAATACCCGTCCGCCTACCGCACCGACCTCGGGGCGATCGGCATAGACCTGCACATGGGTCTGAATATAGTCCTGGGGCAGGCGAACATCATCATCAATGAAGATGATGATGTCGCCCTTGGCTCGGCGCACCGCATAGTTGCGGGCACCGGGCAAGCTCGCCCAGTCGAGCTGGTGGAGTTGAATCTTGCCCTCAGCGGCAAGCTGGTTGAGAAACTGCTGGAGCCCGCTCTGGTGGCTGGGTTTTTGATCCACAACGATCACCTCAAAGCTGGGATAGTCCAGCTCCAGGCAATCTTTGAGGGTGTCACGTAGGGCGTCTTCCCGCCCGTAGGTGGGCACGATTACCGAAACGAAAGGCCAGTCCATGGTAATGCTGCGTTGTGAGCTTATGAGATTTGCCGGGGCAATCGCACCCTCCTGGTTTTAGGTTGCACCGAAAAGGTTCTGTTCTACCAGATCCGTCACACCAATCTTGACGTTCCAGACTAGAAAATAGACTTTAGGCCATTTCCGGGTCGTAGCCCATAAAACAAATGTGAGTGAGCTGCTGCTGCATAAAATCGATCGGATTAGGGCACTCTGGATTAGTAATTTACGCTACAGATTACTCGGGTCAGGGAGTCAGGCATTTTTCTGGACGATCTTTACGTAGAGCTTCGCGGTCTAGGACCTTGATCCCACCATGCAACAAGCTGGACGAATGAACCCGCGTGATCAAGAGCAGCAGGGAAAGCCCGGTGCCCAGGTCAGATCTGGCGCGAAATCTAGGTCTGGGGCCAAATCTGGCACACAATCCACGGCCAAATCCGGGGCTAAGCCAGAACTCTCTCCCCAAGAGCAGCTCCAAAAGCAACGTCAAGCCGCCAAGGCCCGCCAGGCCTTTTTGGGATTTACGCTGCCCATTGCCTTTGTCGCTGGGCTCCTGGGCCTGGTGCTGTTCTTCGCGAGCGGGCCGAAGTTGGCGGTGGCGGCACCGGGTGGAATTTTGGCCCTGTCGCTCTCCTATCGCTATCCTCGTCAGGCGCTCTGGTTCTTTTTTCTCTATATGCCCTTCTCGGGCACCGTCACCTATTGGCTGGCGGGGGGCAATGCGCTGTTCCAACTGGCCAAGGATGCCTTTTTCTTCCCTGCCTTGGTGGCCATGTGGCTGGGATCCAAGCGCGATCGAGAGGATTTTTGGCAGCCGAGAAAACTTCTCCCTTGGATGATGTTGCTGGTTGTGATCAGCGCCCTGACTCTGCTGTTTGTCAACCTGCCTCGGGAATTTTTGCCCACCTGTAACGAAAGCACGAAGCTGCTCGGAAAAGCTTGCAAGGAGGGTAAACCGTTTGCCCAGGGGTTGCTGGGGATGAAGGTTTTTCTGGGCTACATCCCGCTGATTTTTTGTATGCAGCGCTTGATTAGGGGCCAAAAGGAGTTTCTCTTTTTTACGCGCACGCACTTGATCTTGGCGATCGCCTGCTGTGGCCTCTGCCTCATGCAATACGTCATGCTCAAAACCGGACGCTGTGCTGGCACCGACTCCCTCTCGGGAGATGATTTGTTTAAAGCCACCCTAGATGCCAAATGCCTGGTCGGGGGATCCCTGGTCTATAGCCCATCCCAGGGGATGATCCGACTGCCGGGAACCTTCGTGGCCCCTTGGCAGTGGGGCTGGTTTTTGATCGCCAATGCCTATCTCACTACCGCCACCGCCTTTAGCGATCCCAAGCCCTTTTGGCGATTGCTCGGTCTCGTGGGCATGGGCTTTACGTTCATGGGCGCGGTGATCTCGGGTCAGCGCATTGCCTTGGCCTTGGTGCCAGTGTCGGTGATCTTGCTGGTGATTTTGACGGGTCAACTCAAAAGCCCAAAGCGGTTTATTCCGATCGCCCTCGGCATCGCCGCTTTGGTGCTCGGTGGCGTTACTCTCTATGCCGATCTCGTCCAAGAGCGGATTGACAGCTTTGTGGGTCGCTGGCAGGCCTCTCCGGCAACGGACATGATTGCCCACCAAGTGGCGTTTGTCTGGCCCTACATCAACGATGAGCCCCTTGGCAATGGTCTGGGAGGGTCGATTAACTCAACCCGGATGTTCGGCCCGACGATTTTGATTGAAACCTGGTTTCCGCGTGTGGCCTACGAGGTAGGACTTATTGGTCTAATTATTTTTTTGCTGTTTGTCACGGCGATTAGCGTCATGACCTTTCGAACCTATCGATCGCTCAAGGACAAAAACCTGCGTAGTTTCGCCGCTTGCTTCTGGGTGTTTATTGTGTTTATCAGCTATCAAACGTACTACTATCCGCTGGACGTCGATCCCGTGGCGGTTTACTACTGGGCGCTGATTGGGGTGGTGTTTCGATTGCCTGCGATAGAGCAGCAGATTCGGCAAGCAGCGCTGTCGCCTGAAGTGATCGCCGATGCCCCCTCCGAACAATCCCGGTTTGCTTCGGTGCGGATCGCCCCCAAACGAGAACCCGGCCCGCCGCCGCCACCGCCACCGCCACTCCCTTGAAGTCGGCTGCTGCTTGGAGCAGAGCATTAGGGCAGGACTGGGATGGCTGCCCTGGATTGCATGCGTGAGTGACATGAAACAAATCGCACGACTCATGGGTCAGAGAGTCGTAAATCTACGGATGCTCTAAATGCATCAGCCTCATCTAGCTTGCTGAATCTTTGGATGAGGCTAGTGGCCCTAAAGTCAAGCCTGTTTCAAAACATTATTTTCTATTGAAATTCGTAGGATTATTTAATTCTTAAATCCAAGCTGGATCGATCGCTCCATAATCCACATTTTCTCCACATCAAACCCCATGTTTTTCCACAACACCCCGCCAGGTTATCCACAGGTTATCCACAGCCTTCTCCGCAAAATCCCTGATTTTTGGTGAATTTGTGGAATAACTGCAGTTTTGCCTCGTTGCATTCTTCCATCCTCAAAAAGCATGGAGAAAGATTACGGGAAAATGGCTCAAACCCCCATTGTCTCGTGGGCAAAAAAAAATTTCCAGCAGGGCCAGAGCTTTTTGACGGATTGACAGTCTATCCAGTCCTGCGCTGAAATAGGTCAGCACGTCGTCGAAAGCACGTACAAGCCGCCAGCATAATTGCCGATTTGTTGAGAACATTCCCTCGAAGGATTTCGTTGAGGTTTCCTTCGGTTTTGTTGTCTGCTTTCATTCCCGATGCGTGAAACTCATCCAGTTCCAGCCCAGGAGGTTCCGCATGATGGTCAATACCGTCAGTCTGCAAGTTGAAATTCCCGAAGACTTGCATGATTGCCTCAAGCAGTTTCTTGAGAATCGTCCCCTTTGGGATCAAGACCGCACGTTCTGTGCTGCGTTGTCCCTGTTTTTGATGCAAAACAGCGATCGCGACCACCGGGCCAGCCGCATCTATCTAGACTCAATGTTCCAACCCTTGAGTGCCTAGATTTGAGTGCCTAGATTTGAGTGTCTAGGCCGATGCACGGGGCCTTTACCTCAGCTACCGTGCATCAGACGGATCTCTCGCTCGTGCCACATCTTGTGCGTCGAATCGTAGGTATCGGTTCAGGAGTGCGTCACATCAATCCGTGGAACATCATCAGAAAAGCAGAGAAAACATTGACAAAAAAGGATCCCAGTTGCTTTTGCAATTCCGGGATCCTTTCTTTACCTTAAGCCTCGCTCACCCAACTCTAGTTACTGGCTCTAGTTACTGGCTCTGGTTACTGGCTCTGGTTACTGGCTCTGGTCACTGGCTCTGGTTACTGGCTTAGCCAGCTCAATCAGCCCTCAGAAGAAGACCGTTGAGTGAAGGTTTTGACCTCAAAGTAATTCATCAAACAGAATCGTCGTTGGTGGATGTTCGAGCTCCACCTCATCCCCATGGGTGAGGACGATAATGTCATTGGTGCGACCATCCTCTTCCTTCCAATCTTCTTCGATCAACCCCTTTCGTGCCATCGTAGCCCAGTCTTTGCGATAAATAGTAACGACGTACTCCCCAGCGGTTGTCTCCAGCAAATGTCCTTCTTCTTCTAGCTCCTCTCCCTCGTTGTCGCCCATCGGGATTGTGCTGTAGGAATGGATCATGAGTCTTCCGGTCGGCAACTGCAAATAGCCCCGCTGAGGGGTCTTCCAGCAGCCTTGAGCGAGCTCTTCATCACTGAGGGGAGCCCCCACAATCACCTCTGCGTCGATGCCGCCATCGTCTTCCATTACGTAGGCCAATAACACGCCATCTTGGATCAGCTCTTGGGTTGCTGCATCGTCGGCACTGTCCTCATCCTTCAAGATCGCGGGGTCAGACTCCCTAATTTGAGCCTCATTGCTGCCGTCATAGAGGAAGGCAATGGTTCGGTCGCTGTAAACGTGGACGATGGTCGCACCGCTTCGCAGCGGGCCTTCGAGAAGATTGTGGGTGTTGGCCATGGGACTGATTTAAAGAAACAAATCGAAGAGATCTAGATCAACAGATTAAATTAAACCCAGACAAATCTCCGTAAGAATTGTACATTCTCATCACTATACGCAAAGCTCTTGCTCTCTGTCTGCTGTTCTTAGGCTTTGTTCAAGTTTCAGGCCAGTCTTCAGGCCAGTCTTCAGGCTCGCTTCTGTGTAAAACTAAAGTGAGCTTGCTCTTAGCCCTCTTGCTCAACGGCTGACTTCGCTGCCAGAATTCCTCGCGGCTGTCTGAGTCACTGTCCCGTACTTCTTCCTAGTCCTTTTGCCCTGTACTTCATTCTTCACAGTACTTCTCCCCTGTATTTCAATGCGACTTTTGGCTCTCCTTCCGTTTTGGCGTTCTGTAATACTCTCGCGTCTTTTCTTGCTGGGGATGGGCTGTTTGCTGTTGACGGGGTGCGGGATGGTGGTTGAGCTGGTTGAGCGAGTCGATCGCAGTTTGAGTGGCAGTCCTCATTTGCTGATGGGCAATCCGAGTGATGCAACGACAACTTTGAGTCAGCCCAATAACTACTTGATGACGAAGTCGCAGTTTGCGCTGTCTTATAATCGCGATCGCGGCATCCCCAACTGGGTTAGTTGGCAGCTCAACCAAGCTTGGCTGGGGACGATCTCCCGCCAAAATGACTTTCGCCCTGACCCGACTCTGCCCAAGGACTGGCCCGTGATTACCTCCGCTGATTATCGTGACAAACGCTACGATCGCGGCCACATGACGCCTTCGGCCGATCGCTCTCGTTCGATGGAAGACAATTCAGCGACTTTTATTCTCACGAATGTGTTGCCCCAAGCCTCTGGCAACAATCGCGGCCCTTGGAGTGCCTTGGAGCAATACTGCCGGAACCTCGTCTCTCAAGGGAATGAGCTTTATATTATTGCGGGTCATGTGGGCCAGAAGGAGCGCATCGGTCGTGCCCAACTGACGGTGCCGAGTAGTGTCTGGAAGGTGGTGATGGTCTTGCCCCAGCCGGATATGCAGCCAGGGGAGGTGTCGGCTTCGATTCGGGTGATTGCGGTGAATATGCCCAATGTCTCGAGTATTGCCCAGCAACCTTGGCAACGTTTTGTGACAACAGTGGACGAGATTGAGGATTTGACGGGGTATGACTTGCTCTCCAAGGTGAGTGTGGGTGTGCAGCGGGTGCTAGAGGCGCAGATGGATTTGCGATCGCGCTCGGAGTTGCAACGGTTGACGCCCTGATGTCCGAGCCGGCTGTCTTGCCGAGGTGAGATGGCCCTGAATTGTGAGACGATCATCATGTTCGCATCCAAGGCACAGGTTTCGTGGGCAGCATTCAACCTCCAACTTCGCTGGGCGATCGCCCGAGTCTAGTGCATCGTCAAACTCCCCAGGATCGCGCTTGGCCCTTTTGGCCTGTGGTCCCGCTGTATCCCTACGGCGATCGCGTACCCTGCGCCGGGAGATCATCCCCGGCAGGATTTGGAGCTTTGAACAATCCCAGGGAATTTTGTATGTGATTGTACCGGTGCGAATGACGGTGGTGCGGCTGGATGCGGGTGGCCTCCTAGCTTATGCACCAGTTGCTCCTACATCTGAATGTGTGCGTCTGATGCAGGAACTCATCCAAGACTATGGTGAGGTCAAGTACATTATTTTGCCGACGGTGTCTGGGATCGAACATAAGGTTTTTGCTGGCCCGTTTGCCCGTCGATTTGCCACGGCTCAGGTCTTTGTGGCACCGCATCAGTGGAGTTTTCCGCTGAATTTGCCGCTGAGCTGGCTAGGGTTGCCGCGATCGCGCACCCAACCCCTACCCGATGCCAGCGCCGAGACACCCTTTGGCCAGGAGTTTGACTATGCTATTTTGGGGCCGATCAATCTGAATGTGGGGGCTTTCGAAGAAGTTGTTTTTTTCATCGCGCCAGTCAGACGCTGTTGGTGACAGACAGCCTGATGTCGATTCCAGCTGAGCCCCCCGACATTTTTGCCGCCGATCCCTACCCACTGTTGTTCCATGCCAAGGAGACAGCCCTAGAGCCGATGGTCGATACACCGGAGAACCGGCGCAGGGGCTGGCAGCGGATTGTGTTGTTCGCATTTTACTTTCGCCCGGATGCCCTGGGGGATGTGGATTGGCGGGCGATGGTGCGGGACGCGTTTCAGTCGCCGGATCGATCGCGTCGCGCCTACTTTGGCCTATTTCCATTCCGTTGGCGATCGAATTGGCAGGACTCCTTTGAAACTCTGCGGGGCGAAGGTGAACTGTTCGTGGCACCGGTGCTGCAACGGTTGATTTTCAATCGCGCCCCCCAACAGGTGTTGAATTGGGTCGATCGCGTTGCTCAATGGCCATTTGAGCGCATCATTGCCGCCCATTTAGATGCTCCCGTGGCCGCACAACCCGCAGCTCTGCGCCGTGTGTTTGGCTTTTTGCGACAGTCTCAAGAACGTCGCGAAGGCGTTTTGCCGGAGCAAGAGTTAGCGTTGATCAACCAAATTGACCAACGACTTCGAGGCGTGATGCCGCCTCCCCAAGGGAAATTAGATTGATCGGAGAGCTGCGGTATCTATCCGGAATTTCAAACTAGATGGCTGTAGCTCCAATTGCAGTTGCCAGACTGACTTCCTCTCACTCCATCATTTCTCTAATAGACTTAATCGGAAATATAGCGGATTTCATAAGTCTAAGGAGCAGTAACAGCAGTGTGTAAACCAGTGTTTGATGTCAGTTTCTGAGACTTGTAAAAAGGCTTTTTCCATCGCCTCAATGAGGGCTTCAGAACTGCGGGCTCCTAAGGTTTTGAGAATAGCCTTAACCTTTGACCAGAAATTCTCAATCGGTGAAAAGTCCGGTGAGTAAGGCGGCAGATA
>JAAUOP010000223.1 GCA_012034805.1 Synechococcales cyanobacterium CRU_2_2 | reverse complement strand
CGCAATACCCCTGGCTCTCGCTCAATTTTGCCAATCTCTGGGTGATCTGCCAGATCTGCAATCGCGAAAAGGGCGAACGGCACTGGTTTGAGTATGAACAATACATCCTCACCCACCACCCCGATCGCTTCGAAAACCTGCTCCCAGCCCGACCCAACCAGCTAATCAAAAATCTGCGCAACGACATGCCCCAGATCTGAGCGATCGCCCTATCCTAGACACAACACGCTA
Organism: Synechococcales cyanobacterium CRU_2_2; assembly: GCA_012034805.1. Classification (GTDB taxonomy): domain Bacteria; phylum Cyanobacteriota; class Cyanobacteriia; order PCC-9006; family JAAUQQ01; genus JAAUOP01. Next base: position 5,393 of record JAAUOP010000223.1, on the reverse strand, counting down.
TTCAATCTCAACTGGCCAATCTCAACTGGCCAATCTCAACTGGCCAATCTCACCGAGCCATTTTTTGTCTATGAAAGCAATCGTCGCCGGAGCCACGGGCAAAACCGGCTACCGCATCGTCCAACAGCTCGTGGCCCAGGGCATCCCCGTCAAAGCCCTCGTCCGCGATGCGGCCAAGGCCAAGGCAATGCTGCCCCCCGAGGCGGAAATCGTCCTGGGCGATGTCCTGGATCCCAAAACCCTGACCGCAGCCCTGGCCGACTGCACCGTCCTGCTCAGCGCCACCGGAGCCGCCCCCAGCTTTGACCCCAGCGGTCCCTACAAAGTCGATTTTGAGGGCACCAAAAATCTGGTCGAAGCCGCCAAACAGCAGGGCATTGAACAGTTCGTGCTGGTCTCCTCCCTCTGCGTTTCCAAGCTGTTCCATCCCCTCAACCTGTTTTGGTTGATTCTGGTCTGGAAAAAGCAAGCCGAAGCCTACCTCCAAAACAGCGGCCTGACCTACACCATCGTTCGTCCCGGCGGCCTCAAGGAAGCGGATTCAGATGACAAGCTGGTCATGGCGAAGGCGGACCAACTGTTTGAGGGCAGCCTGCCGCGCCAAAAAGTCGCCCAGGTTTGTGTGGCGGCCCTGGGGGACAGCGCTGCGAAAAATAAGGTTGTGGAGATTGTGGCGCGGCCTGAGGCCCCGGAGCAGCCGCTGTCGGCACTGTTTGCGGCGGTTTGAGAGCGGCGGTTTAGGCCGCAAATCGTCGCGATCGCAACCCAGCGAGGCCCAACCTCCACTCAAATCGGCTGTTGGCCCGTTTGGAAAGCGGCCTGGAAAACCCGTAATTGTGCTCTGCCAGACAACTCTCCCAGGAATTGCTGGGGTTTGATAGCAACGGAACTGTCTCCACGGAGATGAGTTCCGTAGTTTTCTCGATTCTAATTTTCAGCCAGGCACCCAAGAATGGACCCATTCCCCCAGTGCTGTGGCCCTGGCCATCCTGATCGCTGGAGCCTGGCAGCGGAAAGTAGATTCAGACGCGATCCACCCCGGAATTTATATGAGTCTCAGCCTGCGCATCTTCACCGTCCCTGCCCTGGTCTTGGCGATCGCACCAGCTTCAGCGCCACCGCCAGCGCCCGCCCGCTCAACCCCAGCACCAATACCAGCTCTCGACGGCCCAGCCAAACCGCATCGATAGCCACCCAACGCCCAGCCCGACTGACGATGGAACAGCACTTCAACCGAGGCTTTGAGCGGGCCAACCAAGGCGACTATGCCGGGGCGATCGCCGACTTCACCGCTGTTTCCCAAATCATTCCCAGCTTTTCCGAAGCCTATTTCAACCGAGGCTTGGCCAAGGACTTGAGCGGCGATCCAGCCGGAGCGATCGCCGACTACTCCCAAACCATCGCCCTCAACCCACGCTACAGCCAGGCCTACACCAATCGCGGAGCCATCTACCTCGATAGCCAACAGCTCAGCCAAGCCCTGGCCGACTTTGACCAGGCCATCCGCCTCGATCGCACCAACGCCCTCGCCTGGAACAATCGCGGCAACACTCGCCTGGCCCTCAACCAATTCACCGCCGCCCTCCAGGACTATGGCCAAGCCATCGCCCTCAGTCCCTGGGATGCCACCGCCCGGTTCAATCGCGGCACGGCCTACCTGGCCCTGGGGCAGCAGGAGCGGGCGATCGCTGACTTCACCGCCGCCCTGCGCCTCAACCCCAACTACGCCAAAGCCAGCCAGAATCTCAAGCTCGCCCAAGAGCTGAGCAGCGACCTGGCCAGGGCACCCGAGGCCAGCACCCTGAGGCAATAATCGCCCTATCGCCCTAGAACATCGCGCCCCCCCAAGCCCACTAACGGCCGCGCACCAGGCCAGCAGATGGGCCAGAGAGCAAGCTCGGCAGGGGAGCCAGAATGCTGCTCTGCTCAAAGGTTGCATAGTTGGCCAAATCGGTCATCTCCGGCATCGGAAATTCCCCCAGAACACGCCACAGCAAGGTATAGCTGCCATTGGGCTGCCGGGCCACCGGCTGGAACAAAACCAACAGATCCTTACCAGGCATAGCTAAATAGTCATCCAACAGGCGGCGATCGCGCGGAGCCACAGGTCTCCCCTCGGTCAACGCTTCAGGCGCATCAAACTGCACCGTCCGCAACAGATAGGTATGGCCCACAACCACCGGAGCCTGGGGCGACAGCAGCGTCGGCAGATTCCCCGGCCCAGCCTTGGCACTGAGGAAGCGGCGGCGATCCAAGAGCAGCTTCTCCAACTGATTCGGCACGCGATAGTTCAAGAAAAACTCCCGCAGATCGGGCCGCAGATTGAGCTGATCGGGCTCTAGGCCTGCGCTAATGTCATCCAGCGTCACCCCCGCCAATCGGCCCAGGTCCAACATAAACCCATAATCAAACCCAGACTGGGCAAGCTGGAGGCGATCGCCCTCCAACTCCATCGCCAACCGGGGACGAAAGCTGGTCTGGCCCAGGGGCACAAAGGGAAACCGCTGGGTGTCGGTCGGAGCCAGGCGATCGCCCAAAGCCGCCGTCAGATCGGGCAGGGGCGGATCCGTCGGCTCCAGCAAAATCGCATAGGGGTAGCGATCGCCCACCGTGGGTTCCAGGCGATTGCCCAGGGCATTGGGATCGGGCTCAAGCTGCTGGCGGGTCAGCAGGCGGGTAATGCCCCGGTGGGGCTGCTGCAAAACGTCTGATACTGCACCCGCTCCCCAGGGGCGACATTGTAGGCCCGATCCGCATCGGCCCGATCCGTATCGGCCCGATCGCCAGCGGCTCCACCTGCATCGAGGGCCACCACCGCCCGCTCCACCGCCCCAGGCCGCCGCATTGCCAATTCTCCCCCCAGACCAGGAGGAGCTGTTTCTAACCCCAAAGCCTCAACCCCCGCCGCCGCAGCGAGTAGACGCCCAGGGCGATCGCCCCTCGCCTGGTTGTCCAAGGCCTGCTGGGCCAAATCGAGACGCGATCGAATCTCCACCAAGACCGAGAGCACCTCTGGGGGAGCCGTAATCGCTGGAAAAATGGGCGGCTCATAGTTAGCAATGGCGGACTTGGTCGAGCGACCCAGCAGCGGCGCGGCCGGGGGAGGTAAATCCGGTGCGCCCAGCGGTGCGCGATGGTGCGGGCTCCCTGAGGGAGCCGCGCTTGTCCACAGGAATACCCCCCGCTTCGACCACCGCCTCGCCGCCAACCAGGGGCAGCGCCTCGACTTCAGCAATGCCCGACAGCATGTTCAAACGGGCAAACAGCTTGACCTGCAACCCCTGGAAGTCCTTGCCATTGGCCAACAAATTGCAAACCACAAGTGCCTGGAGCGTCCCGCTCCCAGCCAAATCTCCAGCCCTAGAGCCACAGTCAGGCTGGCCCTGGGGAGAATACAGCGCCATAAACCGATCCAGCCCGCCGCTGTGGATCACAATTTGGCCATCCACAGCCCGCACTGCATTGGGATCCGGCCCGCCCATGGCCCGCTCCAGGCGGCTGGCCAGGGTGGCCTGTTCTATCAGCAACCGACGGGCATCCACCCCAAAAGCATCACCGCGCTGGGGGTTGAGCTGGGCCACCTGGGCAGGCTCCCCAGCGCGGGATTCCGCCGCCCCCGGCAGGGCCCAGAACAGGTCTGGCAAGGCGGTTAAGCCAGCGAGGGCAACAATGCACCCAGTCAGATATCGCATGGGTCGGGTAATCCTGAGCTAAAAGAAATCTTCTTTTCACCGGGATGGGGGGACGCCAGCTCTAGCAGTGAAAAGACAAAATCGGAAGATGGACAAAATTGGAAGATGGGAAAGTGAGAAATCCGTTGAAGAAAAGGCTGGGATAGCCCAGCCACTCAGATCCTCTAGTCGTCCACGCAATCACCCAAAATCACCCAACCAGGGCACTTTGAACCCTCGCGTGGCCCCCGATAACCCGATGCTCACCGCTGCTCCGCCGTGAAAGCTGAACCGTCCCGGATGTGCCTGGGCGAACTCAGTAGTTACCGAAGGTTTATGTCTCTAATTATGCAACAGTTTTGGTCTGACTGAAAACTCAAACCGGGTAAGTACGCAAGTCTTTATCAGAACCTTGTGCGATCGCCCCCGAATCGCCGCCCAGATTAAACCATCGTTCACATTCGCCGCCAGAACGCCAGCCAGCCTCACCCCCGAGGCCGCTGCCGGTCCGCTGGCTCAGCAGGGTTTTCCCCAGGCGGGCTCCACAGCGTCAAGCCCACCACCGAGCCCCGCGCAGGCGTCTTGGTCACCAGGGAAATCAGGCTGCCCAGGAGCAGCGTCAAGGGAGCCGAAAACGCCGCCCGCCAAATGCCCGGAAAGTCCAGCCAGCCCTGCTCGCCCCCGATCGCCAAAATCGCCACCGCCAAAATACTGCCAAAGAACGCCCCAGCCCCATTGGCCCGAGGCACCAAAACCCCCAGCAAAAATATCCCCAGCAATGGCCCCAGGGAGAGCGTGGAATACAGCACCAAAAACGGCAGCAAATCCTCCCCCGTCGAAGCGACATAGAACGCAGACAGCGTGCCAACCATGCCCCAGAAGACAATCAGAATCTGACTAAAGCGCAAATAATGGGCCTCGCTCTTTTCAAGCTTGGCATAGCGCCGATAAAATCCACGGTGATGCAGGTAGATAGGGCATGGAGAGCCGAATCAATTGAAGACATCGCCGCTGCAAACACCGCAGTCACCAGCAAGCCCGCTGCCCCCAGGGGCATCGTTTCAGTGACGATGAAGTAGGGCAGGATCTTGTCCCCCGAAATCTCTGGGGGCAGGCTGCCACTATTGATGCTGTAGAACGCAAACAGCAATATCCCCAACAGCAGCGTCACCGCCACCGCAACGGCCACACCGAGCCAACCAGCCACCGTCCAGATCCTGGCGGTCGCGCCGGCGAGCAGCGCGTAGGACACCGACCGCACCCAGATCTGGCGCACGATCCGGGTCACCAGCCACCACGTCTTGCCGAGCTGCGTCATGCTCGAGTGCCGCTCCGTTCACCCATCGCCGCGCCCGTCGATCTCGCGCTCCTCGAAGCGCAGGCGGTACTCGCGCAACTGAGTGTTGCTGTCGCGCGGAAAATTGAAGTTGTTGCGCAGGGTCAGCGAGGCTTCATCGTCCGTGTTTCGAAGGTACAGGCTCGTGAGGTTCACGGCATGGTCGCTCGTGAACTCGAGACCCGCATTGAATGAGCCGGTGACCGCAACCGAGTTCACCGACCGCTGCGTGCGCGCGACAGTGTCTTCGGGATCGGCGGTCGAACGATTGATCCGGTTCCGGTTTCGCCACTGGTTCTTGTAGTCCGCCACGCCGAGCACGCCGAGCTTCCAGTTAGCCGGACTCGTCGAGGATCCAGCTATTGCCGAGTGTGCCCTCGAGCGAG
>JAAUOP010000079.1 GCA_012034805.1 Synechococcales cyanobacterium CRU_2_2 | reverse complement strand
GACAGGCCGCAAACCCAGCAATAGACAACGGCGTCACCGCAGCCTCAGACCCCCCAGCCACCATGGCATCAGCATAGCCATCTTTCACCAGCCGAAAAGCATCACCCACCGCATTGGCCCCGGCAGCACAGGCCGTCACCGTACAAGAGTTCGGCCCCTTCGCCCCAATGTGAATCGCCGTCAGGCCCGCCGCCATATTGGCAATCATCATCGGGATCATGAACGGACTGCAGCGAGACGGCCCACGTTCCGCAAAGATCGTCTGCTGATCTTCCATCACCTTGATGCCGCCAATACCACTACCAATCAAGACCCCAACCCGCTCAGCGTTGAGCTCCGTGATCTCGAGGCCCGCATGGGCAACGGCTTGTTTCGAGGCCGCCACCGCCAGCTGAGAAAAGCGATCCATGCGCTTGCTCTCCTTGAGATCCATGTGCGCAGACGGATCAAACCCCTTCACCTCCCCCGCAATTCGGCAGGCATGCCGGACAGGATCAAACAGCGTAATGGGGCCAATGCCATTGCGGCCCGTGGCCAAGCCTTCCCAGTAAGCTTCCAGGGTATTACCGATGGGAGTAATTGCACCCATCCCAGTGACGACGACGCGTCTACCTGCGGGGTTAGTCATAGAAAATTGAGTCAGTAGGATTCTCAAGGCGTGTGTACACACGCCTAGCGGGCAAGCCTAAGCCGCCGCCTTGTCTTGGATATAGCTCACCGCGTCATTCACCGTTGCGATACCTTCTGCCGCTTCGTCCGGAATTTCAATATCGAATTCCTCCTCTAGGGCCATGACTAACTCCACCGTATCGAGGGAGTCGGCCCCTAGGTCGTTGGCAAAACTAGCTTCGGGCTTGACCTCTGAGATATCGACGCTGAGCTGCTCAGCCACAATACCCTGCACCTTGGACAGGATTTCCTCTTTGCTCATGAATTTTCCTCTGGACTTAATTTAGTTCGAAATTCGGACTGACGAATGCACTGACGAATCAGGCTGGAAGCATCGGACTGGGAGCACCGGACTGGCGACAGTCAGAACGACTTGGCAGTTCTGTTGGAAAGCCGGATGCTGGGGCCACCGAGGCTAGAGCCATCATGGATGTCCAAAATGGATGCCCGACATTGAGGCATTTTCAATCTTATCGGCAAAGGGTCACCCTGCTTTCACCTGGATCGTCATTATTACAATCCTTGAAGTTTTGATTCTTTGTCGAGATGGGCTGGAAATCCTAGGTGTAGACTAAAGCTCAATTCTCATAACAATGCGAACAGCTTGCCTATTCTGGGTTTTGCCACTGCTTCGACGCTCCCGATAAATTTCCATAAATTTCACGGGCGCTTTTCGGTGCGGATTCCAGTTTTCAGCGGGCTGATTTTCACGGTGAATCCTTATTCTGGAGCCACTTAAATCTATGTCTCATAAGGTCAAAATTTACGATACCTGCATTGGCTGCACCCAGTGCGTCCGGGCTTGTCCCACCGATGTGTTGGAGATGGTGCCTTGGGACGGTTGCCGGGCGGCGCAAATTGCGTCTTCTCCCCGTACCGAGGACTGTGTCGGTTGTAAGCGTTGCGAAACGGCTTGCCCGACGGACTTTCTGAGTGTCCGGGTTTACCTGGGCGCTGAGACCAGTCGCAGCATGGGTCTGGCGTACTAAACTCGGTTTTGAGCAGTGAGCCTGGTCGAGATCGGCTAGAGCCATTGTCCAAACGGGATTAGAACACCAAAGTTAGAGCACTAGACTTTTTCCAGATTCTTTCTGAGAAGGCCGAGGGGACAGCTGTCTCCTCGGTTTTTTGCGGGCTGTTTGGTCGGTTGCTTTGTCGGTTGCTTTGTCAGTTTCTTTGCCAGTTGTTTTTGTTGGAAAATTTTTGAAACGACGACGTTCGTCCTTGGGACTGCGCTAGGATTGCGTTTCAGAGCAGGGTTGTCCAGCAATGGTCTCTGTGACGATCGCCTCTTCGAATTGATGATCCGTTCAACGACGACTAGCAAGGAGCAAACGCGATATGTGCGGCATTGTCGGCTACATCGGTCCCCAGGAAGCCACCGGCATTTTGCTCGAAGGCTTGCGCAAGCTGGAATATCGCGGTTATGACTCGGCGGGCGTTGCCACGGTGTGGGAGGGCAAGCTCAACCGCATTCGTGCCAAGGGCAAGCTGTTTAATTTGGAGGCCAAGCTAGAGACCCAAAAGACCCCGGCCCATATTGGCATTGGCCACACTCGCTGGGCCACCCACGGTAAGCCCGAGGAGCACAATGCCCATCCCCATTTTGATATGACCGACCGGGTGGCGGTGGTGCAAAACGGGATTGTGGAGAATTATCGGGAGTTGCGGGAGGAGCTGCGATCGCTCGGCTGCACGTTTGCATCTGAGACCGACACCGAGGTCATCCCCAATTTGATCGAACGGGCTCTTGCAGATCTGCGTAGCACCGGCGAACTCGACAAATTTGATTCGCCCTTGAGCGAGGCCACCCGGCGGGTGGTGAATCGGCTGGAGGGCGGGTTTGCGGTCGTCGTACTCTGTGTCGATTATCCGGACGAACTCGTGGCGGCCCGCCAGCAGGCCCCGCTCGTGATTGGCTTCGGTCAGGGGGAATTTTTCTGCGCGTCGGATACGCCCGCGCTGCTCTCCCACACCCGCGCCGTGCTGACGCTCGAAAACGCGAGCTCGCGACGATGACGCCCTTGGGCGTCTCGATTCAAAGCTTCGAGGGCCTGCGCCTGCGCAAACAGCCTCGCTTGCTGAGTGGAGCTCTGGACACCGCCGAAAAGGGCGGCTACAAGCACTTCATGCTCAAGGAAATCCATGAGCAACCCGGCGTCGTTCGCGCCTGCCTCGAAGCCTACATGCCCCAAGTCTCGGAGCCGGAAGGGATCCACCCCGAGGCCAATCCTGCGGTGCCACCTCATCGATCGCCCGTCCAGCTCAATCTCCCTGAGCACCTCTATCACAAGCTTGAACACATCCAAATCCTCGCCTGCGGCACCAGTTGGCACGCCAGCCTGGTGGGCCGTCACCTGATCGAGCAGCTCGCCGGGATCCCCACTAGGGTTCATTATTCTTCCGAATTTCGCTACGCGCCGCCGCCGATGATGGCCAACACGCTCACGATCGGCGTGACCCAGTCCGGCGAAACGGCGGACACCCTGGCCGCCCTGGAAATGGAACAAGAACGCCGTCAGGCGCACCCCGAGCCAGCCTTTCAGGCTCGGTTTCTGGGGATTACCAACCGCCCCGAGAGCACCCTGGCCCAATTCACCCCCCACCTGATCACGACCCCAGCGGGCATTGAGGTCGGTGTGGCGGCCACCAAAACCTTTTTGGCCCAGCTGATGGCGTTTTATTTGCTGGCGATCGACCTCGCCACGTCCCGCCAGACCTCTGGCGACAAGCTCCCTGCCCTGATGGCAGGCCTGCGAGAATTGCCCGCCCAAATCGAGCAAATTTTGGCGACCCAGAACGAGGCGATCGAAACCCTCGCCCACGATTTCACCGAAACCCAGGACTTTATTTTTCTGGGTCGGGGGATCAATTTCCCGATCGCCCTCGAAGGAGCCCTCAAGCTCAAGGAAATTAGCTATATCCATGCCGAAGGCTATCCGGCGGGAGAAATGAAACATGGGCCGATTGCACTGTTGGATGCGAGGGTGCCGGTGGTGGCGATCGCCATGCCCGGCCCCGTCTACGACAAAGTGCTCTCCAATGCCCAGGAAGCCAAAGCCCGCGACGCCCGCCTGATCGGTATCCTGCCCGAGGCGAACGATGCCGATTTCTTTGACGACGTGCTGACCGTGCCCAGCGTGGATGAACTGCTCTCGCCCATCCTCTCCGTCATCCCGCTGCAGTTGCTCTCGTATCACATCGCAGCGCGCCGAGGCCTGGATGTAGACCAGCCAAGGAACCTAGCTAAAAGCGTTACGGTGGAGTGAATTTATCAAGTATGGCCATGTAATTTACTGCTATCTTCAGGGTTGTTTCATTCTCCCTGGGGGACAGCGAGATGAACAGATAGGCTCGGACGGAGAGGGCAATAGTATTTCATGTTGCCAATTCTTGATGACAGATGCGCCATTTTGCGTAATTTCAAGTAGAAAGACCGGATATCAAGTAGAAAGACCGGATATTGAAATTTCTTACATGTAGTAAAGCTTACGGCTTTTTCCAAGTGTGTTTCATTTCAATGGACATCTTATGCTGCGGTTCTTTCGCCTGATCTGTCTTGAGACATTATGCAAACTTTCTTAAATCGCAAAGCTACGCTGGCGGTCAGCTTAATTTTTTCCCGCCGCTTGGTATCGCTCTGCTATGGCTAACTGATTTGGATAAAACCAAGAAAATTACGTTTAGCGCTATCTCTGCTGCCTTTCTGGCGATCGCGATGCTTACATCGACGCACGAGACAGTAACAGGCGATGGATCATTGGGGTTGGCTAGCGAGAATGCGAAGCAATCCCAGGAACAGCCGATACATAGCAATCAAGCCGAGTTAGATGCTGCTGTAGACCAGGCAAAACCTCTTGCAGAGAGAGGATCAGGGAGTATTAAAGACAATTCTTCCGCGATCAGACGAACGGCAACGTTAACCAAAAATTATGCCAGCGAATCCTATCCGAACCTTCCTGGAATAGTTATCGAAGATACAGTTGAGAAGTTAGTGATTGAATTTAGCCTAGTTACCAAATGCGGGGACACAGCCCCTGTGGAGAATTGGATACGTAAGTCCCGAATCACAATCAACTGGAGTGATCGTACATGGAATGAAACTATGGTTTCTGAGTTGGGTTGCTTAGGTGATACAAGTGAGAGTCCAGATTGGGGTGGAGGTTCTTTTGATATCCCTACACCAAACCACTTGACACTTGATTATTTGGATGACGATGGCAGCCTGATTAAGAAAGGAAGATATCAAATCGTAGTCAATTAGGGATAGGGTTGAGGGCGACCGCGCTAAAGAAACCAGCACAACCCATCCCTGTGATGCAAGCTCCCGTCAGTCCAGTGACACAAATCTTAACCTTAGACAAATTCCTGGAGCGACCAGAGACCAAACCCGCCCTTGAGTTTATCGATGGAGCCCTCATCCAGAAACCCATGCCTCAAGGAAAGCACGGCTTGCTTCAGCGTGAGCTGAGTTCTACATTGACCGTCGCCTTCAGACCTGAACGCACGGCCCAGGCCTTTCCGGAATTGCGCTGTACGTTTGGCGGGCGCTCGATCGTGCCAGATGTGGCGGTCTTTCGCACGGCACGAATTCCTCGGGACACCGATGGCGAGATTGCTAATGCCTTTAACCGACACCCTGATTGGACAATTGAAATCCTTTCGCCCAACCAAAGCCAAACCCAGTTCATCCGCAATATTCTTCACTGCCTCGGCCACGGCACTGAGATGGGCTGGCTGCTCGATCCAGCGGAGTCCTGTATTTTTGTTTACGGGGCGATCGCTCCCTCCAGATATTCGACGCAGCCGATGCGCTCTTGCCCGTACCGGAGTTTGCAGCGGCGGTGCGGCTGACGGTGGGTGAAGTGTTTGGCTGGTTGAAGGTTTAGTCTGGCAGGTTGAGTCGATCGCCCCAAGCTCAGCATCCTATCCAGCCAGTATATTAAAACGACTGATGCTGGTGAGCTGCCTAGAGTGGCTCTGGCGCGATCCTTCGGAGCTTGGCGGAGCCAATCGCGAGGACTTTTTCATGGGTGCAAATCTAACGATTTACTTCAGCCGAGAGCAGCTCAAAAATCGGGACTACCGAGGGCCAGACTTTTTTCTCGTCACAAGCCGGTCAGTGAGTCCCCACACCAGAGGAGGCAGCCGAAGCGCAGATGCAGCGGGCGGAGGCGGAGGCGCAGCGGGCGGATGGATCAGATGGCGGATTATTTGCGATCGCTCGGCCTAGATCCGGAGAATCTGCCCCATCATTCGCCGTCGAACCGAACTTAAATTCTGCTACCTTTGTACAGTGATCAAACAAGGTATAAAGCCTGTGGTTCAAGGGATACTCGGGCGAGCAAGCCAGTTGAGGCGGATTCTACCCATCCGCGAGGCCCAGTGGGCAAAATTTGATTTGCTGCGGACGCTGGTTCGACGCGATCTAGAATCTCGCTATAAGGGCTCGGTTCTCGGAAATTTGTGGCCACTCCTCAATCAAATTGCCCAGCTGCTGATTTACACCTACGTCTTCTCAATTGTCCTGCAGGTAAAGCTGAGCCTGAAAGGGCTCGCCGTTGATAATACGCTTGCCTTCGGACTATGGTTATTTGCAGGATTGGTGCCTTGGACTGCTTTCACCGGGGGACTCTCCCAAGCCTCATCGGCTGTGATTGCACAGCCCAATTTAGTTAAGAAGGTTGTCTTTCCACTGAGTCTTCTACCCTTAGTCCCCGTTCTTTCTACTTTCATTGAAAGTACTTTTGGATTAGCATCTTTGATCGTGCTGTTTGCAATCGCATCTAAAACGATACATACAACCCTTGCACTACTCCCACTCGTCTGGATCCCTCAACTCCTTTTTACGGCTGGACTCGGTTATCTTGCAGCTGCATTCACTGTATTTCTGCGAGACATCCCCCAATCTTTGGGTGTCATTCTTAATCTATGGTTTTATGCAACGCCTATTATTTATCCTGCCACTCAAATTCCTGAGCCCTGGCGCCAATGGGTTATATGGCTTAATCCAATTACGGCTATTGTTGAGATTTATCGTGAGTTAATCTTAGATGGAGCCGTAGAAAACTGGTGGCCTATATGTATTTTATACCTGCTCTCACTTATGATTTTTGGTTTAGGATACCTTGTCTATAACCATCTACGCAAAGCATTTGCAGATGTCCTCTAACTATACTTGTATAGAATTTTGTTAGCCTCAAACAACTGTGAACAGCTCAAGATATGAAAGTCAGAGCACAAGGTTTCTAAATATTCAATCGCAGCAAGCCCACAATAATTCTATAACAATGAACACAACCAACGAAATGGTAAATCCCTGGAATACAGACAAGCCTGTTTCTTACAGTGGCATGTGGATTGGTACGGAACTTTGCCAAGCGAGCATCCGCAAGAAGATCTCAGGGAGTGAAGATGATTGGCTTACCTACGTTATAAAAAATTACATGGGCCCTGCTCTAGGAAAATCAGAGGCAATTAAACCCAGAAAAGATTATTCGGTTCTCATCCTAGGTGCCAATGAAGGATGGATTGAAAGAACACTCTGCAGCCATGGTTTTGTTGGAAAAATCATCGCTTCTGACATTGCTGATAAAGCGCTCGAAAGAGCAAGACAGAAAATTGAAGAGCTAGGATACACAAACGTCAAGTATGTTGTTGCCAATTTAAACAAGGATGTTTTTGAAGGTCCATTCGACTTTATTTTTGCTGAAGGAGTTCTACATCACATTGAAAAAATAGAAGAGTGTTTAGAACGATTAAGCGACTCTTTGTCAGAGAATGGAATTTTAATTGCACCTGAGTTTGTCGGCCCTGTACGATTTCAGTTGCCGGAGGAACAAGTTCGGTGGATTAATGCTTCTCTAAACGTGTTACCAAAAGCATTACGACCCTTTTCGGGAGATCCGGAAGGGCACCTTCCTGGAACTCCCCAAGATAACGCTCGCGTCTATTATGTTCCTCCTACGGAGCAATCCATCATTGACATTGATCCTTCAGAAGCATTATCCGGCCCAAAACTGAGAGAGCTTTTCCCGCAAATATTTGACATCCTTGAACAAAAAGGCTTCGGAGGCACCCTTTTGTCCTATATGACAGGGCATTTTGATTTTGAACGAGCAAACAAGGATCTGATCGCTCAAGATTGGCTTGAGGTATTGGTCAAAATTGAAGACACACTCATAAAAACAGGAATTCTACAGGATGAGTTTACCTTCTACATAATGGGCAAAAAGAAAAAATCTTGATGACAGAGACATTCATACGAGGGAGTTGAGTATATTTAGCATATATAGAAATCCAGGTTGACTGCTTTTAAGTATACTGAGCACGAACTTTAGTCTAGAAGGAGCAAAAGTTCCAGTCGGCGTTCAGAAATTAATCCGTAACGCCATAGATCGTAATCTAATCTTGAGAAAAACCACATGACCAACGATATTGCTATTTCACTCCAAAATATTTCTAAGTGTTTTAAGCGATATCATCATCCAAGCGATCGCCTCAAAGAGCTTTTCTTTGCCAATCACAGTCATGCTCAAGAGTTTTGGGCATTAAAAGACATTAACCTATCAATTCCCAAGGGTAAGACCGTTGGCATTCTAGGGCGTAACGGTTCAGGAAAAAGTACGCTGCTTCAGATCATTGCAGGAACCTTAACACCTACTACAGGAACTGTTCAAGTGCATGGTAGAGTCTCCGCGTTGTTGGAATTGGGCAGTGGTTTTAATCCTGAGTTCACCGGCATTGAAAATATTTTTTTCAATGGTCAATTGCTCGGCTTAAGAAAACAAGAGATTGAAGATAAGCTAGATGAAATCATTAGCTTTGCAGATATTGGAGATTTTATCGAACAACCCGTTAAAACTTATTCAAGTGGGATGTTCGTAAGACTAGCTTTTGCCGTTGCGGTCAATGTTTCGCCTGAAATATTAATAGTGGACGAAGCTCTTGCTGTTGGAGACGTTTCGTTTCAACATCGCTGTATGAGGCGTATTCGGAAGTTAATGGATTCCGGTGTGACGACACTTTTTGTCTCTCATGATGCAGGCGCGATCAAAACGCTCTGCAACTCAGCCATTATGATTCATGATGGAGTTATTCAAAGAGTCGGGAATCCAAATCAAATTACAACTGATTATTTGAGGTTAATGACTGAAATTGAGCTAGAGATCGAGCAACGTAATGGTAATAACGATTTAAATGCTGTCGTAGGAGAGGTGTCACCAGAAGAATACACAGATACAAGTATCGTTTCAAGAGAGAAGTCTCATTCCCAGGAAAAGAGTCAAAGAATAGGAAGTGGTAAAGCGAGAATAGAGGAAATCAGAGTTTTCAATGGCCATGGTGAAAGAGCCAGTAAAGACCCCGTATTTGCCTTTGGAGAAGAAGTGGCAATTATCACTCACCTACGTGCTTATACAAACCTTGATAGTTGTATTATTGGTTTTTTTGTTTGTGACAAGAATGGCAACGAAGTGATTGGAAGTAATACCTTAGAAGAGGGTATGCCTATTGGCCCTGTTGCAAACAGCCAGACAGTAGTAGTCAGTTTTAAATTCAAGCTGCCTCTAAGACCTGGCTCCTATAGCCTAACAGTTGCGGGCGCAGAAAGTTACAACTCAGTTACCTTTGACTGGGTTGACAATGCTATCGTTTTTCAAGTTTTGCCGCCCGATACGGGGAAAAATGTTCATGCCTTGATTGATCATCCGATGTTGGTTGATATCCAAAAGTTAGAGTTAGAAGACAATCACCAAATGGAGGTCGAGAAGATTTATGGATAAAGATTGGGTTAAAAACTATCCATCTGCTGAAGGTCTTGTCGAGGACAGTCTTGATGAAAATACTAGTTTAAAACAAGTTATCCGCTTAGTTGGGAAGGACAAAAAGGTTGTTGACTTTGGTTGTGCAACAGGTTACCTTGCCTCTCTTTTGCAGCAAAATGGCTGCACAATTACAGGCGTTGAGATTAACCCTGAAGCAGCTAAAGTTTCCGAGAAATACTGTCGCAAAGTCGTTGTTGCTGATTTGGACTTCACCTCAGTCCTTGACATTCTTCATGGAGAATCTTTTGACGTGGCAGTGTTTGGAGATGTGCTGGAGCATTTGCGTAATCCATGGAAGATTTTACAAGAAGTTAAAAGTTTAATCAATCCAGATGGTTACATTGTTGTTTCTATTCCAAATGTTGCCCATGGAGCGGTACGACTTTCGCTCTTAAAAGGTGAGTTTAACTATGAGGAGTTTGGCATTCTCGATGAAACACATTTAAGATTTTTTACTCGTGATAGCATCCAAAAGATGCTTACCTCGACAGGGTATTTAATAGATGAATGGAGGACAACTAAGAGTGATATTTTTCTAGGCCCGTGGATTCCAACAGTTAACAAAGTAGAGTTTGATCCATTTTTAATCAATCAGATTCTTGCAGAGGAGAACAGTGATGTACTTCAATTTATTGTAAAAGCTATGCCTGAGCCTCTAGAGAATAGACTGCAAAGTATGAAAGCGTTGTTCAAAGGAGCAGTCAATGATTTGGAAGAATCCACCTTAAAATTGAGATATTTTCAAGAAGAGCTTCTAAAAGTCAAAGCCCAACTACAATCAACACAGTCTCGACTTGAAGAGAGTAATCAGCGAATTGTAAATCTTTGCCAGCAGAATATTGAGCTTGAGAATGAAAGCACTCGCTATCAGAAGCTTCTGGTAGTGAAGGATGGCGAATTTCAGCAGCTTCAACATCATTTTAGTGAAGCACTTAAAAATATCGAGTTAGAAAGACAAAGCCATCAAGAGAAATTAAACCACTTACATGAGGCTCATCGGTCGGAGCTAGTCCAACGTGATAAAGGCTATGAAGTGGAAGTTAGCGAGGTACGTCAGCACTTAGCGGAAACCTTTCGAAATATAGAGATTGAAAGATTTTATTTTCATCAACAGCGAGAAGCCTTGCGGCAGGGAGAAGGCATTCCAGCAACCTACTTTATGCTCAAAAAAGGCCAGCGCTGGCTCAGTCGGATTATGGGTAGACCTATCAACAAAAATACCCTTAAATCAATCCCCAGCAAGCTCAAGCAAAAACTGAGATTGCCCACCATTAAGCGTAAATTCCTCAAGCTCACGACAAAAGTTCAAGAGCAAGTTTTGAGCAGCCCGCACAAGGAGCTGTTAGCTAGAACTGGCATTACTCCTCAGATTTTTATAGAAGCCATTGCCTCATTCAGTCCTCCTCAGATTTCAGCCCGCTCCACCCACCCACCCAGAATCAGTATCCTCACGCCGACGTGGAATTCTTCCCTTGATTGGTTCCTCGAAACAGCCCTTAGCGTACTGAACCAAACCTATGATGCTTGGGAATGGTGCATCGTAGACGATGGTTCCCAGCATGAAGAGCTGCGAGAACTGTTACAGCAGTTTGCAGAATTGCATCCTCAAGTGAAGGTGGTTTTGGCAGAATCTGGCGGTATCAGTGCAGCAACAAACCAAGCGATGGCGATCGCCACCGGCGAATACATCTGCTTCCTCGACCACGACGATACCCTCACTCCCAGTTCCCTCGAAATCCTTGTCGGCAAACTTGACGAAGGCTTCGATATTGTCTATTCCGATGAGGACAAGATCGACTTTTCTGGGAAACGCTATGTTGAGCCGTTCTACAAACCGAGCTGGTCACCAGAATATTTTCGGGGTGTTATGTATGTGGGCCACTTACTGGGGGTTCGCAAGGAACTGGCAGAGACTGTTGGCGGTGTCCGTAGTGATTTTGATGGCGTTCAAGACTACGACTTGGTACTGCGCCTCTCAGAGAAAACAGCGAAGATCGGTCATGTCCCCCAAATTCTTTATCATTGGCGCAAAATTTCGGGCAGCATTTCCGGTGATGTCAACGCTAAAAGCAAAAAAATTGAACAGCTCCAGCAACTTGCTGTCAACGAGCACCTCAAACGTCTAGGTCTACCAGGCCAAGCAGAGGCCATGGGCTTCCATCGCCTAAAAATTGTTCCTCCGATGGAAAAGACAACCTACCCACTCATCAGCATCATTATTCCCAGCAAGGATGCACCAGATTACCTGGAACGCTGTTTGAACAGTCTGTTTAAGACATCTTCCTACCCGAATTTCGAAGTCATTCTGGTTGATAATGAGACCACGGACAGACGCGCCCTCAGTATTATAGAAACCCATGTAGAGACCCGTAACCTGAAGTGTGTTCCCCTGTCAAATCCTTTTAACTACTCCCGTGCAAATAACATCGGTGTAGCAGATGCTCAGGGTGAATACCTGGTTTTTCTCAACAATGACACTGAGGTCATCACGACTAATTGGCTAGAGCACATGCTCTATTACGCAGAGCAAGATTCTATCGGAGCTGTAGGGGCTCTACTTCTCTTTCCCGATCGCACAGTTCAGCATGCGGGGTGTGTCATGGGATTTCGAGGAACCGCCGACCATATCATGCGTGACTTTCCCGCCGATAGCGATGGCTATGCTGGCTCTCTTTGCTGCGCCCGAGAAGTGTCAGCAGTGACCGCTGCTTGCCTAATGGTAAAGCGCACTGACTTTGAAGAAGTCGGTGGCTTCAACGAGCATTTTTTTACGCACTATCAAGATGTTGATTTGTGCCTAAAGCTCACGACTAGAGGGAAAACCAATATCTTTACGCCTAGAGCAGTATTGATTCACCACGAATCCAAGACCCGTAAGGATTATTATGATTGGGGCGATCGCCTACTACTTTTAGATCAATTTGAAGACTATATTATTGGTGGAGATCCATACTACAACCCAAATTTCGATCTCAAAAAATATGACTACAGCATAAAAGTTCAATAAGCTATGAATATTTTATTTGTCCTTTACCATGACTTTTCCTCGAATAGTGCTGTTCATGTTCATCACTTTGCAAATGGACTGATTGAGCTAGGAATGGATTGTGTAGTTGCCGTTCCTAGGCATTTAGAAACTATTTCAATTTTGTCATCGCCTCGATATCAAATTCTAGAGTTTTCACAGATCGAGCAAATTCCACACAAATTTGTTAACGGAAAAGAACCTGATTTAGTTCATTGCTGGACGCCTCGGGAAAACATTAGAATTTTTTGTGAGAATCTTCGTCAGCTCTATGACTTTAAATTAGTTATTCACCTAGAGGACAATGAAGAGCATATCCTAGAAAAATTCTTAGGAAGACCCTTTGTAGATTTAGCCCAAGAACAGGATTTAGAAGTTTCCGAAACATTGTCTCATCCTAGAAACTATCGCACTTTTTTAGAATCTGCTTCAGGGGCAACCATAATTATTGAAAAACTTAGAGAATTCGTTCCATGTTCAATCCCCAGTGTTGTTCTATGGCCGGGTTCCGATGGAGAATTGTTTTTTCCACAGGAGGCCGATGCAAAACTACGTAAAGAGCTGCGGATTCGTTCAAAAGATATTGTTCTTTGTTACACGGGCAATGTTCATCCAGTTAATGCCCACGAAGTTCGTAGTCTTTACCTAGCAATTGGGCTATTGAATCGCGAAGGATATCCCACCAAGCTAATTCGGACGGGGCATGATTTTTGTGATTTCTTGGAAGACGGTAAAACCTGGCTCGATTCCTATTGCATTGAATTGGGTTATGTAGAAAGAACTCAACTATCCAAGCTTCTAAGCCTTGCTGACATATTGGTTCAACCTGGAAAAGTCGATCCATTTAACGAATACAGATTTCCTTCTAAATTGCCTGAGTTTTTGGCTATGGGGAAGCCTGTCATTTTACCTAAAACTAACATCGGTTGCGTCCTTACCCACCTAGAAAATGCGATCGTTCTTGAAAAGGTAGATTCTTTAAATATCTTGGAACATGTCAAGCTGTTACACGGGGATGTGTGTTTATCTCAGAAAATTAGCGATGGCGCTATAAGATTCACTCATGAATATTTGAGCTGGAGTCATCAGTGTAAAATGTTAAAATCATTCTACGAGTCCTTTTTCCAGAAGATCGAGAAATCCACCAATAAAATCAAAGAAAAGATCGCAATGCAGCCTGTCGTACTACTGAATCAGCACACAAGAGATCTTCTTCTTGATAGGTATGTTAATGCCAGCGAACACAGGCAGAGGTTAGGTTATGCTACAGTTC
This sequence comes from Synechococcales cyanobacterium CRU_2_2, assembly GCA_012034805.1. GTDB lineage: Bacteria > Cyanobacteriota > Cyanobacteriia > PCC-9006 > JAAUQQ01 > JAAUOP01. The sequence continues at coordinate 9,182 of JAAUOP010000079.1, read as the reverse complement.
GTGACTTTTGTGATAGCGCCGAGAACCTGCCACAGGTCTGCTTCCTCAACGGAGACCTAAAGAACGTTCAGAGAGCATGGACAGTAAAAGCCTTACTGAGCAATGTTCCTATCGGTAGCAAGCTTTTGGAAATTGGCGGTGGCATCCCGCTAGTCGCAGGGCTGTTATCAGAACTTGGTTATGATGTCACCCTGATTGATCCCTACGAGGGCACCGGCAATGGACCGACAAGTGAATACGATCAATATGTGACTCAGTTCCCCCACGTGAAGATCATCAAAGATTTATTCAGTTCGCAGATCGACTATTTTGATGCTGGCTCCTTTGACGCAGTTTATTCCATTTCTGTCATCGAACACATACCATTACACAGTATCTCCGATGTGTTTCACGCCATATCTATGTTCCTCAAGAAAGGTGGAGCCTCCATTCATTGTATTGATGACGTCATTCAGGGCAATGGTACAGAAGGTCATGAGGAGATGGTTAAGCATGTTCTTAAACACCAAAAACATCTATCCGACCAACGCTATTCTGATACTCAGTTAGAAAATGACTATGAAAACTTAATGTTTCTTCTAAAAGAAGACTTGGAAACATTCTATTTATCGCCCCTCGGCCACAATCTTTGGCGTGGTAAGATGGCTTATGAAGATTTTCCTTTCAGGAAAGTGGTTTCGATTCAAACCTGTGAATTTTTGGCATGAACCTGTTGGAGATGTCCCCTCCTCTAGTTAGCGTTTGTATTCCAACTTATAACGGCTCCAACTTTCTAGCGTATGCGCTAGAAAGTATTTCTATTCAAACTTACTTATCCATAGAAGTCATCGTTTCAGATGATGGATCTCAAGATAAGACTCTGGATATCGCGTTTCAATACTCAGCCCATCCTATTCGAATTTATGCACACGGACGGCTCGGTCCAGTAGAGAATTGGAATTTTTGCATTAGACAAGCGGCAGGGAAATATATCAAATTTTTGTTTCAGGATGATTATCTAGAAAGCACGTGTATCCAGAGGCTAGTTACAGCAGCAGAGGCGGATCCGGGCATCGGCCTCGTTTTTAGTCCGCGTTACTTAAAGATTGATGATGACTTAGGCTACGCTAGCAGCCTAAGAGGTTTGCATCTTAGCTGGAGCCATTTAAACTCTGTGCAGCAAGGTTTAGATCTCCTGAAGGATCCTGCATTAGTAAAAGTTCCCTACAATAAGATTGGAGAACCGACCAACACCTTGATCTCAAAGCAGGTCTTCGATGCAATTGGCATTTTCGATCCCTTCTTCCAGCAACTGCCAGATCTAGAAATGTGGTTTCGGATCATGCAAACTTATCAGGTAGCGTTCGTGAGTGAGCCCCTCTCAACATTTAGAGTTCACAGGGAGCAGGAAACAGCTCGAAATTCTCAAGCTGGCAATCATGCCTGGCAGGAAGTCTATTGGATTTGGATGAAAATGCTAAATCACCCAGACTTTTCGGAGCTACCTCACCTAGTAAGGTTTAGAGTGAAGAAGGAACTCTACGTCGGCCTTGCACGCGAGTTTATTCACTCCGTTCGAAGGGATCCCTGGAAACGGATAGGGTTAATGCATCTGATCCGGTGCAGTCTCATGTCATAAATCTCTTGCAATACCGAATCTCTTGCGATACCAGAAATTGCTCTAGGTCAAACATCGTGAGCCGACAGGATTCTTCACGCCGACAGGGTCCTTCACAAAGATTTTACATTAAAGTACAGTACTGCACTTTAATGTAAAAATTAAGACTAACCCAGTCATCATGAATAGCTTTATATGATTTTTGGGTATCCTACCTACTAGATTTGATTCGCGCGTTCTGCTCATCACACTGAGCATTGATGGCCGTTCTTCCGAACAGCATTGCTCTAAGCCAACCAAAGGTATTTGAACTACTTATGACTATCGATCTTTTTGATGCTCAGTACTACGCCGCCGCAAATCCAGACTTGGCAAGCGCTGGTGTAACAAGCATATCCCAGCTGGGAAGCCATTTCAGCACCTTTGGACTTGCAGAAGGCCGTCGATTCTCTGCCTATGCAGACCTCAGTTACTACAAGCAGATCAATGGTGACTTGGCTGCAGCTGGTCTCACCACGAATGCTCAGGTGTATGGTCACTTAAGCAACTTTGGCGTAGCTGAGGGTAGGAGCTTCTCGCCATTTGTGGACATCAACTTTTATTTGTCTGCAAACACCGACGTAGCTCAGGCATTCAACAACAATCGCGAGCGTGCTCTAAAGCATATGGATGACTTTGGGGTATCAGAGGGGCGTTTAGTATCGCCCTATGTGGATCTGGGATTTTATGGCTATGCTAACGGTGATGTCGCTCAAGCCTTTTCACAAGATAAGGAGAAGATCTTCAACCACCTGACCATTTATGGCATCAATGAAAATCGAAAGTTTTCTGTGGTCTTCAACTCTGACAATTACAACCTCTTTAACCCTGAGCTTTCTAGGGCAGGCCTCAACACCGACCCCAAACTATTCAATCACTTCGTTCAATACGGAGCCTCCGAAGGGAGACTCAGTTCCTCAGTTTTCAATGTCGGCTTTTATAAGCAAATAATGGGGATCTCGCAAGTGCAGGTTTGACACAAAATACCCAGCTTTTCAGCCACTTTCAAGCATTTGGCCTGGGCGACGGTCGTAAGTCCTCCAACGTTTTTGATGTGAGTTATTACAGAGGTAACAATCCCGACTTGGGTGAGGCCGGAATTTCAACGAATCGTACCGCCGTTTGGCACTACTTGGCATATGGTCGGGATGAAAGTCGCCCTGCAGTCGCACCTGCACCCGCTTCCTAATTTAGGTTTGAGGTCATCATTCGACAATGCTAAACGCTCAGGTATCTTGAAAGATGCTTGAGCGTTTGGTGTTACTGGAGCCAGGCGGGCCAAGGACAAGCCACACGGGAGACTACGCAGAGCGGCCTTCGGTGTAGCCAAATTCAATGAAGTGGCGCGTAACGGCTTGGGTGTTGTTGCCGAAGGCGGCGCGTAGGTCGCTGTAGCGGTTCAGGTAGTTGTTGGCATTAAAAGCAGTGGTCGATCGCCCCTCTGATGCACCATAGGACAAATAATGCTGCGTCGCTGCTTCTAGGTTGTACCGAAACGCCTGAATCAGGTCACCATTGGAAGCTAAGTAGCGCGCCTCATCGAACAGGTCGGCCGATCGCACCTCCCGAGCCCCGTGCTGCACGTAGTGCTGAGTGGCTAGCGCCACATTATTGCCAAATACACCGCGCAAATCACTGTAGGAAGCGAGATATTGGGCACCGTCGAAGCCAGTGAGCGATCGCCCCTCAGCCGCCCCATACTGAATATAATGCCGGGTTGCTGCCTGAAAATCAGTGCCAAACGCACCCATCAAGTCTGCATTGGAGGCCAGGTAGCGTACTTCGTCAAAGCTATCGGGCGATCGCCCCTCCCGAATTCCTGCACTCAGGTAATGCTCAAACAACGCCCCCGTATTGACGCCAAAGGCCCGCAGCAAATCTGCGTGGGAAGCGCCGTACTGCAGGGGATCAAACGTCGTCTGTGCAGCTGCATTGGGGCCAAACTCGAGATCTAGCTTGACGTTTTGGTTGCCCATGGTCGCTTGCTTGCGCACAATCTGCGTCCCGAGCGCACCGCCTGAGAAGAACACAGAATACGTTCCAGGAGCAGCGGCCAAACCGTAGCCGCCAGAACCGTAGGTCACCGTCGCGGCCCGCTGACCGGCGGCGCTTACGGCATCAACGCGAACACCGCCTAAGCCTTCGCCCACAGTGTAAAAGTCGTCACTGATGACCGCATCGTTAAACGCGACCCCCGTCAGGAACACAGCGCCGCTGCCCGAGTTGGCGAAGTTTTGGGTGGTGACGAGGGAGTTGTAGTTCTGGAAGATACCGGTGAGGGCTCCGATGCCGATTTCCTTGTACCCATCTCCGAAAATATTGGCGCGGTGGCCGGGGCTGCGGACGAGGCTCTCGTGTTCGCTGGCAATAAAGGCCGTGGCATCAACGGGGCCGGAGGTGCCTTGCCAAGCCAAGTTTTCGCCGGAACTGCCGCCGCCGAAGAAGCTGTAGCCCGCCTGGACGATCCGGGTTTGAGAATTGCTGCCGCCGACTCCGGTGTGGGAAAACTGGTTCGTGCTCAGCATCCAAGCGCTGTGTCCCCGAGCTGAATCGATCAGCTTTTCGTTGAAGACGAGGGGCTGCTTGGCGCTGGTGGAAATGCTGCTGCCTGCCGCGATTCCGTCGTTGAGACCAATGCCAAACCGCGCGACTTCGGTGTTGGGGTTGGCGCGGGCACGGTTGATCAGCTCGAGCATGTATTGCTCTTGAGCGGTGGGCTGGGCCATGACACTTATTTCCTACAATCAAATAGAGGGATGGCGGACGGATACGGGGTGAGGGGGCCAGAATCAAGACGAAACCCGCAGCTCGTTGTTTCTGAGACGAGTGAGTGGGGTGGGTTACTGAATGAATCAAGTCTGCGGGGCTGAGTTCCGGAATAAAGGCTGTGTCCAATTACGCTATCAGTCACGTAGAGAGGAGCCCAGGGGGATTGCCGCAGCTTTGAGCAATCTTTAAGCTGGGGTATGGATGAGATGAGTTCGAGTTTCTGAGATCGTGTTTTTGGGCTTGTGTTTTTGGGCTTGTGTTTTTGATTTTTTCTAGAGAGGAGCGATCGCCGTGTTTGACGCGCTAGTACTAGGGAGCGGCCCCGCCGGATTGCTAATCGCGGCGGAACTTTGCGATCGCGGCCTTAAGGTCGCAGGGCTGGCACCGGAGCCTCCGACGACGGCTTGGCCAAACACCTATGGCATTTGGGTGGACGAGCTTGAGGGGCTGGGTTTAACGGATTTGCTGGAACACCGCTGGCAAAATAGCGTGGCCTATTTTGGCCCAGAAGTCCTGCCGCTCCGGCGGGAGTACGGGGTGTTCTCGAAGGCAAAGTTTCAGCAGGCTTTGCTCGATCGCGCGCGCACGACAACCTGGCACCGGGGCAAAGCCACGGGGATTGAACACCGGCCCCAGGGTTCCAACCTCCAACTCGCCGATGGCACCCACCTGGATGCTCGAGTCGTGATTGATACTAGTGGTCACTTTCCAAGCTTGGTCAAACGTCCACCGAAGCAAAACATTGCCTATCAAGCGGCCTACGGGATTGTCGGTCGCTTTTCTGCACCACCGGTGGAGCCGGGGCAGTTTGTTTTGATGGACTACCGGGCAGAGCATCTCAGCCCAGAGGAGCGGCGGCAACAGCCACCGACTTTTTCCTACGAAATGGATTTTGGTGAGGGGATTTATTTTGTTGAGGAAACTTCGCTAGCCCACGCCCCGGCGATGGCATTTGAGGTACTCGAAAAGCGGCTGCAGCGCCGGTTAGCCGCTCGGGGGATTGAGGTTTCTGAGGTGCAGCATGTCGAGCGCTGTCTGTTTCCGATGAATGTGCCGCTGCCCGATCTCACCCAGGCGGTGGTTGGCTTTGGCGGGGCGGCGAGCATGGTGCATCCGGCCTCGGGGTATATGGTCGGGGGCTTGTTGCGGCGGGGGCCGGGGTTGGCAACGGCGATCGCCCAAGCCCTCCAAGATCCGAAGGCTTCCCCCCAAGTCGTTGCCCAGGCGGGGTGGCAGGCGCTTTGGGATCGCGATCGCCTCCGCAAACACTATCTCTACCTTTTCGGCCTGGAAGCCCTGATGGGGTTCGAAGAAACCCGGCTCAATCATCACTTTGAAACCTTTTTTACAATGCCCCAGGCCCACTGGAGCCAGTTTTTGGCCGACACCCTTTCGACGCCCGAGCTGATCCAGGCGATGCTGGGCATGTTTGGCCGCGCGCCCAATGATGTGCGCTGGGGGCTGATGCGATCGGTGGGTCGCCAGGGCCAGTTGCTCGGCGCTGCGCTCCGGTCTTAGGCATCAGTCTTAGGCGTCAGTCTTAGGCATTAGTCTTAGGCGTCATTCGAGCACCGCGCTAGGATGGAAACATGCAGATCCCAGGGGAGAACCATGCGCAAGCCGCTGAGGCTAGAGTGCCCCCACTGGCAGCGTCACCACAAAAGTTGATCCGCCCTGGGCGGGGCTAAGCACCTGAATTTGGCCGCGATGCTGCTCGACGATCGCCTGGGCGATCGCCAACCCCAACCCCGAGCCCATCGCCGGATCGGCACCCGCTTGGCGGGCACGGGCCGGATCTATCCGATAAAACCGCTCAAACAAGAGCTCAACGGCTTCCGGCGGAATCCCCACGCCAGAATCTTCTACCCGCACCACCACCACCGGCACCGCCCGTCCCCGCGACTGGCTGGGCCAGGCTCCGTAGGATCGCGCCTCGCTCGCCTGGGCCAGCTGAATGCGCACCTGGCCCTCGGGGGGGGTGTACTGAATGGCATTGCTGATCAAATTGGTAAACAGTCGGGCGAGTTGGTCGCGATCGCCCATTACAGTGACCCATTCGGGTTCTAGCGCCTCAAACAACAATTCCAAATCAACCGACTTCTCCAGCGCCCCGATCATTTGCTCCTCCACCACCTCCGTCAGCACCCCGTCCAGGGGCACGGGCTCCCGCTGGGGCTGCACCATGCCACTGTCCTGGCGGGCCAAAAACAGCAAATCGTCCACCAGGCGGCCCAAACGCCGGGTCAGCCGCTCCACCACTTGCAATTGCTGACGCTCCTGGGGGGCGATCGCCTCATCCACCAAGGCTGCCTGCACGTTGGTTTGGATCATGGCGATCGGATTGCGCAATTCGTGGGAGGCATCCGCCGTAAACTGCTTAAGCCGCTGGTAAGAAGCCCGCACCGGCTCCATGGCCAACCCCGACAGCAGCCAGCCAATCGTGCCTACCCCCGAGATCATCAGCGCCGTCCAAGCCAACAAGTCCAACAACAATCGGCGGGTTGGCCTGGAGACTTCGAACCAGGGATGGCTGACACGCAAATAGCCCAGTACCTGCCGACCCTGCTGCATCCGGTCGGTGAGCTGGCGCAGGATCACCGGTTCGCCATAGCGCTGCTCGCTGACCGGAACCGTTTCACCTTTTTTGCCGGGATGAAGCGGCAGATTTAGCGGCGCATCAAACGTAGACCAGCGCAGTTTGCCCTCGGGATCAAACCATTCGATATCGATATGGTCGTCATCGTCGTCGGTGATGTTGTTGCGAAAGCTGGCTTCGACGTTGACCTGCAGGGTGGGCTGGCCATCAACGCTCCAGATGAGGCCGTCTTCGGTGGACTCGATCACAAGCGATCGCTCCACCACCTCCACAATGTGGCTGAGCGTATCGTCCACTCGCTCAATCAACGTGCTGCGAACATACACATAAAATCCGCTGGCAAACAGCAAAATTAGCACCGCTGTCACAGCGGTATACCAGAGCGCAAGCCGACGGCGCGTCGTTTGAAACATCCAGCCCCATTAACTTGCAAAAGAACAGCAATCAAACTTTGGCATTATTCTTTGGCGTTACTTTGAGGATTGACCCTGCACCGCCTCGATAATTTCTTGCTGCCCCAGTTTCCAACAAAACAAAACCAAGTTCAGCAACCCCACGAGCTTCGTGCCGTCCTCCAGCATCGAAGTCGGGCCTTCGGCCTGGGTCAGGTGTAGGCGGGCATCGACCAAATCCGTCAGACCAGAAACCAGGAAACAAGCCAGCGTAATCAGGAGCAGGTGGTAGGGCGTATGGCGTCGGATGTGTCGCCGAAAAGTCCAGGCGTAAGCCGCGAGCATGAGGGCATAGCAACCATAGCTGAAAAGTTTGGGTAAGCCCAAGCCATAGGTGAGTACCAGGGTGACCCGTTGGATATCGTCGAGTAGTAGGACAGAAATCACCAATGCGGTCGCCACCAAGAACCAGTCGGAGGGACGGCCTGGGCGGAGCGATCGCACCACCCCAAAACTAAACCAACAAATCGCCAGGGCAACACACCACATCACCTCCGACAGATTGGTCAACAGACCCAAATAAATAAAATGGCTATTGGTATAAGGGTCGGCAAACAGCCGAGAAAACCCTGGCCCTTTGCTAAACAAGCGGGCATAAAGCGCCAGGGAACCGAGTAAGCCGAGCGTGATTCCATTCACCCAGACGAACCCTCGGCTGCGAATCAAACGCTGTAGAGAATTCCCCATGGGGGGGCGTTGCAATTCCATATCTGACCTCATCATAAAAATACCGTTAAAAATAAAGAGGAGTCTGGCCGGTTCTGAACCCAGTTCTCGACCCACGGCATTCTCCACCCGTTATCCATCAGCGTTATCCATCAGAGTCAGTCAAACCGCTATGAATTCCGAGCAAGCAATACATAATCCCAGCTCCAGTGTACAAACAATCACATTGGGTTCGACAGGCCCGAGGGTAAGCGCTCTCGGGATTGGCACCTGGGCCTGGGGCGACAAGTTATTTTGGGGCTATGGCAATCAGTATGGGGAGGCGGAGCTGAAGGCGGCCTTTGAGGCGGCGATCGCTGCCAGTATCACCTTCTTCGACACGGCTGAGGTCTATGGTCTAGGCGAGTCAGAGCGAATTTTGGGCAGATTGATAGCTCAGTCCGATGTTCCTGTGCAAATTGCCACCAAATATTTTCCGCTGCCCTGGCGGTTTGGCTCCAGTGCAGTCTCTGAGGCGTTAACCGCCAGTTTGACCCGATTGGGGGTGACGTCGGTGGCGCTGTATCAAGTTCATTGGCCATTGGATTTTTGATGGGCCAGCGCAAGCTTATGGAGGCGCTGGCCCAGGAATTTAAGCGGGGGCGGATTCAGTCGGTGGGAGTGAGCAACTATTCAGCTGAGCAAATGAAAAAGGCCCACGGCTATCTGGCGGATTTTGGCGTGCCGTTGGCGGTTAATCAAATGCAATATTCTCTGCTCGCTCGGCAAATCGAAACCAACGGTGTACTCGAGGTCGCGCGGGAACTAGGGGTGACGATTTTGGCCTACAGTCCGCTGGCCCAGGGCTACTGACGGGCAAATATAGCGCCGAGCACTATTCGCAACCGGTGGGGGCTCGGCGACTGGATCCGAGATTTAGCAAAGCCGGTTTACAAAAGCTAGAGCCGTTGTTGAGCGAGCTGAAGGCGATCGCCCAAACTCACAACAAAACCCCGGCCCAGGTGGCGCTCAACTGGGCGATCGCCCAAGGCACACTCCCAATTCCGGGGCCAAAAACGCCAAA
>JAAUOP010000222.1 GCA_012034805.1 Synechococcales cyanobacterium CRU_2_2 | reverse complement strand
TGGTTCACTCCAAAGCGAGGCTGATGTTTCGCCTATGTGGATTTTTGCGGGAGGAGGCTGGGTTGGGGGATGAATTGCCCGTGGATTTGGGCAAGATTTATCAGCGATTTTGCATTCCGGAGCCGCTGCGGGTGCCGTTGGATCAGCAGCAGGGGATTTTGCTTGATAGCTACAAGGGCGTGATTCTGATTAAGGAGAATGACCCGATCGTGCGGCAGCGTTTTACCGAAGGCCATGAACTGGTCGAATTGCTGTTCGATGTCCAAAGCGATGTGCAACAGGAATTGGGCTTGCCGAGCTGGGCCGAGGCACGGAAGGAACAGCTCTGTGATGCAGGGGCGGCGGAACTATTGATGCCCCGATCGAGCTTCGGCGATCGCTTGGCCAACCTCGGCGTTTCCCTGGCGGCGGCCCGGAAGCTGGCGCTGCTTTACCAAACTTCGCTGGTGGCGACCTTGCGGCGGATGTTGGATTTGACCGATGCGGGCTATGCGCTCGTGCTGTGGCATCACGCGCTCAAACCCACCGAAATTCGCCGCGATCCCCGCCAAGCCCAGCCCAAACTGCGAATTCAGTGGAGCAAAACCAATTCCCACTGGCAAGGTGGCTATATTCCCAAGGATAAATCGATCGGGCCGGATTCTCTGATCAGCCAAGCCGACGACACAGGTATCGCGCAAATTGGGACTGAGACCTTTGTTTGGGGCGGCAAGGAACTGACTTGCCAGGTCGAAGCGATGCCGCTGAAAACGGGCGATCGGGCCTATGTGGTGTCGTTGCTCAAATTGGCTTAGGATATGCTGAGAGAGAATATTGCGCGTGGACGATCGGGAGCGGCAAACCGTGGCAGCAAATCAGCGAAATCTTTGGTATGAGCGGATCATGGCATTGATTGCCGCTGCGAATTTGGGCTTGGTGGCGTTTGATATGACCTACGTGCCCTGGCGCAATTTTTGGCTGCAACGATCGGTGCAGGTGGCCAGTTGGCGCATTCCTCTGCCATTGCCCGACATCACGCCACTCTATGACCCAATCAAGGGAATCGAACCCCACCGCGACACCCAAAAATACGTCAAAACCGTCCAACAACTCGAAACCGATCTCCAACAATTTGGCATCGATTCGCCCCAAGTCGCACAGCAGCTTGAAACCTTGCGCCAGCGCAGCGTCGAAATGGTAGACACCAATCCCTTCAGCGCCGCCAACAAAAGCGGCACCCTAGAAAAAATCAAAAATCGGATGCGCGATCGCGTTTTCACCAAAGACAATCCCGAAGCCTCTTCTCGCAAAGCCTTTGAGCAATTTTGGACGGCGGATTATCTGAAACAAAAAGGCGTACAGCCAGAACTGAAGTTTTTCAAAGATGATATTCAGCAGTTAATTGAAACAAACTATTACCGCTCGATCGGCGAGAACGGTGAACCCACCAGTTTGTTTTTCGTACTGGATACTCCGTTTGTGGCGCTGTTTGCCTTTGAATTGTTATGTCGGAGTTTTTTGATTAGTCGCCGATCGCGGATTAAGTGGATTGATGCGATTTTGTGGCGATGGTATGACCTGATTTTTCTCATGCCGTTCTGGCGATTCTTGCGAATTTTTCCGGTGATGATTCGACTCGATCAGGCAAAACTAATTCGACTCGATCGGCTGCGCGATCAGGCGACCCAAGGCTTTGTCTCAAACATTGCGGGTGAACTGACCCAAGCCGTTTTGAATGAATCCTTGGGCCAAGTGCAGGTGGCACTCAAACAAGGCGGTTTAGCCAAGCAACTGCTGAGCGCGATCGACAAACCATACAAAGATTTGAACGAAAAAGACGAACTTCAGGAATTGGTGAGCCAAACGCTAAAACTTACGGTTTACCAAGTCCTCCCCAAAATCAAACCCGACATCGAAGCCCTACTCCGCCACCCGATCGAAGCGGTGCTGGAGCAAACCCCCGGCTACGGCATCCTCAAATCCGTCCCCTTTGTCGGCAATGTCCCAAATCAAGTCAATCAGCAATTAATCACCACCGCCACTGAAGGAGCCTATCAGGCATTGATCGTGGCACTGGAAGACAAAGTCGCAGCCGAACTGGTGAGTCAACTCATTCGCAATTTTGGTAAAGTATTGGTGCAGGAATTGCAATCGGGTAAAAGTCTCGATGAGATTCAAACCTTACTGAATGAATTAGTCGAGGAGGTGCGGGTCAACTATGTGGATAAAATCGCGCAGAATGAAGTCGAGGTGATTGTGAATTCACCCCGATCGCCCAAGCAACTGGGTTCCCGGTTACAATAAGTCCACAACCCAAATTCAGCCCCCATGACCACCCAAACCGCCACCGGCATCCCCACGATCGTCCAAAGACAGCGCGACTTCTTCCGCACCGGACAAACCAAAAGCCTCGATTTTCGGCTAGCCCAGTTAGCCAAGCTGAAACAGGTCATTCTGGCAAATCAGGATGGCGTCCTCGCTGCGGTCAAAGCGGATTTGGGCCGATCGGAGTTTGAGGGTTATTTTGAAATCGCGTCGCTGTCGGAAATCACACTCGCGATCAAACAACTGAAATCCTGGGCCAAACCAAAATCGGTCAAAACCCCGATCGAGCAGTTTCCATCCAGTGCCTATATTCAGCCCGAACCGCTCGGTGTCGCCCTGATCATTGCACCCTGGAATTATCCCTTTCAACTGGCGCTCGTTCCCTTAGTTAATGCGATCGCAGCTGGTAATTGTGCGATCGTCAAACCGTCAGAAAGCGCTCCATATACTTCGCAGTTAATTGCCCAAATTATCAGCGAGCAGTTCCATCCAGGGTTTATCTCCGTTGTCGAAGGTGGCATTGAAACGAATCAAGCATTACTTGCCGAGAAATTCGATCGCATCTTTTATCGGGCAGTACTAATGTAGGTAGAATCGTATTGGAAGCGGCTGCTAAACATCTCACACCCGTTACGCTGGAGTTGGGAGGTAAATCTCCCTGTTTAGTCGATCGAGAATGCGACCTAAATTTAGCGGCCAAAAGAATTGTCTGGGGCAAGTTTCTCAATGCTGGTCAAACCTGTGTAGCACCAGATTATCTTATGGTTCCCAAAGCGATTAAGGCAGAGTCGATCGAGCAAATTGGCAATGCCGTGCGAGAATTTTACGGCGCAGATCCACGACTTAGCCCTGACTACGCACGCATCATTAACGATCGGCAGTTTGCCCGATTGGTGGGACTGCTAGACGAAGGTGGGACAGAGGCAGAGATCGTTATTGGTGGTGAGATCGATGCCGCACAACGCTACATTGCACCTACGGTAATCGATCGCGTATCGCCCCATAGCAAAATTATGACCGATGAAATATTCGGCCCCATACTGCCCATTCTGGAGTATGAGGATCTTAGCGAAGCGATCGCCTTTATCCAGTCTCGACCAAAGCCTTTGGCACTTTACTTCTTTTCGACTAATCGCGACAATCAAACCAGAGTAATTCAGGAAATATCATTCGGCGGTGGCTGTATCAACGATACAATTTCACATATCATCTATCCTGCGCTACCGTTTGGCGGTGTTGGTGAAAGCGGTATGGGGAGCTATCACGGCAAAGCAGGTTTTGACACCTTTTCGCACCGTAAGAGCATCATGCATAAGTTACCTTTCCCAGATCTACCACTACGCTTCCCTCCTTTCAACAATAAACTTAACCTCCTGAAATGGGTTGCATCAAACCTATTCATTAGATAAGCACCTAAAGAGATATACCAGTGGATAATCCAGATAGTCATATAGAAATCAAGCTTGGCATACCAGAAGAGCTGCGTCATCAAGCAGCAATCATTTGCTACGAGGGGTTTTGCTCCCAGATGGAGCTTCTAGTTGGCTCTCAGCAGAAAGGTATTGCGCTGTTGGAGCAGAGTTTAGATCTGGAGCTAGCTTTAATGGCACTACGGCAAGGGCGACTCGTGGGATTTGTCGGACTGCAATACGAAAATCGTCCTTTCTTTCGGTTTAAGCGATCGCACTTTACCCAAGAACTTGGTTTTCTACGTGGGCTACTGGTTTATCTTCTCTTTAATCTATTTGCCACCCAAATTCTCCCCCAAGAAATGTTTATCAATGTTATAGTTGTTGATACTTCTGTGCGTGGCAAGGGTATTGGCACCTCACTTTGCAGTCTGTTTTTGAGATTACCCAGCAAAATCAATTTCATGCCGTAGTATTGGATGTCACAGACACAAACCCTGATGCCCGACGGCTTTATGAGCGTTTGGGTTTTAAGCCTGTGCGAACGCGCAAATACGGATATCTGCGCAACCTGATCGGCTCTTCAGCAGTAACCACTATGCGAAAAGATGTGATTTCAGCTTAATAACCAAGCTAAATCAGAGTTATAGGTGAGGGCGCGCTTTTCCATAACCAAAATTGCGATCGTCCCTCCCAAAATTGGCATGACTTATTTCACTTTCCCCTGCATTTTAGAGTGCTAGGTTGAACAAATGTAGGTTTACAGAAAATTGCGATCGCGCTCAAATACCTGATGGCATAACCTAATTAACCAATAGCAGTAACGATCGCCACATATAAAGCAGTCAGCATTGCTATAGTAGCTAAAAGGGGAATCTGCTATGCCGAAAGTAAGCTTTGGCGATTTCTCCAGTCACCCAAACACTTTAGCAACTATCACCAATCACGAACTATGTTGGAACCTTTGACCTCCGTGACTAGTAATAGTCCTAACCTTGACGCGCCAGCGCAGCTTAATGGACATCAAAGCAACCAGCACCTATCCGCAGAACCCAAACATGTAGATGCATTTGCCCCCACTGACACATTTATCCACAGGCATATTGGGCCAAACCTTGAGGAAGTTAAGCAAATGCTGGCAAAGATGGGATTTGATTCCCTGGATGCATTAATCGATCGAGCAGTACCGCCATCAATTCGGCAAAAACAACCCTTGCAACTAGGCGATCGTCGTGGTGAGCGCGAACTGCTAGAGGAATTAAAAGCGATCGCCTCTAAAAATCAGGTATTTCGCTCTTTTATTGGTACTGGTTACTACAATTGCATCACGCCACCCGTAATCCAGCGCAACATTCTGGAGAATCCTGGTTGGTATACGCAATACACCCCCTATCAAGCCGAAATTGCTCAGGGTCGCCTCGAAGCCCTGTTGAATTTCCAGACTATGGCGATCGACCTAACGGGGTTGGAAATTGCCAATGCATCTTTACTTGATGAAGGTACAGCCGCCGCCGAAGCCATGACAATGGCGTGGTCCTTAGCACACAGCCAAAAGGGTAAGGATGCCACGGTAAGCACAAGGTTTTTCGTCTCCGCTGCCTGCCATCCCCAAACGATTGCCATTGTCCAAACTAGGGCAGAGCCTCTAGGAATCGATGTAGTAATAGGTGACCATACAATCTTTGAGTTCGATCGCTCCGTGTTTGGCGCACTGCTGCAATATCCAGCCACCGATGGCAAAATTTATGACTATAGCGACTGCATCGATCGCATTCATGTCGTTGGCGGACTCGCGATCGTAGCTGCCGATCTAATAGCTCTTACCTTACTAAAGCCACCAGGAGAATTTGGAGCTGATGTGGCGGTGGGCAGCACGCAACGCTTTGGCGTGCCTTTGGGCTATGGCGGCCCCCACGCTGCCTACTTTGCCACAAAAGAAGCCT
>JAAUOP010000221.1 GCA_012034805.1 Synechococcales cyanobacterium CRU_2_2 | reverse complement strand
ACTTGAGCCGGCCTACCGACAGTGGATCGGCTGCTATCGACGTTGGCTCCAAAGTGACCTCCTTGGCCGAGAAGCCGCATTATCGTGGTGGATCAAGTTCTAAATGTTTCCAAAATCCAAGATTGTCGGGATGCCGCCACAGCGTTCAAAGGTCAGTTACTGAGCTGGCTAGACCAGCCTGCGGTACTCAGACTCCAGATGCAAATCCACCGAGTGGCGAAACAGCCTGCCCAGGTCGTTTGCAGACCGATGACCTGCTGCTTCAGCGTTTTCCCTGGGAGCTGTGGTCGCTGCTTGATGATGATGATAATAAGTTTGATTTTGCTGTGAGCCACACGCCTAAGATACTTGTAAAGCCGTCGTTTCAGGCTCCGGTGAAGATTTTGGCAGTGCTAGGTAATAGCGACCAGATCAACGCTCAAGCCGATCTGCAATGGCTCGATAAACTCCCCCAGGCAGAGGTAACGTTGCTCAAGCAACCGAAACGCCAGATCTTCAATGAGGCGCTGCGGGATCAGTCTTGGGGTATCTTGTTCTTCGCAGGGCACAGTAGCGGTGATGCGGGGGGCCAGATTGGACTTAACGACACAGATGCGCTTTCTTTCAGCGAGCTGTCCCGAGGGCTCAAGCAAGCGGTTCAAAATGGTTTGACCCTCGCGATTTTGAACTCCTGCGACGGTATGGAGCTGGCCCAGCAATTGGGCCAAGCGCAGTTGCCCTACGCTGTTGTCATGCGAGAGCTGGTGCCGGATGATGTTGCTCAGCTGTTCTTGGGCTATTTTCTGTCAGCCTTGGGTAAGGGAGAGCCTTTGCCTAGAGCCATGCGCACAGCCCGCGAACAGTTGAAGGAGGGGGTGGAGCACGAGTTTCCCTGCGCCTCTTGGTTGCCGGTGCTCTGTCAAAATGCGGCGGCTCCTGAACTGCGCTGGCCCCAGACTCAGGTGCAGGCTGGGTCAGTGTTGGCTCCCCCGGCTCCCATTGAGGCTGCGCCAGCATTAGCCCGGAACAATTTTCGTTTGAATCGAATATCGAAGTGGATCACGCTGCTCCTGTTCCCCCTGGGTTTGGTCGGAGTCTGGGCCTGGGGGCATCATCTAAAATCGAGCTCAGCAGATGTTTACGCCCGTTTTGTGGATGTGCCGGATGTCCCTGACGGGTTGTTTCGGTATGGTGGCAGTACAACCTGGGCACCGATTCGTAAGGAATCCGGTGGAGTGGATCATGAAATCCAAGAGCAACTGCCACAGTTTCAACTCCAGTATGTTCATCCCGAGGGCGATCGCACCCCTGGTTCCGCAGCGGGAGCTGAGATGCTGGCGAGTGGAAAAATTGACTTTTTGCAGTCGTCGCGACTGCTCAAAGAGATGGGTGATTTCGCGAACCTGACGACTCCCGACCCCAATCTGAAGTCAATTCCAGTCGCCCGGAGCTTCAAGGTCGTGGCGGTTCACCCCAGTTTGCAGTTGCCAAGGGACGCTTTAACCCTGGCGGAAACAGAAGACATTTGCACGGGCATCATCACAAACTGGAAAAGCGTGGGTGGCCCCGATTTGCCCATCCAGATTTTCGATCGCGCGACGGAGTCACGCACCAAGCCTTCCCTCGGCGATCAATGTCGTTCCCAGAATCTGACGATTGTCGCGACGCCCCAACGGGCGATTCAGGCACTCGCCCAGACCCCAGGAGGCTTTTATGTGAACACGGCGGCGATGCTGGTGCCGCAATGTCAAATCAAAGTCTTGTTGTTGGCGACGCCTTCGGGAGATCTAGATCCCTACCAATCCCGCTCGGCCATCGACCGATGTCCAGCCCCACGCCCCCAGGTGAATTTGGCCACATTGCGCAGTCAGGGATATCCTGACCCATTGATTGATACGTTGTATGTGGTGGTCAAGCAAGATGGGGGCCCAGGCCAAAGGGCAGGGGAAGCCTATGCGGCGCTGCTGAAAACGGACGAGGGGCGATCGCGACTCGAAGAAACCGGCTTTCTGGGGATTGATTAGCATTGAGTTCGTACAGCTGCCCAGCTGCCCAGCTTCGTCGGTGATGAATATTGCAAACCCCACAAGCCTCGCAGCCTAAATCAGAAATAAAATAAGCAGCTCGTATTCCGAGGTTGCCCCCGTCAACCCCCACCAGTTAGGCTAGCAAGAGATCTCGTTCACATTCCCGTCAAAATTCCTGTCAAAATCCAAGGATTACCCCAACCATGCGACTGTCCAAGATGCTCCTGGTCACCCTGCGCGAAGACCCCGCAGAGGCAGAGATCCCCAGTCACAAGCTGCTGGTGCGGGCGGGCTATATCCGGCGGATTGGCAGTGGTATTTATGCCTATTTGCCGCTGATGTGGCGGGTGCTGCGCAAGGTGTCGCAGATTGTCCGCGAAGAAATGGACAAAACCGGGGCGCTCGAGTGCATGTTGCCCCAGATCCAACCTGCGGAATTGTGGCAAGAATCGGGCCGCTGGGACATGTACACCAAGGCCGAGGGGATTATGTTTACCCTGACCGATCGCCAGGGTCGCGAGCTGGGTTTGGGGCCAACCCATGAGGAGGTGATTACGGCGATCGCCCGAGATCTGATCGGCTCCTACCGGCAGTTGCCCGTCAATCTGTACCAAATTCAAAGCAAATTCCGTGACGAAATCCGTCCTCGGTTCGGCCTCATGCGCGGGCGCGAGTTCATCATGAAGGATGGTTACTCGTTCCATTCAAGCGAGGACAGCCTGCGGGAAGCCTACGCAGCGATGGATCAAGCTTATACGAATATGTTTCGACGCTGTGGTCTCAAGTTTCGCCCGGTGCAAGCGGATTCCGGGGCGATCGGCGGCTCTGCGTCTCAAGAATTCATGATCTTGGCAGAAGCGGGTGAGGACGAGATTCTCTACACCGTAGACAATCAGTATTCCGCCAATGTTGAAAAGGCAACTTCATTACCGGTTGAGGCTGAGCCCTCTCGTTTTGACGCGTATCAAACCCTAGAAACGCCCAATACACCGACGATCGTCTCCCTCGCCGAATTGCTCAATTGCTCTCCCACACAAATCGTTAAAAACGTTCTCTATCAAGCGATTTATGACAATGGCATGACGGTGTTGGTGCTGGTCAGCATTCGCGGTGACCAAGATGTCAACGAGGTTAAAATCACCAACGAACTCACTCGCCAAGCCAAAAACTACAGCGCCACAACGCTGATTTCGTTGACGGTTCCCGATGAAGTAGCCCAGCAAAAGTGGGCGGCTAAGCCGTTGCCCTTGGGCTACCTGGCACCGGATCTGGGCGACGACTACATTGCTCAAAAGAAGGACGTGGCACCTCAATTTTTGCGTCTGGTTGATCCCACTGCCGCAGAACTCAAGAACTTTGTTACAGGCTCCAATCAAACCGGTTTTCACACCGTGGGTGGCAACTGGGGCAATCCGTTTGAACGGCCCAAAATCCAACTGGATTTGCGCATTGCCAAGGCGGGCGATCGCGCCCTCCATGACCCCAGCCAAATTCTCCAAACTGCCCGAGGCATCGAAGCGGGTCATATTTTCCAGCTTGGCCTCAAATATTCCCAGGCCATGGGTGCGACGTTTATGGATGAAGACGGCAAGCCCAAACCTTTGTGGATGGGCTGTTATGGCGTGGGAGTCTCTCGCGTCGCCCAGGCGGCAGTGGAGCAATCCCACGACGAAAATGGCATTATTTGGCCCGTGGCGATCGCCCCCTACCACGCCATTATCGTTGTCCCCAATATCAAAGACACCGACCAGTTTGCCGCTGCAGAAAAGCTTTACGCCGAGATGAACGCAGCAGGAATCGAAACGCTGTTGGACGACCGACCAGGGCGAGCGGGGGTGAAGTTTGCCGATGCGGAGTTGATTGGGATTCCGTACCGAGTGGTGACGGGGCGATCGCTGGCCGATGGCAAAGTCGAAGTGGTGCAACGGGCCAATGGCGAGAAGCAAGAAATTGCCCTAGACGCATTGATTCCCACGATTCAGGCTTGGATTACAGCGGCCTTGGGCGGCTAGAATGCACTGCAATCCGTCTGCCCACTCGTTTCGCTATGATGGAAGCGATCATTTTCTCAAGCAAAATCTTGAGGGAGGAATTGACGATGGTTGCTTTGCAGGAACCCCAACCCCGCATGACGCCGGAACAATTCTTGGACTGGGAAAAGACCCAGGAACTTCGTTACGAATACGTCAACGGCACCGCGATCGCCATGGCCGGTGGCACGATCGCCCACAACGATTTAGCCGTCAGTTTACTATTACTTCTGGCACCCCATGTCAGATCAAGCGGTTGCAAAATCAATGTTTCGGATGTGAAAGTTCAAATTCGACGACGGTATCGATATCCGGATTTGGTCGTGACTTGTGACGATCGGGACAAGATGGCAACAACACTTTTTCGATACCCTAAGGTGATTGTAGAAGTGCTATCTCCCGGTACAGAATCTACCGATCGCGGTAGAAAACTCCGGGAGTATCAGTCGATTGAGACACTTCAAGAATATGTTTTAGTCAGCCCTAATGAAGTCATCATTGAAGTATATCGACGAAATTTGGATGGAACTTGGCAATATATTGACTATGAAGCCGGTAGCCAATTTCGCTTGGAAAGCCTAGGTTTCGGCTGCGCGATCGATGAGATTTATGAATCTATCACGTTGGATGAACTCATGGAAGAACCCTTTAATCTCTAGATTTAATCCAGCGATAGTCATAAAGTGACTGGGCCATCGAACAATTCCAAGCCAAGCGGCGTCCTGCTATCGTGTGGGAGGCTGAAATAAACCGCTCATGACGGCGGCTCCTCTGACGCCATGCTGATTGGTTGGCCATTCCAGGGGGCAAACACCGGCAGTAATGCCAATCCGGGTATCGCTGCCGCGATCGTAATCAAAAAGAACGGACTCCAGCCCGTTGCCTCGGCAATTTTGCCCGCAGGCGCGACCAAAATGTCTCGACTGACGGCCATCAAACTGGACAGCAAAGCAAACTGAGTCGCCGAAAACTTGGGATTGCACAGGCTCATCATGAAGCCTAGAAAGCCAGCCGTAGCGAGGCCGCCGCAAAAATTTTCAACGTTAATCGTCAAGACCAAGGCCAGATCGTTCTTGCCCACCAGCGACAGCAGCCAATAGGCCAAATTGCTCAGCGCCTGCAACCCGCCAAACACCCAGAGTGATTTATTCACCCCTAGGCGACTAAAGAGGCTGCCGCCGACCAAGGTGCCCACGATCGTCGCGACAATACCCATGCCGCCTTGAATCGCGCCAATGGCACTCTGGCTATAGCCCGTCTCCAACAAGAAGGGCGTCGCCATATTGCTGAGGAGGGCATCGCCAAACCGATAGAGCACGACAAACACCAACACCGTGACGCCCCCCACAACCCCGAGCCGCTGAAAGAATTCTCGGAAGGGCTGCACCACGGCTTGGTTGAGACTGAGCGGGGCCGACTGCTGCTCGGGCTCGGGCGCAAATAGGGTCGCGAAGACCCCAAGGCCCATGAACAGAGCGAGTAGCCCATAGACCTGATTCCAAGGCAATCGATCCGCGAGGATGAAGGCGATCGCCCCTGTAATAATCAGCGCCAACCGATATCCCGTGACAAACAGCGCTGCCCCCTGCGCCGAATTCCGTCGGTTTGAGAATATCAGTCCGAT